>JBGQKY010000070.1:0-12689 GCA_041499745.1 Gaiellaceae bacterium
GAGGTCGCGCTCCATGCGTAATCGGGGCCGCGGCCGATCTGGAGGTAGAACCCGAGTCCGGGGAACGCGACGCCGCGCGCGTTCAAGCCGCCGCCGTGCAGGTCGAGCTCCATCAGGATCTCCGGCGAGTAGTAGCCGACCTGCGGGCCGGCGACGAAGATCGGATGACCGCTCGAGGAGCGCTTCGCGTCGATCAGGAGCGCGTTCGACATCAGGCTGCGGTGCTGAAGCGGCGGCGCGCCGGCGACCGTCGGCGTGAAGCTGCCGGCGTCGATCGACACGTTGCCCGGCCCGATTCCCGTCGGCCCGTTCGCGTACGGGAACGGTGTGGAGACGGTCACGGGCGTCTCCGGGTCCATGGGCTCCCGGAGGTCGTTCCAGACGCCGAGCCCCTTGGCGGCGCCCAGCCGCTGCTGGAGCGCGGACAGGAACTGCGCACTCCGCGCCTCGTTGCCGCCCCCGGCGCCGAACACGGCGCCGATCAGCGTTCCGAACGCGATCACGTCGTTCCGTGCGAACGGCTTCACGAATCCGCCCTTGCTCTTGAAGTAGGCGTTGATGCCGCGGAGATACGCGTCGACGTCGGCGATCAGCTGGCGTCCAGGCGCCGTCCTCTGCGCGAGCTTCACCTGCGTCGCGAGGAACGCCTCTGTCTCCGCGCTGGGCGTGAACTGGCGTGCGGAGAGCGCGAGCGAGAACGCGTCATAGCCGGGGACGTCGAGCGCAGAGAGGCGTGCAGGCCCGCGCAGAAGCTGGAGATAGAGGCCGCGATCCTCCGCCGTCACCCAGCCTGCTCCGAACTCGGTGTTTGCCCGCGTCGTGCCGTAGACGTGCGGCACGCCGTAGGCGTCGCGATCGATCGTCACCCCGGACTTCGGCCGCACGACCTGCTTCGGCTTGGCGCCGCCGAGGCCGAGCGTCTCGGGCTTGTAGAACCGCGTCAGGTCGCCGACCGGCTTGCCGCTCAGTGCGGTCAGCGAGTCGTAGAGCGAGATCTGGCTCGTCAGCTCCGGCTGGTTCGCGCCCTGCCCCGGCGGCAGCACGTTCAGCGCGACAAGGGCATTGTCGACCGGCGAGGACGCAGCGGAGGCGCCGACGAGGATCGTAGCCAGGCACGAGACGAGCAAAAGGACTCTCGCCACCCCACCGAGCCTACTACTCTCGGGAGCCGTGAACGCGCTGCTCGCTTTCGCAGCGGCCCTACTCGCGCTTCGCCTCGCCGGAGCGCTCGCGAAGCGCTGGCGGGCGACGCGGCGCCCCGAGCTCGCCGCGTGGGCGTGGTCGCTCGCGGCGTACGCGGTCGCCGCCGCCGCGATCGCCTGGGGCGAGGCGGCGCAATGGGACGCGCGGGCCTTCCGTGTCTACTACGCGGCCGGCGCTCTTCTCACCGCTCCGCTCCTCGGGGTGGGCTCGCTGCTCCTGGCCGGCGTCCGGCGAGCGAGCGCCGCCGGCCTGCTCTACGCCGGGCTCGCGATCGGGATCGCGGTCGCGATGTCGATCCACGGCCCGTTCGCCACACACGGCATCCCCGCGGCCCAGGATCATCTCGACTTCCTGCCGGCGCGGCTGCTCGCGATCGTCGCGAATGCGGTCGGCACGCTCGCCGTCGTCGGCGTCGCGCTCCGCTCGCTGCGGCGGCGGCCGCTCGGCAACGTCCTGATCGTGCTCGGCGTCGCGGCAGCGGCTGTCGGCAGCGGGCTCGCCGGCCTCGGCGCGGGCGGAGCCGCGGTCGGGATCGCGGTCGGCGCTGGGCTGCTGTACGCGGGCTTCACGACCCCGTCGCGGGGAACCTTCACAAACCCTTAACGGACCCCGAGCGTCTAAGGTCCTCGAACGCACGGCATAGCCGCGCCGGACGCTGTTGCTTGCACGCGAGCACACCGCACGTCCGGCCTACGACTGGCAAGCGAAACCACTGGAGGTGGTTTTTTGCGGCGATACACCCTGGCCTGCGCCGGCCTGCTCGCGTGTTGCAGCGCGATCGGCGGCGCGTCCCAGGCCACTGCGGCAACACAGGGCTCTCAGGCGGCACGAACACTCCAGCAGGCTCGGGCAATTGCCCGGCTCGAAGGCCGGATCCACGCCTACCAGCGCTCGACATGGCGCTGGGAGAGCCTGATGGGCGTTGCGACGACCCCGACCGAGGGCCGAGCTCTCAGCCGGATGAGCATCGACGACGTCCGCACGGCAGTCCTGCACTGGAAGCGCCTCGCCGCCGAGGCGCGGCGGCGGGCGGCCCACCCGCCCCATCGGGCGGCGTTCCTCTGCATCCACCGCTTCGAAGGGAGCTGGCGCGACGGCGGCGGCCCCTTCTACGGCGGCCTCCAGATGGACGTCGGCTTCCAGCAGACCTACGGCCGGCGCCTCTTCAGGACGAAGGGCACGGCCGACCACTGGACGCCGCTCGAGCAGATGTGGACGGCGGAGAAAGCGCACAAGAGCAGGGGTTTTTGGCCCTGGCCGAACACTGCGAGGTATTGCGGGCTGCTCTGACAGCGTGGTGACGTCACGATGACTTGACAATGACATCATTTTGATGTCATACTGCGGTCATGCAGATCGACGGCTACGTTCAAGCGCTCCGTGAGGACCTCGCCCGGATAGCGGCGGTCGGCGACGAGTCGACCGCCCGCGCCGCCGAGCTCCTCGCGGGCGCGCTCGAGTCCGCCCTCGGCCGGCGCCTCCTCGAGGCGATCGGCGAGGCGGCGCTCGAGCTCTCGAACCAGCTCGAAGAGGGGCGCGTCGAGGTCCGCTTCGCCGGTGGCGATCCGGAGCTCGTCTTTGTCCCCGACGAGGAGACGGCAGCCGTCGAGCCCGCCGACGAGGCATTCACGGCCAGGATCACCCTCCGCCTGCCCGAGAGCCTCAAGGCGCGGCTCGAGGCCGCCGCCGCCCGCGACGGGGTCTCCGTCAACACGTGGCTCGTCCAGATGCTCTCCCGGCACGGCGAGTCACGCCCGTCCTCCGGCCCCGGCGGCGGAAGCCGCCGGCGCCTGTCCGGCTACGGCCGGAGCTGAAAGGAGTCGCCATGGTGTTCCCGTCTCTCAAGAGCAGCAAGACGCACTGGGTCTACGACGACCCGTCCGGAGTCCCCGAGGGGCCGCTGACAGTCAGCGTGTCCGAGCCGCTTCGCGCGCGGGTCGAGCTCGCCGCGGCCTCTGCGGGCCTCACCCCCTCCGACTGGCTCGCCTCGGTCATCAAGCGCAACCTCCGCCCCACGACCCTCCGTGCGATCTGAGATGCCCGAGCATCGCTTCCACACGCCGGAGCCGGTCGAGCTCGAGATCAAGGTCCCGGTGGGCGACATCGACATCGAGACGGTCGACGACGAGGAGTCGCTGATCACGGTCGAAGGCACCGAGAAGGCGCTCGAGCACTTCACCGTCGAGCAGCAGGGGCGGCGGATCGTGGTCGAGCTGAAGGGCAAGAAGTCGCGAGGGATCACCATCTCCGTCGGCGACCTGATCTGGAGCAGCGGCGCCCGCCTGAAGGTCCGTGCGCGCATCCCGCACGGAAGCCGGGCCAAGCTCGCGACCGCATCAGCAGACATGAAGGTGCGTGGGCGCGTGCAGTCGCTCGAGTCGAAGTCCGCCTCCGGCGATCTCGTCTTACACGGCGAAGTCGAGCGCGACGCGAATGTCAAGACCGTGAGCGGTGACGTCCGGATGGAACGTGTCGGCGGTGAGCTTCGTTTTACGACGGTGTCCGGCGACGTGACCGTGCGCTCGCTCGGCGGCTCGGTCGAGGGCAAGGCGGTCTCAGGCGACGTCCGTCTCGAGTCCACACGGGAGGGCCACGTGACGGTGCAGAGCGTCTCGGGCGACATCGAGGTCGGCGTCGAAGCCGGCACGAACCTCGACGTCGACGCAGGCTCGGTCTCTGGGGATCTCAACTCGGAGGTGCCGCTCGGCAGCGAGCCCTCGGACGCCGACGGCGACGCGCCCACGCTCGTCCTGCGCGGCAAGACCGTCAGCGGCGACTTCCGGGTCTTCCGCGCCTAGTTAGATGGCTGGTGCCATCTACTGATGAAGGCGCTCTTCTCTCGGCCGGACGTCCGGCTGCTGATGGCGGGCCAGACGCTCTCGATGTTCGGCGACTGGGCGATGATCATCGTCCTCGGCATCTGGGCGAAGGTGCTGACGGGCTCGTCGAGCGCCGCGGGGCTCGTCTTCTTCGTGTTCGCGGTCGCGAGCCTCGCTGCGCCGATCGGCGGCCTCGTCGTCGACCGGCTGCGCGATGCGGCCGCGTCGGCGACCTGAGGCTCGCCGGGATCGGGATCGCGCTGTTCGGCGTCGGCGACTGCCTCTGGCTGATCGCGAACGAGACCGTCGTCCTCGCAGCAACCGCTGTCGCCGGCGTCGGCATCGTCTGGGCGATCGTCGCGCTCGCGACCGCCTACCAGCGGCGCAGTCCGAGCCATGTGCAGGGCCGGGTGTCCGCAGCCGCGAACATGCTGTTCAGCGTGCCACAGACGATCTCGATCGCCGCCGGCGCGGCGCTCATCACGCTCGTCGACTATCGCGCCGAGATCGTCGCGATGGCTGTCGTCTTCCTGCTCGCCGCCGCGTATCTCCTCACCCGCCGCGACGAAGCGTCCGAGTTCGACGACCTGCCTACGCGGACAACTTCTCCCGCAACAGCCGGTTGACGACCTTCGGGTCGGCCTTGCCCTCGGTCTCCTTCATGACCTGGCCGACGAAGAAGCCGAGCACGCCTTCCTTGCCGCCGCGGTAGGTCTCGACCTGGGCCGGGTTCGCGGCGAGCACGGCGTCGATCACGGGCTCGAGCTCGGACTCGTCGCTGACGGCTCGTTGCGACAGATAGGAGCCCGCACTGATCATCTGTGTCTGAGCCGAGGTGAATGAAGCGCTGTAGGCCTCACGCGTGATCTCATCGCGATGGAGGACGATCTGCGCAAGTTCTCCGGCGTTCGCGGGCAAGAAGTCCGGCTCGTTCATCGCAACACTGGACGCTGTTGCCATCGGGACGCCGTGACTTGCGAGTGCCTCGGCCTTCCAATCCTTCCCCGTCATCACGAGCTCCTCGGCGACTTCGAAGCCGACCTGCTCACGCAACCTTCGGATGCGGTCGACGGGCAGCGCACCGATCTCCGCGCGCAGCCGCTCGACGAGCTCGACGGGCGGCTCGACCGGAACGAGGTCGGGCTCCGGGAAGTAGCGGTAGTCGTCCGCCTCCTCCTTCGATCGGTGCGCGGTGAGGCGATCCGCGTCGGGCTCGTAGTCGTACGTGGACTGGTCGAGCGTCTCGCCACGCCCGTAGGCCGCGACCTGCTCGCGGATCGCAGCCTCGATCCCGCGGCGGATGAACGTGAACGAGTTCATGTTCTTCAGCTCCCACCGCGGCCGGAAGCCGGCCTCGCCACGCTTGCGCACCGACACGTTGACGTCCGCGCGGAGGGTGCCCTTCTCCATCTCGGCGTCGGAGATCCCGAGCTCGACGATCGTCTGCCGCAGGAGCCGCAGGTAACGGTCCGCCTCTTCGGCGGAGCGGAGGTCCGGCTCGCTGACGATCTCGACGAGCGGCGTGCCGCCGCGGTTGAAGTCGACGAGCGAGTAGTCCGCGCCGACGCTGCGGCCGGTCGCTCCGCCGGCGTGCACGGTCTTCGCCGCGTCCTCCTCGAGATGCACGCGCGTGATGCCGACCACCTCGTCTCCGTCGGCTGTCGGGACCACGACCTTGCCGTGCTCGCAGAGCGGAGCCTCGTACTGGCTGATCTGGTAGCCCTTCGGCAGGTCGGGATAGAAATAGTTCTTGCGCGCGAAGATCGCGTGCTGCGAGATCTCGCACCCGAGCGCGAGGCCGAGCTTGATCGTCAGCTCGATTGCGCGGCCGTTCGGCACCGGCAGCGCGCCGGGGTGCGCGAGGCACACCGGACAGGTGCGAGTGTTCTCCGGCGCGCTGTACTCGAGCGCGCAGCGGCAGAACATCTTCGTCTTCGTCTTCAGGTGCGCATGCACCTCGAGGCCGACTATCGGCTCCCACTCAGCGCCCGCCGGCATCGAGCCGCTCCTTCGCTTCGCGTAACGCAGCCTCGATGTCGAGGTCGACCTCGACCATCGCGATCCGGTTCTCGAGCACGCCCTTCCTCTCGATCAGCCAGAGCTCGCGCTCCCCCGCCTCGAGCTGGAGCTTCAGGTCGCCGACGAGCACCGCGCGGGAGCCGTCGAGGATGCGCGGCGTCGCGCCAAAGACGCGCTCTACGGCGGGGATGAAGTCTGCCGCGGGATCCTCGAACCTCATGCGAGCCTCGCCGGGACCGGGTCGAAGCCGATCGCCTGCTCGAGTGCGTACCCAGTGCTGAAGAGCGTGTTCTCGGAGAACTGGGGGCCGATCAGCTGAAGGCCGACCGGCAGACCCTCCGAGAGCCCGCACGGCACGTTGAGCCCCGGCAGGCCGGCCATGCACGACGGGATCGTGAGCAGGTCGTTGAGGTACATCGCGATCGGGTCGGCCGTCTTCGCCCCGAGCGGGAACGCGACCGTCGGCGACGTCGGCGTGACGAGCACGTCGAAGCGCTCGAACGCCGCCTTGTGCTCGCGGATCAGCACGGTGCGGACCTTCTGCGCCTGGCCGTAGTACGCGTCGTAGTAGCCGGCCGACAGCGCGTACGTTCCGACGAGGATCCGCCGCTTCGGCTCGTCGCCGAAGCCCTCGTCGCGTGTGCGCTTGTACATCTCAAGCCGCTCGGCGGCCTGCCGCGAGCGGTGGCCGTAGCGCACTCCGTCGTAGCGGGCGAGATTCGACGACGCCTCCGCGGGAGCGATGAGGTAGTAGCACGGAACCCCGTACTCGAGCGAGTTCGGGAGCGAGCACTCCCCCACCTCGGCGCCGAGCTCGCGCATCAGCTCGATGCCGCGGTGCACCGCATCGCGCACGCCCGGCTCGATCGCCTCGTGGTCGGTGAACTCCTTCGGGACGCCCACGCGCAGTCCGGTGAGCGAGTCGCTCTGCGGCAGCTGCACGGCGCTCGGCAAGTCAACCGTGGTCGAGTCGCACGGATCGCGGCCGGCGATGATCGAGTAGAGAAGCGCACAGTCGCGGACGTTGCGCGCGACCGGACCGACCTGATCGAGACTCGAGGCGAACGCGACGACGCCGTAGCGCGACACGGTGCCGTACGTGGGACGAAGCCCGACATTGCCGCAGAGCGCGGCCGGCTGCTTGATCGACCCGCCCGTGTCCGAGCCGAGCGCCCACGGCGCGAGCCCCGCCGCAACGGCGGCGGCCGAGCCGCCGCCCGACCCGCCGGGGACTCGTGTCGGATCCCAAGGGTTCCGGGTCGGGCCGTACGCCGAGTTCTCCGTCGACGAGCCCATCGCGAACTCGTCGGTGTTCGTCTTGCCGAGGATCCGCAGCGTGTGCGAGCGGCAGCGCGCGATCACCGTCGCGTCGTAGACGGGCACGTAGCCCTCGAGCATCTTCGAGCCGGCCGTCGTCGGGATCCCCTTCGTCCCGATCACGTCCTTGATCGCGATCGGGAGCCCCTCGCCGCCCTCGTCCTCGCAGACGTGCAGGTAGCAGTGCAGCTCGGGATCGCGCTCGTCGATCGCGGCGCGGTAGGCGGCGAAGAGCTCGGCGCCCGAGACCTCCTTGTTCCGGACGAGGCGCGCGGCCTCCTCGGCGCTGAGACGCAGCGTGTCGAGCATCACGAGCCCCCCGGCGGGACCTTGAAGTACGCCCCCTCGCGCTCGGGGGCGTTCACAAGCGCCTCCTCGACCGGCAGGGACTCGTGGGGCTCGTCGGCGGCCGAGACGTTGACGACGTCGAGCGGGTGCGAAGTAGGCGGCACGTCTGAGAGGTCGAGCTCCGAGACCTTCGACACGGCGTCGAGGATGTCGTTCAGCTGCGCGCCGAGGCGCTCGAGCTCGTCGTCGCCGAGCTCGAGCCGGGCGAGGTGGGCCACGTGGAGGAGCTGTTCGCGCTCGATTGCCATCGGGGATTTGTCGTTCTACCGAAAAGAAGAGGCCCCTGTCGGGGCCTCTTCACACCTGGGTCCCACAGGTTCTCTAGATCGCCATGACGTTCGCGGCCTGCGCGCCCTTCGGGCCCTGCACAACCTCGAACGACACCTTCTGGCCTTCGGTCAGCGACTTGTAGCCGTCCATGCCGATCGCCGAGAAGTGCACGAAGACATCGTCGCCGCCCTCGCGCTCGATGAAGCCATAGCCCTTCTCGTTCGAGAACCACTTCACGGTGCCCTCTGCCAACGGTTGTTCCTCCTAACGAACAAACGACGGCCCACGAACTACCGAGCCGCCGACCGACTGAATGCGATCGATACTAACTCAGGAGACGCCGGATACAAGGCCCCGGCGCGCGCGTGCAGCGCCGACCGTGTTCTTCAGGAGCATCGCGATCGTCATCGGGCCGACGCCGCCGGGGACGGGCGTCATGTACGCGGCGCGCTCGGCCGCGCCCGGATCGACGTCGCCGAAGAGACCCTCGTCGGTGCGGTTCATGCCGACGTCGATCACCGTTGCGCCGGGCTTGACCATGTCGGCGCCGATCACGTGCAACTTCCCGACGGCGGCGACGAGGATGTCGGCGTCGAGGGTGTGCCGCTCGAGGTCGACGGTCCGCGAGTGGCAGATCGTCACTGTCGCGTGCCCCTGGAGCAGGAGGTGGGCCATCGGCTTGCCGACGATGCTCGAGCGGCCGACGACGACCGCATGCGTGCCCTTCGTCTCGATCCGGTATTCGGCGAGCATCCGCATGATCCCGAGCGGGGTCCCGGGGACCAGGTTCGGATGCCCGAGGTAGAGCCGCCCGGCGTTGATCGGGTGGAAGCCGTCGACGTCCTTGCCCGGGTCGATCGCCTCGATCGCCTTGACCTCGGCGATATGGGACGGGAGTGGCAGCTGGACGAGGATCCCGTCCACGGCGTCGTCGGCGTTCAGGTCGGCCAGCAGCCGGAGCAGCTCGTTTTCCGGGGTGTCGGCCGGCAGCCGGAGGTCGTTCGCCCGGATGCCGACGCCTGTCGCGGCCTTGTGCTTGCCGTTGATGTAGACGTGCGAGGCGGGGTCGTCGCCGACGAGCACCGTCGTCAGGCCGACGTCGCCGAGTTCCTCGACCTCCGCCGCGACCTCCTCGCGGACCTTCAGCGCCAGTGCCTTGCCGTCGATCACCTGGGCGGGCATCGACGTGAGGGTACGACACAATGCGGCCATGGCGGACCGGCTACCACGCAAGAACGACCCGGCGTCGATCGCGGCGCGCCGCGACGCGCTCGGGCTCGACAGGTCCGTCGACCTCGAGCCGTACGCGATGGCCGCCGAGTCCGTGACCGGCACGGCCGTTCTGCCGGTGTCGGTCGCGCAGCTCCGTGTGTCGCTCGGCGCCTACGAGCTCTCGGAGGACGGCGAGGTCGTCGAGACCGGCCGCGGCGAGGAGGAGGTCGTCGTGCCGCTCGCGCACACCGAGGGCGGGCTGACCGCGTCGCTTCAGCGCGGCGCGAAGGCCGTCGAGCTGTCGGGTGGGTTCCGGACGTACGTTGTCGCGGACCGGATCACGCGGGCGTCCTGCTTCGTCTGCCGCCACGCCGGGGACGCGCTGGCGCTCGCGCACTGGATCGAGGAACGCGGCGGCGAGATGCGCGAGTGGCTGAGAACCTCGGAGATCCCCGAGCTGTCGCGCTATGCAGTCCTGCGGGACGTCAAGACCCACGTCGTCGGGCCGATGTGCCACGTGCTGTGGCGCTGGACAACAGGCGACGCCGTCGGGCCGAACATGATGACCCGCAACGCCTACGCACTAAACATGGCGTTCGTCCTGCCGAATGCGCCCGTGCCGATCGAGCGCGCGATGCTCGAGGCGAACATGGGCGGCGACAAGAAGCCGTCGTTCGAGTTCTTCCAGTCCGGCCACGGCAAGACCGTGATCGCCGAGGTCACGCTCACGGACGACGCGATCGGGCGAGTGCTCCACACGAAGGCGGCGGATCTCGAAGCGCTCTCGTGGGTGGGGACGCACGGAGCCGTCGCCTCCGGCATGCAGTCGGTCGCATTCACGCCGGCGTCGGCGGTCGCCGCGGTGTTCGCGGCAACCGGGCAGGACCTCGGGATGGTCGGGACGAGCTCGATGGCCCACGGCACCGGACGCCTGGTCGAGGGCGGCCTGCACGTCTCGATCCGCTTCCCGGGCCTCGAGGTCGGCACGGTCGGCGGCGGCACGACGCTCCCGACCGCACGCGAGTGGCTCGCGCTCATGGGCTGCGACGGCCCCGGCAAGGTGTACCGCTTCGCCCAGATCGTCGCCGCCGCCGCTCTGGCCCTCGAGGTCAGCGCCTCCGCGGCGATGGCGACAGCCGGGTCGGAGAACTTCTTCCGCGCCCACTTCGAGCGCGGCGGGCTCCGCTGAGCGGCACGACTTTCGTTACGAAGTCGCGAACGTTCCGTAACCCGTGACTGTCACCGGTTACCGAACCGTGACGACTTCGCGACGCCTTGTGCGCGGAGCCGGGCTCCGCTTGCGCTCCTAGAACGGAAGCACGACGTCGCTGACGTCGAGGCCGAGGCTCTTCGCGAGCCGCACGCCGTGGTTCAGCTCGGTCTTGAGCCGCTCGCGGTCGCGCGCCTCCATCAGGTGGCCGATCATCTCGCGCGCCTTCGGCCGCCAGAGCGCGTGCGCGGCGAACTCCGGGAGCATCCTGTTCGCCCCGTCGATCAGTTGACTTCTGATCTTCGCGTCGGCGGTCTCGAGGAGCACGCGCTCGTACGCCATGCCGGCGCCGTGGTGGATGCCGTCGTCGACAGCGAGCCGGTTGCACAGATCCTCGAGGATCGTTCCGCGCGACGAGCGCGCGATCAGGCGGAACCGCGGGATGATGAGGCGCTCGAAGAACACCTGCATGAGGAAGACCTTCTCCTCGAGTGAGTCCGCCTCGAGGAACATGTGCCCGAGCCGGTCGAGATGGGGATCGCGCTCCCCCTCGCCGCCGATCTGGCCGATGAGCTTCAGCCACGCCTCGGTGTGGCGCGACTCGTCCTGCACCATCGTCGAGTAGTAGAGCCTCGCCTCGGGATCGGGCGCAGCATTCAGCAGCTGTGCGGCCATCTCGCACGCGAGCACGTCGGCCTGGAGCTGCTGCATGACGACCGATCGCCAGACGTCCCGGCGGCGCGCTTGCCGCTGGGGCGAGCCCTTTCCCTCCGGGATCGGCGGGAGCTCGGCCCACGGCACGTCGCGCACGAGCCATTCCTGGTGCTTCGCGAGGTTGTAGAACCGGAGGACGCCCGCGTACTTGCTTCGGTCGTCGACCTCCTCCTCGACGACCTGTGAGGCCTCGGCGCTCATCGACGGAGGGACCTTAGCGGGAAGGCTTGATAGGAATCGCCGGGTGATCGCCATCGTCTTCAGCTACGAGGTCCGTGACGTCGCGGAGTTCGAGGACGTCTACGGGCCGGACGGTGAGTGGGCGCAGTTCTTCAGGCGGGGGTCCGGCTACATCGGCACAGAGCTGCTGCGCGACATCGAGTCCGAAGGCCGCTACCTGGTGATCGACCGTTGGGAATCCGCCGAGGCGTACAACCTCTTCGCCGCGCAGCACCGCGAGGAGTACGTGCGGCGCGTCGACGAGACGCACCTCTACTACTACCAGGAGCTGCGCTTCGGAACGTTCGAGAACGTCTGGCCTGCGAACGCCTGATCCCCCGAACGGGCTCATGTCGAGCGGCTTCGCCGCCGATAGTGCTGATCCGAAGGATTCCGGGCTCTGCGGCTCCGGAGAAAGGACGCCGCAGTGCTCAAGAGAGTCGTCGCAGTCGCCGTACTGATCTTCGCGCTCATGGTCGTGGTCAAGGACGGCCGGCTTCTACGGACGGCGGGGCTGACCGGCACGTGCACGGTGGTGCGCTCGACGTCCGTCGGCGGCCCCGATCTCAACGAGCTCGTGGGGTGCACGGCGGGCAGGCTCGAAGGCCGCTCGGACCTCTCGCACCGAGGCTGCAAGACCGCCGGCGTCGCCAAGGCGTACGAGTACTGGCGCTGCCCGGCGGGCTTCGACGTCTCGGACGCAGCGCACTGAGAAGTTCGAGGCTCTAGAGCAAACCAAACGCAAGCGGTCGACGTAAGACCTCGTGGCCGCGTTGCATCCGGCGCTACTCGTGTCGCCGGCCGCCACGGGGACACTCTGCGCCGGATGCTGACGCGGCCGACCCCATCGAGGGATCAACGGCAGCGCTCCTGGCGCCGACAAGCGACAGCATGCGGCACGTCCTTCTGATTGCTGCTGCCTTCATGGGCGGCGGCCACGGCACACCGACGATCACGGGGACCCTCTCCGCGAACTCCGGCAACTCGATCACGGTGTCCTCGGGCGACCGGTCTGTCACCTGCTTCGTGCCGGGCAAGGGCGCCGCGAGGATCCTCACGTGGGGTGTCGGCGTGCGCGTCGGCATGGCCTGCAAGCAGGTTGAGGGGCGGCTCGTCCTCAAGGAGCTGAAGCGGCTCGGCGTCAAGGAGCCGCAGCGGCCGACGGCACCGGCCAAGACAGAGCCGACGCGAACCGAGCCCACGAAGACCGAACCGACACGCACCGAGCCCACGCAAACCGAGCCCACGCGGACCGAGCCGACAAGGACCGAGCCGACAAGGACCGAGCCGGCGCCGGTTACGCAGCCGCAGGAGCGGCGCGAAGCGCGCGGCGTCGTCACCGCGCTGGCGCCGAACTA
>JBGQKY010000071.1:0-12645 GCA_041499745.1 Gaiellaceae bacterium
ATAGAGGTACTCCAGCCGGTCGGTGGCGATCCGGCCGGGCGCGACGCAGTTGACCGTGATGCCGTTCGGGCCGAGCTCGTGGGCGAGGGTCTTCAGCCAGCCGGTGAGCGCGGGGCGGAGGGTGTTGGAAAGCGCGAGACGCTTCGTCGGCTCCTTCGCCGCGAGCGACGTGATCGCAAGGATGCGCCCGGCCGGGCTCTTCTCGAGATGCGGCAGGGCGAGGTGGACGAGGCGGACGGCCGGCAGGAGCATCAGCTCGAAGGCCTGCTCGAGCGAGTCGGGCGACACGTCGGTCCCCGCGCCGGCCGGCGGCCCGCCGGAGTTCCAGACGAGGATGTCGAGCCCGCCGAATGCCTCGAGCGTCTTCGCGACTGCGCGCTCGAGATCCTGCGGGAGCGAGACGTCCCCACGCACGGCGAGCGCGCCGATCCGGTCGGCCTCGCGCTCGAGCACATCGCGCCGCCGGGCGAACATCGTCACGTTCGCACCTTCGGCCGCGAGCGACTCGGCAGTTGCGAGGCCCAGGCCGGACGATGCGCCGCACACGAGCGCGGCGCGGCCTTTCAGTCCGAGATCCATCGTGGCGGACCCTAGCGGGCGGGCTACGTTGTGAGCACGCCGACGACCTCGCGGACGGCCTCGGAGCTCTTCCGAAGCGCCTCCCGCTCGTCGTCCGAGAGATCGAGCTCGACGATCTGCTCGATGCCGCGCGGCCCCAGCTTGCACGGCACGCCCATGTAGAGGCCGTCGATGTCGTACTCCCCCTGGAGGAACGCCGTGCAGGGAAGCACTCGCTTCTCGTCGAGCATGATCGAGTCGACCATCTGCGCGGCGGCCGCGCCCGGCGCATACCACGCCGAGGTGCCGATGAGGTTCACGAGCTCGCCGCCGCCTTTCGCGGTGCGCTCGACCATCGCCTGGATCTTCTCCTCGGCGACGAGCTTGCGCAGTGGGACGCCGCCGACCGTCGTCGCGGAGACGACTGGGACCATCTGGTCGCCGTGGCCCCCGAGCACCATCGCCTGCACGTCCTTCACCGACGATCCCGTCTCCCACGCGATGAAGGTGGAGAAGCGCGCCGTGTCGAGGATCCCGGCCATGCCGAACACGCGCTCTTTCGGCCAGCCCGAGACGCTCTTCGCGACGTGGCACATCGCGTCGAGCGGGTTCGAGACGACGATCAGGATTGCGTCCGGGCTATGGGCGACCACCTTCTCGGTGACGTCCTTGACGATCTTCTCGTTCGTGGCGACGAGATCGTCGCGGGACATGCCCGGCGAACGCGGGAGCCCCGCGGTGACGACGACGACGGACGAGCCGGCCGTCTCCTCGTAGCCGTTCGAGCCCGTGACGTTCGGCTCGAAGCCGAGGACGGCGCCCATCTGGTCGATGTCGAGGGCCTTCCCTTGCGGGAGGCCCTCCTTGATGTCTACGAGCACGATGTCCGCGTAGTCGCGCGTCGCCAGCACCTGCGCGCACGTCGCGCCCACGTTCCCCGCGCCGACGACGGTGACCTTCCGCCTCGCACTCATGCGGGAACCTCGATGTATGCCACGGTCATGAATGTACATGCGGGCCGCTAGAGTCGCGGCAGTGAGCGAGCGTGAGCTGTTCCGTCAGGCTGCGGACCATGCCGCAGACTTCGTCGAGATGCTGGACACGCGGCCGATCCGCGCCGAGGCAGACGTCGAGGAGTTGATCGCGGCGCTCGGCGGCGTGCTCCCGGAGACAGGGCTCGACCCCCGCGCGGTCGTCGCGGCGCTCGTCGAGGCCGCGTCGCCGGGTGTGGTCGCAATACCGTCCGGACGGTACTTCGGCTTCGTGATCGGCGGTGCCGTGCCCGCCGCAGTCGCTGCCGACTGGCTTGCGTCGGTGTGGGACCAGAATGCCGGCCTGTACGCCGGTGGTCCGTCGGCCGCCGTCGTCGAGGAAGTGTGCCGGACCTGGCTGGCGGAGCTGCTCGGACTCCCCCCGCAGGTGTCGGTCGCCTTTGTCACCGGCTGCCAGATGGCCCACGTCACCGCACTCGCGGCGGCGCGCCATCACGTACTCGCACGGGCCGGCTGGGACGTCGCGCGCGACGGTCTTGCCGGCTCTCCACCCATCCGCGTGCTGGTCGGCGAGAAGCGGCACGTGACCGTCGACCGCGCGCTGCGCCTCCTCGGTATCGGCTCGTCGTCGGTGGAGGCTGTGCCGGCGGACGACCAGGGGCGGATGTGCGTCGAGGAGCTGCGCCTCTCCGGTGGCCCGACCATCGTGTGCGGCCAGGCCGGCGAGGTGAACACGGGCGCCTTCGACGATCTGCACGGGATCGCCGATGCGTGCCGGGCAGCCGGGGCCTGGTTCCACATCGACGGGGCGTTCGGGCTCTGGGCGGCAGCCTCCCCGGAGCTCCGCCATCTGGTGTCGGGCGCGGAGCGTGCAGACTCGTGGGCGACCGACTGCCACAAATGGCTGAACGTCCCTTACGACTCGGGCCTCGCGTTCTGCGCGCATCCGGAGGCCCATCGCGCAGCAATGGCTGTGTCCGCGTCCTACCTCGTACACGCCGGCGACGGGCGAGAGCGTGACGAGATGGACTGGACGCCCGAGTTCTCGCGCCGCGCGCGCGGTTTCGCCGTGTACGCCGCCATCCGCTCCCTCGGCAGGTCAGGTATCGCCGAGCTCCTCGAGGGTTGCTGCGCGAATGCACGGCGGTTCGCGGCGGCACTCAGGGCCGGCGGCGCCGAGATCCTCAACGACGTGGTTCTGAATCAGGTGCTCGTCCGCTTTGGTGACGGCGACCAGACACGCGAGGTGATCGAGCGCGTCCAGGCCGACGGCACCTGCTGGCTCGGCGGGACGGAGTGGGGCGGCGAGCATGCGATGCGCATCTCCGTTTCCAACTGGCGCACGACTCCGGAGGACGTCGATCGGTCCGCGGCCGCCGTGCTCGCAGCCGCAGGAGTGCTTGCGTGACGTTGCAGGAGGCCGCGGTTCAGGCCGACGCGCTCGCCCAGGACGGATCCGAGCGCGAGCTAGCCGATCTGCGCGCGAAATGGGGCGAGGACCTGGAGGCGGCGGCGCGGAGCGCCGACTTCCGCGAGCGCGCCGTCGCCTTCCGTGCGATTGGCCAGTTCCGATGGCGTGCGAAGGAGGAGCTGTTGCGGCGCGGCCTCGACGACACGAGCCCCGCCGCACGCGGCTCGGCGCTTCTCTCGCTCGAGGTGCTGTCGCGCGACCACCCGAGCACGATCAACGGTGTGCGGTCGCTGCTGCACACGATGGCGACCGCCGACGACAACGCAGCGGTTCGCCGGCTCGCGATCCTCGTGCTCAAGAACGGGTCGCCGCAGCGCGAGACGATCGTGCTGCTCGAAGGGCTCGCCGCGGACGACGAGATGGACGCCGAGCTGCGGCGTGCCGCGGCGGGCGTCGCGCAGCAGTTGAAGCGGCGGCAGGCTAAGAAGTAGCTCGGGCTTCTCAGACGCAGCTGGAGCAGACGCGCGCCTTGATTCGCCGTCCACAGGACGGGCACACGCGGCGGCGCTTCTTCAGCTCGAGGGCGCTCTTCTGGAGGCCGGCCACCGTCATCAGCCAGCCGACGCCCAGGGTGGCGGCGGCGATCGTGAGGACGTGAGGATCGAACCTCATCGAATGTCTCTCCCGCGGCACGAGTTGCTCAAACCTTTCTCTTCCTGGCGTGGGGGTGCGCGTGGAAGTACAACTCCCGCCGCCTCCGGTCAGAGATGTGGGTGTAGAGCTCGGTCGTCGCGAGATCGGCGTGTCCGAGCATCTCCTGGACGGAGCGGAGGTCGGCGCCGCCCTCGAGGAGGTGGGTCGCGAAGGAGTGCCGGAGCAGGTGGGGGTGAACGCGGCCGGGCTCGAGCCCGGCCGCTGCCGCAAGACGGCGCAGGATCAGGAAGGCGCCCGCCCGAGTGAGGGCGCCGCCACGAGCGTTCAGGAAGAGCTCCGCCCGGTGGCGCGTGTCGAGGTAGGGCCGCCCACGTGAGAGGTACCGCCGGAGCGCCTCGACCGCCTCGCGCCCGATCGGGACGATCCGCTCCTTCGAGCCTTTGCCGAGCACCCTGACGAGTCGTTGCTCGAGGTCGACGCCCCCGCGCTCGAGGCCGACGGCCTCGCTGACGCGGAGCCCGGCGCCGTAGAGGAGCTCGACGAGCGCGCGGTCGCGGAGCGATCGGGGGGTGGTGCCCGTCGCCGCATCGATCAGGCGCTCGACCTCGCCCGGCGAGAGCGTCCTCGGCAGTGCCCGGCGGCGCCGCGGCAGCTCGAGCTCGGCCGCGGGGTTGTCCGGCCGCGCGCCGAGTAGCACCTGATGCCGGTAGAACGAGCGGAGGGCGGCGACGCGCCGCGCGATCGTCGTCGCAGCGAGCCCGTCCGCGCGCAGCTGCGCGACATAGCCGGCGAGCTGCTCTGCAGTCGTCTCGGCGGGCGAGCCGCCGAGCCACGCCTCGAGATCCGCGAGGTCGCGCCGGTACGCCTCGACGGTGCGCGGTGCGAGCCGTGCAGACGAGAGCGTGAGGAAGGACTCGACCGCCGGAGACATCCGACCCTTTGCATTCGTTGCCCGGTTCCCGAAGCCTGCTCGTGACAAGTTGTCACTAGTGATGTATCACTAGCTCGGCCTCGTAAGGCCGAGGCGATCCGCTTCGGCACCGACGCGCCGCGCGATCTCGGCGAGCGGGGGCTTCCCGTCGTCGATCCGGACGATCGCGTCGAGCAACCGGTCCGGGAGGCGCGCAGCCGACGTCGGCACGCACCCCAGCCTCGCAGCTCACGTGTCACGGAACCCAAGCGGTTCCGTGCCAAGTAACAAGTTGTCACTTGGGCGTTTCAGGAGCGCGGGTGCGAGCTGTCGTAGACCTTGCGGAGCCGCCGCGCGTCGACGTGCGAGTAGATCTGCGTCGTCGAGAGGGAGCTGTGACCGAGCAGCTCCTGGATCGTGCGGAGGTCGGCGCCGCCTTCGAGCAGATGCGTCGCGAAAGCGTGCCGCAGGCGGTGCGGGTGGGGTACGACACGCCGAAGAGTGCTCGTGTCGAGGCGTCTGCCGTTCACCGAGAGAAAGAGCGCGTCGGCGGCGCCGCGGGCGAGCTCGGGCCGCGCCTCGCGCAGGTAGCGAGCGGCCCAATGTGCCGCCTCCTCGCCGAGCGGCACGACTCGGTCCTTGCCGCCCTTGCCGCTGCGCACGTGCACGAGCTCCTGCTCGAAGTCGACGTCGGCGAGATCGAGCCCGACCGCCTCGGCGCTCCGGAGGCCCGCGGAGTAGACGAGCTCGACGAGCGCGCGGTTGCGCAGCTGCAGCGGCCCTTCGCCCTCGAGTGCCGCGAGCTCCTTGTCGACGGCGTCGCGCCGGGGTGCGTCGGGCAGCCTTCGCCCGCGGCGGGGAGCGAGCCGCGCATCGGGGACCCGCGCCGCGCCGAGCGAGTGACGAAGGAACGCACGCACGGCGGCGAGCTTCCGCGCGATCGTCGCCGGCGCGAGCTTCCCGCGGCCCCGGCGTGCCGCTCCGAGATGTCCGACGTACTGGACGAGCGTGCGGATGTCGACGTCATCGAGCGCCGTTTCGTGATCGTCGAGCCAGCGGCAGAACTCGCCGACGTCGACGCGGTACGCGCGCCGGGTTCCCTCGGCGAGCGCGGGCGACTCGAGAAAGCGTGCAGCGGCCGTGTGGACGTCCACCCCGACTGTTTCGACGTGCGAGCGTCGCAGCCTCCGCGCACCGAGTCAGCTCCAGGTGGCGTCGATGACGCGCAGCCAGTTTCCGTGGCCGAGAGCGCGTAGCTCGTCGTCACTCCAGGCGAGCTCGTCGAGGAGCGCCTGTGTCTTCGACGCGTCGCTGAGCGCCGCCGGTGGGAAGCAGCCGTCGAAGTCCGAGCCGAGAGCGACGTGCTCGATCCCCATGCGCTTGGCCATGTACTCGATGTGCGAGGCAATCGTCGAGAGCGGCGTGTCGAGCAGGAGGTCGCCGTCGGGGCGCGTCATCACCGTGTCGAAGACGACGCCGACGAGACCGCCGGAGTCGCGCACGGCGTCGAGCTGAGCGTCGGTGACGCTGCGGGGAATCGGGCAGATCGCGTGCGCACCGGCATGTGAGACGACGAGCGGAGCGGTCGAGAGCGCAGCCGTGTCGAAGAACGTCTGCTCCGTCGCATGCGCGAGGTCGACGAGGATCCCGAGCTCGTTGCAAGTTGTCACAAGGGCTCTTCCGGCGGCGGTCAGGCCGGGGCCCGTGTCGGGCGTACCGGGATAGCGGAACGGAACGCCGTGTCCGAACGCGTTCGGCCGGCTCCAGACGATTCCGACAGAACGGAGCCCGCGCTCGTACCAGCCTTCGAGATTCGCGAGTCCGGGCTCGATCGGCTCGGCGCCCTCGAAGTGGAGGATCGCGAGCGGCTCTCCGTCGAGCCGCAGCTCGTCGGCACGGCGGACGAGCGTCAGGTCGCGCTCCGCGATCGCGACGAGCTCGTCCGCGACCCGGGCCGCCCGCTCGAACGGCACCGTCCCTTCCAAAGGCATCTCGTAGCCGTCGCCGGTCGGGACGACGGCCGAGCGTGGATCGTCGGGCTCGTCTTCGCGCGCCGGAACGAAGACGGCGAAGAAGCCGGCGGCGATTCCGCCCTCGCGCATGCGCGGCAGATCGAGGTGGCCGTCGTCGCTCCGCTCGCGGAGCGAGCCTCCGCGCCGCCAGACGCGCAGGAGCGCGTCGTTGTGCCCGTCGATGACCGGGATCACTCGAGCTCGCCGGGCAGGAGCGAGTACATCGCCCAGTCCTGGCGCCGCCCGAGGCGCGCGTTCCAGTGCGCGCTGCGCAGCACGCCTTCGTGCCGGAAGCCCGCCTTCACGGCCACACGGCACGAGGCGGCATTCTCGGGGTCCGCGCGGAGGTGCAACCGTGCGACCCCGTTTCGCTCGAGGGCCCACCGGGAGAGAAGGACGAGCGCACGTACGGTGACGCCGCGTCCGCGCGCGTCCGCGCGCAGCCAGTAGCCGATCTCCCCGACGTCACGCTCCTCGCTGAAGCGCACCCCGATCGATCCGAGGAGGCGGCCGCTCGCGGCGTCTGTGACCGCAAAGGCGCTCTCGCCGATCCCTCCGATGTAGGCGAGGGCATCCGCGCGGGTGTACGGCTGCGGCACCTGGTCGAGCCAGCGTGAGATCTCGGGGTCGCCGTCGATGCACTCGACGATCTCCGAGGCATCGCCCCTTCGCCAGGGACGAAGCGTTACTACTCGATCTGTGAGTGTCTTTCCCCCCACGAGCGCGTACCATACGGACGGCGCGCGCCGTAGGAGATGCGCGCCGTTTGCCGTATTTGCGACTGTGGAAGGAGACGATCCGATGACGACCATGGACCTCCGCGGCCGTGTCGATCTCTCCGTCCACGGGATCCACCCCATCGGCGAGGTCGTCTGGAACGCCTCGACAGCAGTGCTCTACGAGCATGCGATCGCGCGCGGTGAGGCGCGGATCGCCGAGGGCGGGCCGCTGGTCGTCGACACCGGCAAGCACACCGGCCGCTCGCCGAAGGACAAGTTCATCGTCCGCGAGGCCGCCTCCGAGGACCGGATCTGGTGGGAGGGCAACAAGGAATTCGACGAGGAGTCCTTCGACCACCTCCGCGACAAGGTCACGGACTTCCTCGGCAAGCAGGAGACGCTGTATGTCGTCGACGCGTTCGCCGGCGCGGATCCCGAGCACCGCATCGCGGTGCGCGTCGTCACGACGCATCCGTATCACGCGCTCTTTGCGAAGACGATGTTCATCGATCCGACGCCCGAACATCTACCCGGCTCAGCGCCGCAGGCGCTCGTCCTGCATGCACCCGCGCTCGAAGCGATCCCCGACGAGGACGGGACGCGCACGGGCACGTTCATCGTGCTGCACCCGTCACGTACGGAGATGCTGATCGGCGGCACGTTCTACGCCGGCGAGATCAAAAAGTCGATCTTCACCGTGATGAACGACCGGCTCCCGCTCGAAGGCGTCTTCCCGATGCACTGCTCGGCCAACGTCGACCACGACGGCCGCGTCGCCGTCTTCTTCGGCCTCTCCGGCACGGGCAAGACGACGCTTTCCGCCGACCCTGAGCGCGCGCTCATCGGCGACGACGAGCACGGCTGGGGGCGCAACGGCGTCTTCAACGTCGAGGGCGGGTGCTATGCGAAGGTGATCCGTCTCTCGGCGACTGCGGAGCCGGAGATCTTCAAGACGACGCACACGTTCGGGACGATCCTCGAGAACGTCGCGATCGACGAGCGGGGCATCCTCGATCTCGACGACGACTCGAAGACCGAGAACACGCGGGCGGCGTACAAGCTCGAACAGATCGCGAACGCGCACCCGGAGAAGCGCGCCGGGCATCCGATCGCAGTCGTGATGCTCACGGCCGACGCGTTCGGGATCCTGCCGCCGATTGCGCGCCTCACCCGCGAGCAGGCGCTCTACTACTTCCTGTCCGGCTTCACGTCGAAGCTCGCCGGCACGGAGATCGGCGTCACAGAGCCGCAGCCGACCTTCTCGACGTGCTTCGGCGCCCCGTTCCTGCCCCAGCGGCCGTCGGTGTACGCCGAGCAGCTCGGCGAGAGGCTCGATGAGCACAGCGCCGTCGCGTGGCTCGTGAACACGGGCTGGACAGGGGGCGCGGTCGGCGAGGGGCAGCGGATGCCGATCGCGGCGACCCGCGCGATGCTCCGGGCAGCGCTGTCCGGCGAGCTCGAGAGCGCGACGTACCGCACCGACGACGTGTTCGGCTTCCAGGTGCCGGTGTCGGTGCCGGGCGTCGAGGCTGCCCTGCTCGATCCGCGCTCGACGTGGAGCGACCCGGCCGCCTACGACGCGAAGGCGCGCGTGCTCGCCGAGATGTTCCGGGACAACTTCGAGAAGTTCGCCGACCCGGTTCTCGCCGCGGCCGGGCCTCGCCCACTCAGCTAAGGCAGTTCTCAGCCGAGGGCCGAGAGGATCGCCTCGGCAGCCCGCTCCCCGGCCCGGCCGTCCCACAGCGGGGGCTGCGTCTCCCGCAGCGGCCGCCCGAGCAGCGCCGGGACCTCTCGGATTCTCGCGGGATCGAGCCCGAGCAGCGTGTTCGTCCCGTGCGTGATCGTCACCGGCCGCTCGGTGCTAGCACGCAGCGTGAAGCACGGCACGCGCAGAGCTGTCGTCTCTTCCTGGACGCCGCCGGAGTCGGTCAGCACCGCACGGGCGCCGAGCTCGAGTGAGAGAAACTCGCGGTACGAGAGCGCGTCCGTGAGGATGACGCCGCTCGGCACCTCGACCCCTGCCGACTCGAGCCGTTGCCTCGTCCGCGGATGGACGGGGAACACGACCGGCATGAAGAGGGCGACCTCGCCGAGCCCTCGCATTGTCTCCGCGAGCAGCGCCGGATCGTCGACGAGGCTCGGGCGGTGGAGGGTGACGAGCATGTACGTCCCCTCGTCCAGCCCCCGGTGACGCCAGGCCGCCTGCGCGCGCGCCGCGTCCACGGTCTGGAGCAGCGTGTCGATCATCGTGTTCCCGACGAACACGACGCGGTCGCCGTCGATGCCCTCGGCCGCGAGGTTCTCGTTCGCCTCCTCCGAATGGGTCAGGAGAAGCGACGCCACGCGATCGGTGATGACGCGGTTGTGCTCCTCCGGCATGCTCGGGTCGCGGCTGCGCAAGCCCGACTCGACGTGCACGATCGGGACACCCAGCTTCACGGCTGCGAGGGCACCGGCGAGCGTCGAGTTGACGTCGCCCGGCAGGACGACGAGGGTGGGCTCGAGCTCGAGGAAGGCTCGTTCGAGCCCGACGAGGGCACGGGCGGTCTGCTCGGCGTGCGTCCCCGAGCCGATCTCGAGCTCCACGTCCGGGTCCGGCAGCGGCAGCTCGCCGAAAAAGATGTCCTTGAGCGAGGCGTCGTAGTGCTGCCCGGTGTGGACGAGGCGCTGGACAACGCCGGGGCGGCCCTCGAGCGCGCTCCAGACAGGCGCGATCTTCATGTAGTTGGGCCGTGCGCCGACGACATGAACGACTCGCACCTCGGACATCGCCGCAGTCTATGGGGGAGGTTCTGCCGCGCGGTCACCGCCGGAGTTCCGCTAGCGTCCTTCCCCGGTGATCGCAGAACACGACGTCCTGGTCGTCGGGGCCGGCTGCGCAGGCATGCGCGCGGCCATCGCAGCCCATGACGCCGGAGCGGACGTGGCGATGATCTCCAAGCTCCATCCGACGCGGTCGCATTCCGGCGCCGCGGAGGGCGGAATCAACGCGGCGCTCGGCAACGCCGCCGAGGACAGTCCGGAGAGCCACGCCTACGACACGGTCAAGGGCTCCGACTACCTGGGCGACCAGGACGCGATCGAGCTCTTCACGGCCGAGGCGCCCGGCGACATCTACGAGCTCGAGCACTGGGGCGCCTTCTTCTCCCGCCGGGAGGACGGCACGCTCGCGCAGCGCCCCTTCGGCGCCGCCGGCTCGCCGCGCACGGTGTACGCCGCCGACATCACCGGCCACGTCCTCATCCAGGTGCTCTACGAGCAGGTTTGCCGCCGGGACATCCTCGTGTACGAGGAGTTCTTCGCCTGGCAGCTCGCGATCGCCGACGACCGCTGCCAGGGCGTCATCTGCTGGGACCTCCTGAACGGCGGCGTGAAGACCCTCGGCGGGAAGGCCGTGGTGATGGCCACCGGAGGTGCGGGCCGGCAGTTCCGAGTCACGACGAACGCCTACGCGTGCACCGGCGACGGGACCGCGATGGCGCTCCACGCGGGGGTCCCCCTGAAGGACATGGAGTTCATGCAGTACCACCCGACGACGCTGTATCCGTCGGGCGTGCTGCTCACGGAGGGCTGCCGCGGCGAGGGCGCCTTCCTCGTGAACAGCGAGGGCGAGCGGTTCATGAAGAAGTACGCACCGAACGCGCTCGAGCTCGCATCGCGCGACGTCGTGTCCCGCTCCGAGCAGACCGAGATCGACCAGGGCCGCGGCATCAACGGCTCGGTGCTCCTCGACATGCGCCACCTCGGCGCCGAGCGGATCATCGACCGCCTGCCCGGCTCGCGCGAGCTCTCGATGACCTTCGCACGTGTCGACCCGATCTTCGAGCCGGTGCCGGTGCGGCCCGGTGCGCACTACCACATGGGCGGCATCGACACGGGGAACGACGGCGAGACGGAGTTGACCGGCCTCTACGCCGCGGGCGAGTGCGCGTGCGTGTCCGTGCACGGTGCGAACCGCCTCGGCGGCAACTCGCTGATGGAGACGATCACGTTCGGCCGCCGCGCCGGACGCGCCGCCGCCGAATTGGCGCTGTCGCACACTACGATCGAGATCCCCGAGTCGCTCGAGCGCGACGCCGAGCGGCGGCTGCGCGAGCTGCTCGACCGGGAGTCCGGCGAGCGCCCCTGGAAGATCCGCGACGAGATGGGCGAGACGATGCTCGAGAACTTCGGCGTCTTCCGCCGCGAGGAGAAGATGGTCAAGCAGGTGGAGGTCCTCCATGAGCTGCGCGAGCGCTACAAGAACGTCCACGTCGAGGACAAGGGCAATGTCTTCAACAGCGATCTCACGCAGGCGATCGAGCTCGGCAACATGCTCGACACCGCGCTCTGCATGATCGAGACCGGCATCTGGCGCAAGGAGAGCCGCGGCGCGCACGCGCGCCCGTACGACTATCCGGACCGCGACGACGAGAACTTCCTCAAGCACTCGATCACGCGCTGGCGCGACGATGGTCCCGAGCTGTCGACGAAACCCGTGCGGATGACGAAGTGGACGCCGGAGGAGCGGAAGTACTGATGCGCCGGGTCGCGCTCGTGCTCCTCGTTTCGCCGCTCGTCCTCGCCGCGTGCGGCGGCGGCAAGTCCGGCTCGCCTGAGGTGAAGCTGACGCCTGTCGCCTACGTCAAGGGCGCAGCGAAGAAGACGGGGACGGCGACAGGCATCCATATGAAGCTGAAGGCTTCGGTCACCATCTCGACGCAACCCGTCGTCGTGAGCGGTGACGGCGACTTCGAGCAACACAAAGGGTCATTGCATCTCGACTTCAACGCCGGCGGGCTCGCAGGGACGATCGACACGCTCGTCCAGGGAAACGGGCTGTATCTGAAGTCGCCCCTGTTCGCAGACGCATTGCCGAACGGCAAGACATGGGTGCGGCTCGACCTGGCGAAGGCCGCAGCGTCGAACGGGCTCGAGTCGCTCGCGGCGCAGGACCCCGCCACGACGCTCACGCGGCTTGCCTCGCTCAGGAACGTCAGGGAGATCGGCACGGAGCAGATCGGCGGCGTCGACACGACGCACTACCGTGGCCGGGTCACCAAGAGCATTGCCGGCGAGACCTACGGACCCTTCGACGTGTGGGTCGGCAAGGACGACGGGTACGTCCATCGCGTGGCCTTCTCGCTGACCACCCCGGAGAAGCAGAAGCTCACGGCGACTCTCGACTTCTCCGACTTCGGCAAGGACGTCACCGTGTCCGCCCCCTCGGCCGCCGAGACGGCCGACGGGTCGACTCTGCAAATACCCGGACTCGGAGGATAGGAAGCGAATGCAGGTTGCCCTGAAGATCTGGCGCTACGACTCGTCCACCGGCGACAGAGCGCTGAGAGACTACGAGTTCGACGCGCCCGAGGAGGCGACACTGCTCGACTGCCTCGACATCGTCAAG
>JBGQKY010000072.1:0-12571 GCA_041499745.1 Gaiellaceae bacterium
CGATCGCGCTCTACGAGCGGAGCCGCCGGGGGCTCTAAACGTTCTTTGAGCGCAGCCAACTCGCGTGCGGAGGCGAGACCGCGCTCTCGCCGGAGCACGAGTGCGCTACGTCGCGCGTGCCGAATAAAATTCAGCGAGCCGGTGGCGCTTTCGTCCACCTCGTCGAACCGGCATTCCGCCTCGGGGTTGCCCCCTCCTCGTAGAACCGCTTGGTCGAGGCTTCGACCTAATCGCGCTCCGTGCTCGCTGCAAGGGGCAACGTATGCCGTCCGCACGGACAGAGCAAGGGGCCGCGCGACACGAAATTGCCGCAATTTGCGAACCTCAACGCCGGCGTGCGATCCAGACCGTGTCCTCGCCATCGGTGAACGGCCGCCGGTCGAACCAGCCGTAGCACGCGACGACGTCGAAGCCCGCCTCGGCGAGCAGTCCCTGCCAGCGCTGCGGCTCGAGCCACGACAGCGTCATCGTCGACTCGCCGACCTCGCCGCGCACCGACAGCGTGAGCGTCTGCGTCGCGAGATCCCAATCCGCGCGCTCGTCGATCCCGGGCTCCCGCTCGATCCAGCGGCCGTTCGTCTCGGCGATGTCCTCCGCTGAGGGTGCGAAGACGTCGAAGATCAGGCGCCCGCCCGGCCGCAATAAGGTCCGCGCGGCCGCGAGCCCCTGGAGCCGATCCTCGTCGGTTGCGAGATGGAGATAGGCGCGGAAGGGACACGTCACGAGCGGGACTCGCTCGTCCACGGGCGGCCGGCGCAGATCGCCGAGCCGGAGGTCGAGTCGGTCGGCGACGCCGGCCTCGCGCGCGCGCAGCTCGCAGACCTCGAGCATCCCGGCCGAGGAGTCGACGCCGATCACGTGCACGCCGGCTGCCGCGGTGGGGATCGCGATCCGTCCCGTGCCGACGCCGAGCTCGACGACGAGGCCCGCCGCCGCGAGCGCCTCCTCGACGTAGAACGAGATGTCCTCGATGACGCTCGTGCTCCACGGGTCGTAGAGCCGTGCGATCGGGTCGTAGGCGCTCACGAGTCGTAACGATAAGGACGGCTCGGATACAGTCGGGCCCGCCATGGATTGGGACCCTGAGACATATGTAGGAGACGCTCAACGAGCATTGGAGGGGGCCTCGACCTCTGAAGCGGTCGAGAGTGTGTCCGTCTCCTTTCTCGGGCGTCGCTCGCCCTTGAAGCAGAGCCTCAGGGAGGTTCGCGACCGCGAGACGGGCATGCGACTGAACGCGATCCGCGAGTCGATCGAGTCGGCTGTGGCCGAGAAGCTCGGCCGCGTCCAGGCAGAGGAGCTCGAGCGGAAGCTCACGACCGAGAACGTCGACGTGACGTTGCCGGCCCAGCTGCTCGGGCCGATCCGCCCGCGGCGCCGCGGTTCGCTTCATCCGTCGACGCAGGTCAGGCGCGACGTCGAGGACATCTTTCTCGGGCTCGGCTACGAGATCGTCGACGACCGCGAGGTCGAGACGGCGCGCTACAACTTCGACGCGCTCGGGTTCCCAGAGTGGCATCCGACGCGCTCGCCGCGAGCGTCCCTGTACCTGACCGACGACACGCTCATGCGGACGGAGACGTCGCCGGCACAGATCCACAAGATGGAGCGCCAACGCCCGCCCATCTACATGCTCTCGATCGGGCGCGTGTACCGCCGCGACACGATCGACGCGACACACTTCCCGATCTTCCACCAGTTCGAGGGGCTCGCGATCGACAAGGGCATCACGATGGCCGACCTCAAAGGGACGCTGCTCTACGTGATGCGACAGCTCTACGGCGCAGAGCGAGACGTTCGCTTTCGCACCCACTACTTCCCTTTCACCGAACCGTCGATGGAGCCCGACGTCTCGTGCCCGATCTGCGGCGGCGCAGGCTGCGCTACCTGCAAGGGCTCCGGCTGGATCGAGATGGGCGGTTCGGGGATGGTCGATCCGTATCTCTACGAGTTCGTCGGCTGGGATCCCGACGAGTACACCGGCTTCGCGTTCGGCATGGGGATCGAGCGCACCGCGCAGCTGCGGCACGGCATTCCCGGCATCCGCCCGTTCTGGGACAACGACCTCCGTTTCCTGAGGCAGTTCTGATGAAGGTCCCAATGAGCTGGCTGCGCGAGTATGCGCACGTCGACGCGACGACCGAGCAGATCGTCCATGCGCTGTCGATCTCCTCCGCCGAGGTGAACGGCGTCGAGCGCCGCGGCGTGACCGGCGACCTGTCGCTCTTCCGCGTCGGCCACGTGCTCGAGGCGGACAAGCATCCCGACGCCGACCGGCTCCAGCTCTGCAGGGTCGACGTGGGGGAAGACCGGCCGTACCAGATCGTCTGCGGCGCCTGGAACTTCGGCGCAGGCGCGAAGGTCGCAGTCGCGCTGCCCGGTGCGACGCTGCCGAACGGGCTCACCCTCGAGCGGCGCAAGCTGCGCGGCGAGGTGTCGGAGGGGATGATCCTGGCCGAGGACGAGGTGGACCTCGGCGCCGAGCACGGCGGGATCATGGTGCTCGACGATGCGCTCGCGCCGGGGACGCCGCTCGCAGACGTGCTGCCGCTCGTCGAGGAGGTGCTCGACGTCGAGCCGACCGGCAACCGCGTCGACCTCCTGTCGGTGTATGGGATCGCGCGCGAGGTCGCCGCGCTCTTCGCCGGCGAGCTCGTCCCGCTCGACCCGACCGAGCCCGCCCGCGCAGGCGATGACCCGGTCGAGATCGGGGTCGAGGATCCGGAGGGCTGTCCGCGGTACATCGGCCGGCTCTTCCGCGACGTCGCGATCGGCGAGTCGCCGGTGTGGCTGAAGGCGCGGCTCCGCGCCGCCGGGGTGCGCTCGATCTCGAACGTCGTCGACGTGACGAACTACGTGATGCTCGCGCTCGGCAGTCCGCTGCACGTATTCGACTTCGACACGCTGCACGGCGGCCGCATCGTCGTGCGACGCGCGGAGAAGGACGAGGAGCTCCGGACGCTCGACGGCACGGTCCGGAAGCTCGAGCCGTCGGATCTCCTGATCGCAGACGCCGATCGCGCGATCGCGCTCGCCGGGATCATGGGTGGGGCGGACACGGAGGTGTCCGAGAAGACGTCGTCGGTGCTGCTCGAGGCGGCGAACTTCGAGCCGGTGTCGCTGCTGCGCTCGTCCGAGCGGCTCGCGCTCCGCACCGAGGGCTCGAACCGCTGGGAGAAGGGCGTCGACCCCCACCTCGCCGGCCCCGCCGCGACGATGGCGACGCGGCTCATCGTCGAGCTCGCAGGCGCGCGCTGGACGGGCGACACCGACGTGCGGGCGCCGCTCCCGGCGCCTGCGGTGCTCGCGCTGCGCCCCGAGCGCACAAATGGGGTGCTCGGGCTCGATGTCCCTGCGGCCGAGCAGACCTCGATCCTCGGGCGGCTCGGCTTTGAGCAGGGAAACGGCGGCTTTCGCGTCCCGACGTGGCGTGCTCGCGACGTCTCACGCGAGATCGACCTCATCGAGGAGGTCGCCCGTTTCAAGATGGAGGAGATCCCGTTCACGCTGCCGGAGCACGACGCGACGTTCGGGCGGCTGACACGCTGGCAGCGGCTGCGCCGACTCGTCGAGGACGTGCTCACCGGCTGCGGCTTCTCGGAGGCGTACACGTCGAGCTTCGTCGCCGAGGGCGAGCTGCGGCTGCCGGAGCCGCTCTCGATGGAGGCCGCGGCTCTGCGCACGGCGCTGCTCGGCAGCCTCGTCGGCGCCGCGCGCCACAACGTCTCCGTCGGCCTCTCGGAGGTCGCACTCTTCGAGATCGCGCGCACCTACCGCGCCGGCGGTGAGCTTCCCGACGAGCGGTGGCACGTCGCCGGGATCGTCGACGGCGGCCTCGCGGAGGCGATGTGGGCCGTCGAGCAGCTCTACGGTGCGTTGAAGATCGAGCCGTCCTTCGAGCGCGCCGCGGAGAGCTTCCTCCATCCCGGCAAGTCGGCGCGCACGAGCGAAGGGTGGGTGGGAGAGCTCCATCCCGTGCTGCTCGAGGGCACCTGGGGCGCATTCGAGCTCGATCTCGACGTGCTCGTGGCGGCCGCTCCCGAGGCGGTCGAGTTCGAGGAGGTGAGCCCCTATCCCGAGGTGCGGCAGGACCTCGCGTTCGTCGTCGCCGAGGACGTGCCGGCCGCGGCGCTCACTGCCGTGATTCGCGAGGCAGCGGGACCCGAGTTGCTGCGCTCGGTCGCTCCCTTCGACGAATACCGCGGCGACCAGGTGGGCGAGGGCAAGCGCTCACTCGCCTTCCGGGTCGCGTTCGTCTCGCCCGAGCGCACGCTGACGGACGGGGAGGCGGCTGAGTTGCGCACGAGGATCGTCACGGCGCTCTCCGACCGCTTCGGGGCGGTTCTCCGAGCGTGAGCAATCCGGTCCGGCAACGGGGTACGTATGCGAAGTGCGACCCG
This sequence comes from Gaiellaceae bacterium, assembly GCA_041499745.1. Lineage (GTDB taxonomy): Bacteria > Actinomycetota > Thermoleophilia > Gaiellales > Gaiellaceae > Palsa-739. The sequence goes on from JBGQKY010000072.1 coordinate 4,401, forward strand.
CACTCGTCGCAGATGAAGGGCTCGTTCACGGTCGGCGCTGACCCTCCAGGCGGGGAAGTACACCTACGGATCGACGAAGCGCCCGAAGCTCCGCCGGGCATTCACCGTTTCTTAGAGCGTGATCGGCCGGCGGTTGCCTTCTCGCCGCTCTTGCGGCCGTGACGGAACAGCAGTCGCGCGGTCGCGCGGATGCCTCCGGCCCTCACGAACCCGAGTCCGAACGCGCCCGCGGCCACGGCCGGCAGCTTCGAGCGCAGCTTCGCGCCGACGTTCGTCGCCTCGCTGAGCTCCTCGCGCAACCCGTCGACCGCCTCGGTGAGCCGCTCGCGCTCCTGCCCGAGCTCGCGGCGGAGCTCCTTTTCAGCGCTTGCCATTCTTCAGCGCCTCCGTCGTGAGCTTCGCTTCTTCGATCGCCTGCGTCGGGACGAGTGGTGTTCCCTTGCGGAGCCTGTCGATCCCGAAGAGCGCAAGCAGGCCGATGAGCAGCAGCAGGGCCCCCGTCACGATCAGGAGCGCGAGCCAGGTCGACACGACCGTGGCGAGCGCAGCGGCTGCGGTCGCGAGCGCGAAGCCGACTGCGAAGAGCCCGAAAAGCGCCGCCCCGACGAGCAGGGCGATCCCGAGCCCGAGCGCGACGACCTTCGTCTTCAGCTCGGCGGCTGCGAGCTGGAGCTCGAGCCGGACGATCGAGCTCGCGCGCTCGGAGACGAGCCTGGCGGCGGCGCCGAGCCCGCGCCGCTCGTCAGCTTCGGTTGGCACGGCCACTCCTGTCGATCCATTTGGCAAGCACGACCCCGGCGACGAGCGCAGCGCCGGTGACGAGGAACGGAACCGGCCCCGACGGCGCCTTGTCCTCCTCGTTGCCGTTCTGCGCGGCGGGCCGCCCGGAGGCGGCCTCCGACTCGCCGGCGAGGGTGTCCATCGAGCTCATCGTCCGGTCGGTGGCCACCATCGTGTCCCTCATGCTCGCACTATGCCGCTCAACGGGCAACCGCAGTCGGAACGTCAAGAGACGGGCGGCCGCTCGCCGGCCCACGGCCGCGCGTGCTCGAGCTCTGCCGCAAGCCGGATGAGCGTCGCCTCCGCGAACGGGCGGCCGATGAACTGCACGCCGATCGGCAGGCCGTCATCGCTCCGATGCATGGGCACCGAGGTCGCCGGCTGCCCGGTGACGTTGACGAGCGCCGTGAACGGCGTCCATCGCCATTGTCGCTCGAAGGCGCGATCCGGATCTCCGTCCGTGTCCGCCCAGGTCCAGCCGATCGGAACCGGGGGCAGCGCGAGCGTGGGTGTCACGACGACGTCGACATCGGCCCAGAACGAGACGACCGTACGCGTGAGCTGCTGGAGCCACAGGATCGACTCGGCTGCCTGCGCGCTCGTCGTCGCGTGCGCATCCTCGGCGAGCGTGCGGTTCAGCGGCTCGAGCAGCGAGAGGTCCTCGACGCCCGATACCGCAGGCCCGATCTGCCAGATGCGCATGAAGTGAACGGTCGTGTCGTCCGTTCGCCACGGCGGCGTCGCCTCGACGACGTCGTGACCGAGCTCCGTGAGGAGCTCCGCGGCGATGGCGGCGGCAGCGGCGCACGCCGGGTCGACAGGCACGGGGATCGGCGGCTCGGTCGTGACTGCGATCCGCAGTCGCTCCGGCGGCTCGCCGGCCTCCGCCTCGAACGGACGCTCGGGCGCCGGCGCGACGTAGGAGTCGCCCGGCTCGTAGCCCGCCATCACGTCGAGCAGCGCCGCCGCGTCGCGCACGGTGCGCGCGATGGGGCCGGACGTGCCGAGCCCGAGCGAACCCGATCCGTACGGAGCGGGCGACACACGCCCGCGCGACGGCTTGATCCCGAACAGGTTGCAGCAGGACGAAGGAATGCGGATCGAGCCGCCGCCGTCACTGCCGTGCGCGACGGGGCAGAGGCCCGCGGCGAGTGCGGCCGCAGCGCCGCCGCTCGAGTCGCCGGGTGTGCGCGTCGTGTCCCACGGGTTGCGGCAGTCGCCGTTCAGCTCGGACTCCGTCATCCCGATCGAGCCGAGCTCCGGCGTGTTCGTCTTGCCGAGCACCACGAAGCCCGCGTCGCGGATCCGCCGCACCACGGCGTGGTCGACCTGCGGCACGTTGTCGGCGAACGCCCTGCACGAGTACGTCGTGCGCAGTCCCGCGGTGTCATTCAGATCCTTGATCGAGATCGGAACGCCGCTGAACGGCCCCGGCCGCACCTTCCGCGCGGCGGCGAGCGCGCCCGCCGCGTCGACCGTGACGTACGAGTTCAGCTTCGGATCGAGCCGCTCGATCCGGTCGAGGTAGAGCTGGACGAGCTCGACCGGCGAGACCTCGCCCGTGCGCACCAGCGCGGCGAGCTCGAGCGCGGATGCGAAGGCGAGCTCGCCGCTCACCGTCACGCCAGCCTCAGACGGCCCGGCCGCCGATGTACCAGACGGGCCCCTGCGTGCCGACCGGATGACTGTCCGAGAGTGCGCGGAGCACGCGAACCTCGGCCGGGATCCCGTCCTCGTCGAGCCGCGCGAGGCAGCGGCGCGTCATTCCGGGTGCCGCGCCGTACCCGAAGCTGTGCGCGCAGCGGAAGCGGAACCCGGGCCGGCCGGTGCCGCTCTGGATCGGATTGATCGGAGCAAGCAGGAGCGCGGCCCGCTCGATGTGGTCGGACGACGTGAGCTCCAACTCGCAGAGCAGGTCGCTCCAGTCCCCCGGCAGCGCGGCGAGCGCGACGTCCCACCCCGCCGCAGCCGACGCGCGCGAGATCTCCGGCTCCGCAGCAGCGGCGTCGGAAGATGCGAGCTCGAGACGCCCGCCGATCCCTTCCTCGTCGATCCGTCGGAGCAGTCGCCGAATCGCTTCGGGTCCGACCCCGGCGCCGCGGCGCGTCGTGTAGAAGCGGATGGTGTCGTCGACGCGGCCGGGGCCCGCGGGCGCAAGGAGTGTGACTGCGCGCCGAAGCTGCGCGTCGTCGCCGATCGTGAGCACGAGACGGGCGTCGCTCCACCTCGGATCCAGACCCTGCGCGATGGCATTCCACTGCTCGACGAGCCGCATCGCGCGAACCGTACACTGCCCGCCGTGGCGAAGGTCGAGGAGAAGAAGGGCACGCTGCGCAAGGACGAGTTGAAGGACGTCCTGCGCGAGATGCTGCTGATCAGGCGCTTCGAGGAGAAGGTCGAGGAGCGTTTTCGCGCCGGCGAGCTGCCCGGGTTCCTCCACGTTGCGATCGGTCAGGAAGCTTGCGCCGTCGGCGTCTGCCGTGCACTCGAGGACGGCGACGTGATCGCGTCGACGCACCGGGCTCACGGCCACACGCTCGCCAAGGGGACGCACCCGAACGAGTTGATGGCCGAGCTGTACGGCAAGACGGAGGGCTGCTCGCACGGTTACGGCGGCTCGATGCACCTCTACGACGTGCAGCACGGCAATCTCGGTGCGAACGCCGTCATCGGCGGCGGCCTGCCGCAGATCACGGGCGCGGCGCTCTCGTTCCAGCTGCGCGGAGAGCCGCGCGTCGCGCTCGCGTTCTTCGGCGACGGCGCGACGAACATCGGCACGTTTCACGAGGCCCTCAACCTCGCGCAGCTGTGGAAGGTGCCGGCCGTGTTCGTCCTCGAGGACAACAAGTGGGCCGAGTCGACGCCGGAGCGTCAGCACACGCCGATTCGCGACCTCTCCGAGCGTGCGAAGGCGTTCGGCATGAAGTCGGTCAAGGTCGACGGTCAGGATGTCGAGGCCGTGTACAAGGCGACGCGCCAGGCGCTCGATCACGCACGCTCCGGCAAGGGGCCGGTGTTCATGCACCTCGACACGGAGCGCTTCAGCGGCCACTACATCGGCGATCCGCAGGTCTACCGGCCCAAGGGCGAAGTGAAGAAGCTGCGCGAGACGCGCGACCCGATCGAGCTGCTGCGCGAGCGGCTCGGTGTCGGCGACGACGAGCTCCAGGAGATCGACGCCGAAGTGACGGAGATCGTCGAGGCGTCCGTCGACTTCGCGAAGAGTGGCACCGACCCGGCGCCGGAGGACGCGCTGAAGAACGTCTATGCCTGAGCTCTCCTACCGCGAGGCGGTCCGCGACGCGCTGTCGACGGCGATGCGCCAGGACGACGACGTCTTCGTCATGGGCGAGGACATCGCCGAGATGGGCGGCTCGATGGGCGTCACCCACGGCATGCTCGAGGAGTTCGGGCCCGAGCGCGTGCGCAACACTCCGATCTCCGAGATGGCGCTCGCCGGCGCGGCGATCGGCGCCGCGATGCAGGGCATGCGCCCGGTTGCGGAGATCATGTACGAGGACTTCATGACGCTCGCGGCCGAGCAGATCGTGAACCAGGCCGCGAAGCACCGCTACATGTCGGGCGGGCAGCTCACCGTTCCGGTCGTGTTCCGGACGCAGGGCGGCGCCGGCTGGTCGCCGGGCGCGCAGCACGCGCAGCAGCTCGAGGCGTGGTTCGTGCACATTCCGGGGCTGAAGGTCGTCTTCGCGTCGACCCCCGAAGACGTGCGCGGCCTGCTCTGGTCGTCGATCTACGACGACAACCCCGTCGTCTTCTTCGAGCATCGAACGCTGTACGGCATCAAGGGCAACGTGCCCGACCAGATCGAGCCGATCCCGATCGGGAAGGCGCGCGTGCACCGCGAGGGTGAGGACGTGACGGTGATCGCGACCGGACGGCTCGTCCACGAGTCGTTGAGCGCGGCCGAGGAGGCGGAGAAGGAGGGGATCTCGGTGGAGGTCGTCGACCCGCGGACGCTCCAGCCGCTCGACGAGGAGACGCTCGTCGCGTCGGTGAAGAAGACGAACCGCGCCGTCATCGCGCACGAGGCCGTGACGCGCATGGGCTTCGGCGCCGAGGTCGCGTCGGTCCTCCAGTACCAGGCGTTCGACTGGCTCGACGCCCCGATCGAGCGCGTGGGCGCGAAATTCACGCCGATGCCGTTCTCGCCGGTGATGGAGCAGTTCGTCGTCCCGCACGCCGAGGACGTGCTCCGGGCCGTCTACCGCACGGTGAATAGGACAGCGTAGGCATGGCTACCGAGGTGAAACTGCCGCGGCTCGGCCAGGGCATGGAGTCCGGCACGATTGTGAAGTGGCTGAAGTCGGAGGGCGAGCCGGTCAAGAAGGGTGAGCCGCTCTACGAGCTCGACACCGACAAGGTGACGCAGGAGGTCGAGGCGGAGGCGTCAGGCGTCCTGCTGAAGATCGCGATCACCGCGGGCGAGGTCGAGGTCGGCAAGACGATCGGGTTCATCGGAGAGCAGGGCGAGGAGGTCGCAGCGACGAGCGGCAACGGCGCACAGGCGAGCGCGGAGACGTCGGCCGACCCGCCGAAGCGCGAAGAGGCGGCGGTAGCTGCGGCGCCGCAATCCGCGCCGAGTGACGCCGCGGCGAACGGCCGGATCAAGGCCTCGCCGCTCGCGCGGCGCATCGCGCGCGAGCGCGGCGTCGATCTCGCGCAGATCAGTGGCACCGGCCCCGATGGACGGATCGTCGCCGAGGACGTCGAGCGCGCGCAGGCGCAGCCGACCCCCCCAAGTGACAAGTTGTCACTTGGGGCGGTTCCGGTTCCGAGCGCGGAGGTCGAGTCGCGCCCGCTTTCGAACGTTCGCAAGACGATCGCCCGCCGCCTCACGCAGGCGTGGACGGTTCCCGCGTTCCAGCTGACGGTGAGCGCCGACATGACGCGTGCGAACGAGCTCGTCCAGAAACAGCGCGAGCTCTACCCGGACGTCCGGATCACCCTGACGGACGTGCTGACCAAGATCTCAGCGCAGGCGTTGATGCGCCACCCGGACGTGAACGTCCAGTACTCGGACGACACCCTGCTCGCGTTCCCGAACGCTGACGTCGGTATCGCGGTCGCCGCGCCGCAGGGACTCGTCGTACCGGTCGTCCGCGGCGCGGAGCGCCTCACCATCGCGCAAGTCGCGCAGGTGCGCGCCGACCTCGTCGGCCGGGCCCGTGACGGCAAGCTGCGCGTCGAAGATCTCGAGGGCGGCACGTTCACGATCTCGAACCTCGGCATGTACGACGTCGACCAGTTCATCGCGGTGCTCAATCCTCCGCAGGCGTCGATCCTCGCGGTCGGCGCGACGCGCGAGCAGGTCGTGCCTCGCGACGGCGAGCTGCACGTTCTACCGTTGATGACGATGACGCTGACGTGCGATCATCGCGCCGTGGACGGGGCCACGGGCGCGGACTTCCTCAGGACGCTCAAGGCGTTCCTCGAGGACCCCGGCCTCGCGCTCTGACAATGGACCCGAAGGTCTGGTATCACGTCCGCGATCTCGACGCCGCGCGCCGCTTCTATCGCGAGCAACTCGGCTTCGAGGAGACGGCGGTCGACCTTACGCAGCGCTGGTCGCACCTCGAGCACGGCGAGATGCTCGTTGGGCTTGCCGAGGGCGAGCCGCAGGAAGACGGCGCGGTCGCCCATGTCGACGTGACCGACCTGAAGGCCGAGGCCGAGCGGCTCCGCTCGGCCGGCATCAACGTTGGGATCGTCTTCGAGCTCCAGGGCGAGATGCGCCTGCTCGACGTCTACGACGTGGATGGCAACCGGATCCAATTTGCGCAAGAACTCTGAGCGACCGCTTGCGCGCTCGCTCAGTTGGAACGGAACTCCGGACGGCCGAGAGCGCGGTCTCGGCCGTCCTCCGTGCTGGTTCTGTTTTCGATGCTCTTCGACGGGTTGGCTACGCCGTTCGGCCGGTGGTGGCTTCGCCATCCCCGGCCGAATCAGCTCGGTCTTTGCTAACGCTTCGCGTTAGCTCGGCCTGTTGGGTCGCGGGCCCGGCAAGCGTCCTACACTTCCCGCCGTGCTTCGGCCCGTTGGGATCCACGATGTTCGGTTCCTTCGGGACATGCTGCGCCACGCCTACCACTGGCGGCTTGCGGAGGATGCGGAGCGCCCCGTCTACCGCTACGTGCAGAACTGGGGCCGGCCGGGTGACGCCGGCGTGTTGGCGCTCGAGGGGCCGCACGCCTACGGGGCGGCGTGGTACCGGCTGTTCACGCGCGAAGAGCCGGGCTTCGGCTTCGTCGACGAGCAGACGCCGGAGCTGACGATCGCGGTCGTCCCGAGCAGGCGCGGCAAGGGCGCCGGCAGGGAGCTGCTCGACGCCCTGCTCGCGCATGCGCGCGAGGAAGGCTACGGCGCGGTCAGCCTCAGCGCGGCGAAAGAGCAGGTGCCGTACTACCAGCGTTTCGGCTTCGAGACGGTGAGCGAGTCGGAGCACGCCGTGACGATGGTCGCGCGCCTCTAGCCGTTCGTTAAGTTCTTCGGTAGTACGCCGTGAGCCCGCCGTTGGCGGGTCAGCCGAGCGTGGTCGGTGTCATATGTCCCGCATCACGCGCAGCACGTTCGGCATCCGCGTCTCGCTGCTCACGGCGTTCATCAGCGTCGTCGCAGCGGTCGTACCGCTCGTCGCCATCGCCGGCGGTGGCGACCCGGGCGGAATCTAAACGGCCGTGCACCTCACGCCGCCGCCGCGGCCATTCCCAGACGGGCGGCCGCGGCGGCGTTCTCTTTGCGCTCATACAGCAGACGAGCGCACGTGAGCGCCTCGAGCGCTTCCGTCGCTCGATCGGCAAGCCGGAGGACGTCGGCGAGAGAGAGCTGGACTGCTGCCTGCTGGTTCACCGCATCCGTCTCGTCGGCCAGCGCAACAGCCTCGCGGACGGCCTCCTCTGCCGAAGCGTGGTTCCCTTCGCGCGCGAGGACCCTGGCACGGAGCGCTCGCAACTCGATCTGCGCGTCGAGGTCGTCGCCCAGCGCATGCGACTCTCCGGACTCGAGCCAGCCGTGTGCCTCTGCTTCGCGGTCGAGATCGCACAAGAGGTCGCCGAGGCGGGCGGCCTGCGTTCCGAAGTGGTTCCAGTTCTGCATCTCGCCGAGGGTCGCGCAGCTGTCCTGGAGGATTGCGAGAGCCCGTTCCGAGTCTCCCATGAGTCGCGCGACCTGGGCTTCGATCGGGGCACACGTTCGGACGTTTGCCGTCGGACGCCCGAGGTCGTCGTAGATCGAGCGAGCCGCGGCGAGGTGCTCGAGGGCGACGTCGGAATTGCCGAGCATCGCCTCCAGCCCGCGAGCCGTTCGTGCAGCCGGGAGCGTTCCGCCTTCGGCGTGGCCGCATACGCAGCCTCCTGAATCAGGAGGTGACGAAA
>JBGQKY010000073.1:0-12487 GCA_041499745.1 Gaiellaceae bacterium
CGCAGACGCCTCGCAGCCGACGTTCCGCTCGGGGCGCTGCTCTCGGGCGGCATCGACTCGGCCGTCGTCGTCGCGCTCATGGCCCAGGCTTCTGCGGAATCCGTGCGGACGTTCACCGTCGGCTTCACCGACGAGCGCTACGACGAGCGTGTATTTGCGCGCGCGGTCGCCGAGCGCTACGGCACCCGTCACGAGGAGATCGTGCTCGAGCCCGACGCCGCCGCGACGCTGCCGCGTCTCGCGGAGGCGTTCGACGAGCCGCTCGGCGACGAGGCTGCGCTGCCGCTCTTCCTCATCTGCGAGGCCGCGCGCCGCGAGGTGACCGTGGCCCTCGTCGGCGACGGCGGCGACGAGTCGTTCGCCGGCTACGAGCGGTACGCGGCGATGCGCCTGGCAGACCGGGTCCCCGCTCCCCCGGCCGCCGCGGCCGCTTCGGTCCTGCGGGCGTTCCCGACCGGGCGCAGTGAGCGCCGCTCGCGGCTCTACCGCGCCGCACGCTTCCTCGATGCGGCCGCGGTTCCGCGCCCCGAGCGCTACGGGCAGCTCATGCAGGTCCTCTCGCTCCAGCAGCGCGCCGAGCTCTGGACGGACGATGCGAAGCAGGAGATCGGCGCCCTCGTGTCGGCAGGCTTCCTGCTCGGCCCTCCGCCGGCACATGGGACGGCAGGGCTTCAGGCGCTCGACTTCGCGACCTATCTCCCCGGCGACCTGCTGCCGAAGTCCGACATCGCGTCGATGGCGCACTCGCTCGAGCTGCGCTCGCCGCTGCTCGACCATCGCGTGGTGGAGCTCGGTCTCTCGCTGCCCGACCATCTGAAGCAGCGCGGGCGTGAAGGGAAGCTCGCGCTGCGCCGTGCGTTTGCCGACGACCTGCCCTCGACGGTCGCGACGCGCGGCAAGAGCGGCTTCGGCGTGCCGCTCGCGGCATGGTTCCGCGGCGAGCTGCGGCCGCTCGCCCGCGAGCTGCTGCTCGACGAGCGCGCGCGGTCGCGCGGCTGGTTCCGCCCGGCCGCGGTCGAGCGGCTCCTCGACGATCACGCCTCGGGGCGGGCCGACAACGGACATGGGCTCTGGTCGCTCGTCATGCTCGAGCTCTGGCACCAGGCCCACGTGGACGAGCCGGTGCCCGCGCTCGCGTGAACCGCCGGCTCGCGTACGCCACGCTCGCCCTCGTCTCCGCCGCGCCACGGCTCGGCGTCCTGCTGCACGAGCGTGCGTCGATCACGTCGGTGTACACGGAGAAGAGCGACGTCTTCGCGCAGGTCTTCGTCGCTCACGGCACGTACGGGTTGATTCCGGGGCAGCCGTCGGCGTACACACAGCCGCTCTACGGCTGGTTTCTGATTCCGGTCTACTGGATCTTCGGCCGCAGCTGGATCTCGATCGGCGTTGCGCAGATCGCTCTGGCAATTGCCACTGCGTGGCTCGTCTACGAGATCGGCCGACGCGTTCTCGGCTCTCGCGCCGGAGTCGCGGTGGCCGCGATCGCGACGCTCAACCCCTACCTCGTATGGCACGACATGCACGTGAACCGCGAGATCGTCGACCAGCTCTGCGCGGCGGCGCTCGTCTACCTCACGCTCGTCGTCGCCGAGCGGCCGTCGAGGCGGCTCGCCTCGCTCCTCGGCATCGTCACCGGCCTCGCAATCCTCGGGAACACCCGGCTCGTGCTGATCCCGCTCATCGTCGCCGGCTACCTCGCATGGCGCCTACCGCGCGCGCGCTCGACCGCGGTGATCGCAGCAATCGTGCTCGCGGGCGCCGCCGTGGCCGTCGCCCCTTGGGTCGTGCGCAACAAGCTCCAGGTCGGCTGCTGGGCGATCACGACGGATGCCCGTGCACTGTGGAAGGCGAACAATCTCCAGACGTACGGCGTGCTCTCGTCTGGCCTCTGGATCGACAACGTACCCCGTAACGTTCGGCCGCCGGAGCCCGGCCACGTGACGCCGGAGGAGGCCCGGGGCGTCTACGACCGGACGCACGGCCGGAAGATCCTGCGGCCGGACGAGTGCCTGGCCATGCGCTTCTACGAGCGGCGTGTGCTCGACTACTGGCGCGACCATCCCGGCGACAAGGCGAAGCTGATGCCGTTGTCCGAGCAGCTCCTGTGGCAGCCGAACGTGATCGAGACCGGGGGCGGCCCCGGCGCCGGAACGCATCTCGACGCTGGACGCTGGCTCGTCGAGCCCGCATACATGTGGCCGGTCTATGCGCTCGCAGCAGCGGGTCTCTTCATCGCGCCGCGCGCGCTCGTCGCGCTCGCGCTCCTGCTGCTCGCCTACCAGAGCCTCTGCGCGGCGGTCTTCATCGGCGCGACGCGCTACCGGGTGCCGTGGGACTTCCTCACCGTGCTCCTCGCGACGGCTGCCCTGGCGCGGGCGTCCGCGTGGGTGCGTGAGCGCCGCGGCGGCGCGCCTGCGCAGACGACGTGAGCGCACCGCACTACACCGTGGAAGTCGCCAGAACGCTCGCCGACGTCGAGCGGCTCGCGCCTGTCTGGAACAGCGTTCCGTGGGCGGGCGAGCAGGCGGAGCATGCGTACTTCGTCGCCGCGGCCCGTGCGCGCGCCGCCCTCGGCGAGCCGCTCGCCGTTCTCGTCTCGAGCGACGGCCGGCCCGTCGCCGCGGCCGCCGGACGCGTGGAGACCCGGCGGCTGGAAACTCGCATCGGCTATCTCCGCGTCTATGCACCGGCGGTCAGGATGCTCCAGATCGTCCCCGGCGGCGTCGTCGCCGACGACTCCACCGCGCTCCCGCCGCTCGTCGGCGCCGTCCGCTCGGTGCTCGCATCGGGCGAGGCAGACGCGCTCGCGCTGCCCGCGCTGCCGGTCGACTCGGAGGTGTTCGCGGCGTTCGCCGACCTCGGCGGAACCTTCGAGCGGCAACGCTTCGTCCCGGCGTGGACCCGCCGGCGCCTCGAGTTGCCGGCCTCGTTCGAGGAGTTCCTGCGCTCGCGCAGCCGGAAGATCCGCGCCGGCATCCGGTACGACACCAAGAAGCTGCTCGATGCACTCGGCGACGAGCTGACGGTGAGCATCGTCCGCGACGCGTCGGGCTTCGACACGGTCGTTCGCGACCTCGACCGCGTCGCCGCCTCGACATACCAGCGCGCGCTCGGAGCCGGTTTCGCCGACACAGAGGAGCGACGGGCGCTCCTCCGGGTCTCGCTCGAGCACGAGTGGGCGCGCGTATACGTCCTGCATCGCGGCGAGGAGCCGATCGCGTACTGGCTGTGCTCGGTCCACCGCGAACGGATCACGCTCAACAGCACCGGCTACCTCCCCGAGTACGCGCCGTACCGCGTCGGAATCTACCTGCTGATGCGCGTGATCGAAGACGCCTGCGAGGACCCGGCGCTGCGCGTGCTCGACTTCGGGCCCGGCCGGTCCGCGTACAAGCGGCACTTCAGCAGCGAGGGGTACGAGGAGCGCAATCTGACCGTGTTCGCGCCGACGGCGCGTGCGCGCCGCATCAACGCCACCCGGACTGCCGTCCTCGGCCCCGCGTGGCTCGCCCGCAAGGCGCTCGACCGAACCGGCCTCACCGACAAGGTCAAGACGGCCTGGCGCGCACGGCTGCGAGGGCAGCGATGAGAGTCGTCCACGTCCACCGGATCCGCGGCATCGGGGGCTCCGAGCGCCACCTGCTCACCCTGCTGCCGGCACTCGCGGAACGCGGCGTCGAGACGGTCTTCGTCGGGCTCGACGATCCCGCCTGGAGCGCCACAGATTTCTACGGCGCACTGCGCGTGCCGACAGTGCGAATCCGGTCGCCGCGCGACGTCGACCCGCTACTGGTTGTCCGTCTCGCGAGGCGGCTGAAGGCCGACGTCGTGCACACGCACCTCGTGCACGCCGACGTCTACGGCGGGATTGCCGCGCGCCTTCGCGGCACGCATCTCGTCTCGACGAAGCACAACGACGATCCGTTCCGTACGGGGCCGTTTCGGTTCGTCGAGCGAGGGCTCGCGCGAGCCGCGGACAGGATCGTCACGATTACCGACGCACTACGATCGTTCACGGTCGATCGGGTCGGCGTCCCGGCCGCGAAGGTCGAGACGATCCACTACGGGCTCGACGACCTTCCGGAGGCATGGGGGGAGAACCCGCCCGACGACGTACCGCGCAGTGTACGCGTGCTGCTCGCGGTCTCGCGCTTGACGCCGCAGAAGGGTATCGACGTCGCCGTCCGCGCGCTGCCTGCAACGCCCGACGACACCGTTCTCGTGGTGCTCGGCGACGGCCCGGAACGCGCGCGGCTCGAGGAGCTCGCGCGCGAGCTCGGCGTGGAGCGTCGAGTCTTTCTGCTCGGCCGCGTGCCCGACGTCGCCGCGTGGCTCGAGCGCGCGACGCTCTACGTGCACCCGGCGCGATGGGAGGGCTTCGGGCTCGCCGTGCTCGAGGCGATGCTCGCCGGGCTCCCCGTGGTGGCGAGCAACGTCAGCTCGCTGCCCGAGCTCGTCGTCGACCGCGAGACGGGCTACCTGGTGCGGCCGGACGATGCTGCTGCGCTTGCACTCGGCATCGCGAGCGCGCTCGACCGCCCGGAGCTCGGCGCCGCCGGCCAGGACCGGGCCCGCCGCGAGTTCTCGGTCGCCCGGATGGCCGACCGCACCGCGTCGCTCTACGAGACGATCCTCGGCTCGACGAACTGACGCCGCGCGTCCTCCGTCACGAATCGGCGAGCATTCCGTAGCTGGTGACAGGAGCCTGTCTCACAATGATGCTCGTCGATCCCGGTGCGATGGGCGAGTGCGAGGCAAGGACGCAGGGAGCCCCGATAGTCCTACTATCGGGGCGACTGAGGACGCGGCCTCGTGCCGTCCAGCGCGGCGGGGCGGCTCAGCTCTCATTGTGAGACAGGCTCCAGTCACGGGTTATCGAACCGTCACGGGTTCGCGACCGCTTGTTGACCCGTCAGGAAGCCCGCTGGAGCGCGCCTTCGTACAGCAGCTCGGTGCGTTCGGTGCAGAAGCTCTGGAGGAAGCGCGACAGCGCGCGCCGGCGGCCGGCCTCGCCCATGCGGCGCGCCAGCTCGAGGTCGCCGCCGAGCCGCATGATCGCGTCACGTAGCGGCGCCGGGTCGCCCGGCGGGACGAGCAGTCCCGTCTCGCCGTCGCGGACGAGCTCGCCGAGGCCGCCGACTGACGCGGCGATCACCGGCCGCGAGCGCTCCATCGCCTCGAGCGCGACCATGCCGAAGCCCTCGCCCATCGACGGCACGACGACGACGGCCGCTCGCTCGATCGCAGCCTGGATGGGTGCCACCTGCCCGAGAAAGCGAATGGCGTCCACGACGCCGAGCTCTCGGGCGAGCGCCTTGAGCGCAGGCTCGAGCGGCCCCCGCCCCGCGATCTCGAGCTCGAGGTCGGGCAGCGCCTTGCGCGCCTCGGCGAACGCGCGCAGCAGGACGATGTGACCCTTGATCGGGATCAGGCGCCCGACGCAGAGGAGTCGTGGCACGCCGCCCGCGTACGGCGCCGGCTCGCCGTCGGGATCGATCCCGTAATGGACGATCTCGAAGCTCTCGTCGTCGAAGCCCTCGACGTCCTCGAGGTAGCGCGCGAGGCCGCGTGAGATCGCGATGTGCACGTGGGCGAGACTTGCGAACGCGCGGTCGGCCACACCGAAGTACGGAGCCTCGCGGAACTCGTTGAACCCGTGCTTCGTCGAGAAGCGCAGCGGCACCCGCGCCACGGTGCCTGCAAGCAGGCCGTACGCGTCCGCGTGGACGAGGTGCGTGTGCAGGATCACGGGCCGCTTGCGCATGAGATACGCGACGACCCTGACGAAGGCGATCGGGTCGAAGTCCGCGCGCAGCGGGATCGCATCGAGCGACACGCCGCGTGCGCGCATCGCTGCCGCAAAGTCCCAGGCCCCGGGCTCGTTCTCGTGCAACATCAGCATGCGGACATCCCAGCCGCGCTCGCGCAGGCGCGGCAGGAGCGAGAGCAGGTGCGCCTCCGAGCCGGAGATGCCCGCAACCTTCTGGAGATGGAGGATCGGGCCGCTCTTCATCCCGCCCGAACGGTAGCGAGGAGACCCTCGGCCCAGTGCTCGACCGAATGGTTGCGCGCGACGAGCTCTCGCAGCTCCGGCCGCCGGCGGCGGTCGAGCGTGCGTAACCGATCGGCGAGGCTCTCCGGGTCGTTGCGGGCGAAGCGCAGCTCCGGCGGCAGGAGCTCGTCGAAGACGGGGTTCGAGGCGAGCACCGGCAGGCACGAGGCGGCCGCCTCGTAGACGACCTTGTCGGGCGCGCCCGCGCGCATGTTGTTGATCAGCACATGGCTGCGGGCGAAGAGCTCGGGTACTTCCGCCCGCGGGACCGGCCCTGCCAGGTCCGCGCCCCCGGCGAGCCGTCCGAGCTCGCGCCGATACGCCTCGAACGTCTCGTCGGAGCCGTGCACTTCGACGTGCACGCCTGCGAGCGCCGCGCCTCGCAGGATCGTCTCGAGCCCCTTGGCGGGCGAGTAGCGGCCGAGAACGAGCGCCCGCAGCTCACCGTCGGGCACGTCGGTGCACGTGAACTCGTCGACGTCGATTCCGTGCCCGATCGCATGCACCTTGCGCGAAGGAAGCGGGAACGAGCGCTCGTCGACCGAGGCGACCGCAGTGCAGAGCCTCTCCGCGACCCGCACGACCGCATGCCCCTTCCAGTGCGTGTACCAGAGGACGAGGGGGATCCCCAGCGGACGGACGAGCGGCGCCGCGAGCACCGCGTAGAGCGGCACCATGTGCGCGACGACACCGATCGGCTTCGGCCGCAGCTCCTGCGCGAGCGCCGCCGCGAACTTCGCACCGCGCTGCACCTGCGTCGCCGACCCGAACTCCCGCACGCGCGCGTTCGCGGGGACAGCCTCCGGAACGGCGTAGCCGCACAGGACGACGAGCTCGTCGACCCGCGCGGCGAGCGCGCGTACCATCGGCACGGTCGCGGCGAGCACGGGGTCGCCGGGATCGAGCTTCTGGGTCGCGAAAACGAGTCTGCGCACGCCGGAAGCTTGCCTAGTCCGATCGAGAACGCGACCGATTGACCGGATCGACCCCGAGCGACGATAATCGGCGCGCTTGCGATCGCCCATCGACGAAGGAGGCGGCATGGCCTGGAAGCTCGAGGGAACCTATTTTGAGACGTGTTCGTGCGAGGTGGTATGTCCCTGCACCGCCTCCCTCGCGCTCGGCGCCGACTACGATCGCTGCCGCGTCACGCTCGTCTTCAACATCACCAAGGGAGAAGTCGAGGGAACCGACGTGAGCGGGCTCGCGCTCGCGGCGGTCGCCGACACGCCGAAGGTGATGACAGACGGGAACTGGCGGCTCGGAGTCTTCATCGACGACACAGCTTCCGACGAGCAGGCCGAAAAGCTCGGCGCAGTCTTCGGGGGGCAGCTCGGCGGCCCGATGGCGGCGCTCGGTCCGCTGATCGGCGAAAATCTCGGAGTCGAGCGTGCGCCGATCGAAATCCGCGAAGAGGGTCTTCGGCACAGCGTCAAGATCGGGGATGCCGTGGACTTCGAGATCGAGGACGTCGTTTCGTTCGGCGTCGAGTCGGGCGAGCCGGCGCGCCTGACGGGCATCTTCCACCCGGCCGGGTCAGAGCTGACGATCGCGAAGGCGACACGCTCGCGCGTCAACGCCTTCGGCATCGAGTACGAGGGAAAGTCCGCCTTCTCGCAATCGAAGTTCGCCTGGGCCGCCTGACTTGACTTCCGCCGTCTCCGACGGCGAGCAGGGCCGCCACCGTTCAGGCCTCGCGCCGGCGCTGGCCGCCGTGCGTGTACGTCTCGCCCTGGTGGGACTCCTGTTCGCGGTTGCCGCGCTCGCCTGGTGGTCGACGGTCGACCGGATGCGAGGGATGGACAACGGGCCGGGCACCGATCTCGGGACACTTGGCTGGTTCGTCGGCGTCTGGATCGTGATGATGGCGGCGATGATGTTTCCGTCGGTCTCGCCTGCGGTCGCGCTCTATTCGCGCATGACGCGCAGCCGCTCGCCGGCGGCGCCGCTTGTCTTCACCGCAGGGTATCTGCTCGCCTGGGGGGCCACCGGCCTGCTGGCGTACGGCATCTTCGACCTCGGCCACAGGCTGCTCGGGTCACAGCTGGCGTGGAACGAGGCCGGCCGGTGGGTCGCGGGCGGGACACTCGTTGCTGCCGCCGCCTACGAGCTCACCCCGCTCAAGCACGTCTGTCTGACGAAGTGCCGGAGCCCATTCGGCTTCCTGCTCGGCGCGTGGCGAGATGGGCTGTCGGGCGCGCTGCAGATGGGCGTCCGGCACGGTGCGTGGTGCATCGGCTGCTGCTGGGCCCTGATGGCGGCGCTGTTCGCGCTCGGCGTGATGAGCCTCCTGTGGATGGGGCTGGTGGCGGGCCTGATCGCCGCCGAGAAGACGCTGCCCTGGGGCCGCGTAGTGACCTACGGAACGGCGGTTCTCTTGCTTGCCCTCGGAGTCGTACTGCTGGTCGCCCCGGATGCGCTCCCCGGTTTCGCGATCCCCGGCGGCGGACCCATGGGTATGCACTAACTCTTCAGAAGAAGTCGAGGTCGCCGAGCGTGAAGTGCCACGCGTCGCGCCGCTTCGGCAGCTCGGGCGCGTCGCCCGAGAGCCGCTTGCCGATGAAGCGGATCGTGCGCGGCGTCGGCACGAAGCCCGCGCCGAGGTAGGTGCGTTCCTCACCCGGATTGACCATTGCGACGGCGACGTCCGCCTCCGCCGCGCGCGCAGCACGGCGGAGCACGCCCGCGCCGCCCACGGCCTCGCAGACGACGGCGGACGAGAAACCGTGCCACACGGCATGGGTGACGACGGCCCAGCTGCCGCCGTCCTCGATCTTCACGTACGGCCGCGGCGAGTCGGCGTAGCGCCAGTCGAGGTACGCGGCGTCGCGAACGATGTGATGGGCGCGCGCGCCGGTCGACGGCCCGTCGCCGAACGCACCGACGCCCGGCTCGCCGAGCAGCCGGCCCTCACCGCGTCTCCGCACCCGCCTCGGGCGCACCCAGATCCGCAGCGAGGTCACGTCTTCCCAGCCGAGCCTCCCGACGAGGATCGGGCCGGCCATCGGATTCGTAAAGCCGAGCGCCCACGAGGCTCCGGCCTCCACGGCTTCGCGCTCGTTCTGCAGCTCGAGCGTGGAGAAGACGCCGCGGCCTCGCGCCGCCGGCGTCGTCACGGCGTGCACGGCGAACGCGGCGAGTCCCTGGCTCATCTGCGCGAACGACATCGCGAGCGCGCCGAGCGCGGCGCCGTCGTCCTCGCGGGCCTCGTTCAGGATCCTCGGCCCGGCAGGGTTGCGGTCGAACCACCAGTCGAACTCGGCCGGCGACATGGCCGCACCGTAGGTCTCCTGCATCAACGCGAGAAACTCGTCGCGCCGCGCCGGCTCGACGATCACTCCGGCCCCATCTACTTCGAGCTCGTGCCGAGCGCCGCGTTGAAGACCCTGCGCGCGCGCGTCCCCGTCACCGTGTCCTTGATCGAGATCAGGTCGCACGCGCCGGCGAGCACGAGCTCGAAGGTGCGAGGCGAGTACGGCTCGACGTTGTAGCGCCGGAGCTGGAGCGGATCGCTCGCGGGCGAGTTCGCGCCCGAGACAGCCGTGAAGGCGACGTCGTACCCGGCCTGGCGGACGAGGCTCAGGTGCACCGGCTTGTAGTGAGCCTCCGAGCCCTTCACGTACGAGAACGCGCGCACCGGCCGTCCCAGCCGCTCCTCCAGCCGCAGCTTCGAGATCGCAATCTCTCGCGCCGACTCGTCGAGCTCGAGATCGGCGAGCGGGCGATGGCTGATCCCGTGCGACTCGATGCGCACGCCGAGCCGCTCCAGCTCGCCGAGCTCCTCCCAGTCGACCGTCCGGTTGATGACGCCGCTCGCGGCGAGGTGTTCCTCGTGCGGTAGCGGCTGCCGGTCGCCGATGAAGGCGAGCGGCACGAACTGCACCGCCGGATAGCCGTGCTTGTGGAGCACCGGCGCCGCGTTCTCGAGATTGTCGCGGTACCCGTCGTCGAACGTGATCAGCACCGCCCCGTCCGGCAGCGACACACCGTCGATGTAGTGGCGAAGCACCGCATCGAGGTCGACGACGACGTAGCCGAGCTCGCGGAGCTGCGCCATCTGCTCGTCGAAGAGCGAGACGGGCATCGACATCCGGTTGTTCGGGACGTCGTTGACCTTGTGGTACATGAGCACGCGCAGGCTGCGGCCGTCGCCGTTCACCGCGCCGATGCCCTTCGCCGTCTCGCCGATCGCCCGGTAGACCGAGTTCTTCAGCACCTGCTTGATCTGCTCGCGCACGGGAGCAGGTTAGCCCGTGACCACGGCGTCGACGAGCGCCCGCACCTTCGCCGCGTACTCCCCCGGGGTGACGCCCCACGCCTCACCGGTCGCGCGGGCGGCGGCGCCGAGGCGCCCGGCGTACTCCCGGTCGGACAGGATCCGCACGAGTGCCTCCGCGAGCTCGTCCACGTCGTCGGGATCGACGAGCAGGCCGTTACCGTCATGGGCGACCACGTCCGGGATGCCGGCGCGGTTGCCGCCGACGATCGCGCGGCCGCGGCAGGCGGCCTCGAGCGCGACCCTCGGCAGGCCCTCCGAGCGCGACGGCAGGCAGACGAGCCACGACGCGTCCATCGCCGCTGCGACCTCCTCGGCCGTCAGCCGCGGCGACCACTGCGTCTGCGCCGGCAGCTCGGCGACGAGCACTTCGGCGCGGTCGCGCATCGATCCGTCGCCGACGAGGTGGAGCGTCGCTTCCGGCACGCGCGGTGCTGCGCGCCGCCAGGCCGCGACGAGCGTGTCGAAGGCCTTGTAGCGCTCGAGCACGCCGACGAACACCGCGCGCGGAGCAGCCGGCAGCGGCACCGGCTCCCGCACGAGAAACGCCTCCGCGTCGACGTACGACGGAAAGATCGCTGCGGGCTCGACCCCGAGAGAACGGGCAAGACCGGTCGTCTGCGCCGAGACCGTGCGAACCGCGTCGGCGCGGCGGACGGCGAACGGCGCGAGCGCGTCGTTCACCGGGTTGAGCAGGCGGCGGAGCGGCGAGCCGTAG
Source organism: Gaiellaceae bacterium (assembly GCA_041499745.1). Classification (GTDB taxonomy): domain Bacteria; phylum Actinomycetota; class Thermoleophilia; order Gaiellales; family Gaiellaceae; genus Palsa-739. The sequence continues at coordinate 11,050 of JBGQKY010000073.1, forward strand.
AGCCGGGTCGCCTCGTGCCAGTCGCCCTGGACGTCGAGGATCACCTTCGTGGAGGCGCCCGCGAGCCGGCGCGCGAGCAGGAACGCGACTGTCTCGTGGACGCCCTGCACGAGCGCAGCCTGCGGGCGGAAGCGCCGCAGCTCCCGCGCGATCCGCCAGGGCAGCAGGAGATAGAAGAGCGCGCCGTCGAGCACGCGAACGCGGGCCGGCCCGACGAGCCGGAAGTGCTCGTCCCCTGTCGGGAGGCCCGCGGCGGCAGCGGCGAGGACGCGGTGTTCGACGACCGACGCGACGGCGTCCCACTTCCGCTTCTGCGCGCCGTCGAGCGGCAGCCGGAAGCGCTCGCGGGAGACGAAGAGAACGCGCGGCTTCACAGTCCCGCCGCCTCGACGACCCGGTCGGCCCACCGCTCGACCGAGTGCTGCTCCACCGCCCGCGCCCGAAGCTCCCGTCCGAGGGCCGCGCGCTCCGCGACGGAGAGCGCAGCGAACGCGCGAAGCTTCGCCGGCAGGTCGTCGTCGAAGCGAAGCGTGTCCGGGAGCAATGCCGCGAACGCCGGCGCCGGCGAGAACGCCGGCACGCACGCCGCCGCCGCCTCGATCACCGCCTTGTCGGCGCCGCCGCGCGTACCGCTCAACAGAGCGTCGGCCACGGCAAGGAGCGCCGGCACCTCCTCCGGCGCGACCGGGTCGGCGGCGTTCACACGGCCGTCGAGCCGCGCTGCCAGGCGCTGCACCTCGGGCTTGTGCGCGCGCTCGGCGTCCGTCTCCGTCGAGCCGTGAATCACGAGCTCCGCGTCGACGTCGCGCAGCGCCTCGATCAGCGCGGGATAGCCCTTGACCTCCGAGTAGCGCCCGAGTGCGAGCAGCCGAAGGCGGGTGCGCCCCGGCGGCTTCGCACACTGGAAGCGGCCGACGTCGATCCCGTGCCCGATCGCCCTCACTTTCGTCGAGGCGAACGGAAAGCTCCGCTCGTCGACGGTCAGCACCTGGTCGACGCGCCTGACGGCGCGCTCGAGCAGCGGATTCGTCTGCCATTGCGTGTACCAGAGCAGGAGCCGGACACGGAGCGGGCGTGCGAGCGGCGCAGCGAGCACCGCGTAGATCGGCGACATGTGTGCGAGCACCGCGATGGGACGAGACCGCAGCTCGGGCACGAGCGCGGCAGCGAACCGAGCACCGCGCAGCGCCTGCGTCGGCGCGGCGATCACCTTGACGCGCACGTTCGCGGGCAACGATGCCTCGCGCGCGGCCAGCGTCAGCACGACGAGCTCGTCGACCCGCTCTGCCAGCGCACGCAGCATCGGCACGGTGGCGCCGAGCGCAGGATCGTCCGGATCGACGCGCTGCGTGATCACGACGAGCTTCATGCGTCGACGAGCGCCTGCATCCGCGCCGCGTACTCCTCGGGCGAGGCGAGCCAGCGCTCGCCGGCCACG
>JBGQKY010000074.1:0-12480 GCA_041499745.1 Gaiellaceae bacterium
CCTGCGTGCGCAACGCCCGCTCGCTGCTCGTCTGCGCACTCGCCTCGGCGCATCTCGGCGACGATGGGCATGCGCGGGAACTCGAGGCGGAAGCCGATGCACTCGGTCACATCGGCCGCCACTTCATCGACACGCCGCGGCTCGCACTCGCAGTGCAGCGGGGCGACCGCGACCGGGCGGAAGAGCTTCTCTCGAGCATCCTCGAGGGAGGAGGCTGGTACGCCCATGGCCACGGCTCGAGCATGGCGACCCTCGCGGCTCAGCTCGATGCCGCAGGCGCGCTCGAGAAGCGGGACGTCGTCGAGGAGTGCGCACCGCCGCTACTCGTGCCGGGCTCGTACATCGAGCCGTTCGCATTGCGCGCCCTCGGCCGGGTCAGGAACGACGCCGACCTCGTCGAGCGCGCAGCCGCGCGCTTTGCGGACGTCGGCCTAGAGTGGCACGCGCGCGCGACGCACGCGCTTCTCGTCTCCTAGCGCCTACTTCGTGCCATACAAGCGGTCGCCGGCATCGCCCAGGCCGGGCACGATGAAGCCGCGCTCGTCCAGCCCGCGGTCGACGGCGGCGCAGACGATGTGCACCTCGGGATGGCGCTCGTGGATGAAGTCGATTCCGGGCGGTGCTGCCACGATGCAGACGAGCGTCACCGACTGCGCTCCCGCATCCTTGACGGCCTCGATCGCCGCCGAGCTGGAGTGGCCCGTTGCGAGCATCGGATCGAGCACGACGGCGTCCCGGTCGCTCAGGTCGCTCGGGAGCTTCGAGTAGTACTGCACGGCCTCGAGCGTCTCCTCGTCGCGATACATGCCGATGAAGCCCACGCGGGCGCTCGAGACCAGCGAGAGCACGCCGTCGAGCATCCCCACACCCGCACGGAGCACCGGGCAGACTGCGACCTTCTTGCCGGAGATGCGCTGGGCAGTCATCCGCTCCAGCGGCGTCTCGATCTCGTAGTCCTCGGTCGGGAAGTCCTTCGTCGCCTCGTAGGTGAGGAGGAGCGTGATCTCCTCGGTGAGCTTGCGGAAGTGGACGGTCGGCGTGTCCTTGTCCCGCAGGTAGCTCAGCTTGTGCTGGACGAGTGGGTGCGTGACGACCGTCAGGCGCTTCGTCTCGAGCCCCGCGCTCATGCCACGTAGGTCGTGAAGCCGCGGAAGCCGGGATAGAGCGGTCGCTTGGCGAGCACCGCGTCAACGCGCCCACGGAGCGCGCCGAGGTCGGGCGCCTCCGCGAGCGCCCCGCAGATGATGCGGCCGGTCTCGCAGAAGTCGTCCTCGTCGAAGCCGCGCATCGTCATCGCGGGCGTGCCGATGCGGACACCGGATGCGACGGTCGGTGGCCGCTCGTCGAACGGAACGGTGTTGCGGTTGACGGTGATGCTCACCTCGTGCAGGCGCTCTTCGGCGTCCTTGCCCGTCCATTCCGAGTTGCGCAGATCGATCTGCATCAGATGCGTGTCGGTGCCACCGGTAACGAGCTCGAGCCCACCCGCCATGAGCGTCTCCGCGAGCGCGTCCGCGTTCGTCCGGATCTGCTGCTGGTACTCGCGGAACGCATCGGTCATCGCGATCTTGAAACACGTCGCCTTGGCGGCAATCGTGTGCTCGAGCGGCCCGCCCTGCATGCCGGGGAACACGGCGCGATCGACAGCGCGGGCGTGCTTCTCGCGGCAGAGGATGAAGCCGGCGCGCGGGCCGGCAAGCGTCTTGTGCGTCGTCGAGGTGACGAAGTCGCAGTGCTCGACGGGATTCGGGTGGAGCCCTGCCGCGACGAGACCGGCGAAATGCGCCATGTCGCACAGGAGGAGCGCACCGACTTCGTCCGCGATCTCGCGGAACTTGTCGGTCTCCACCGTGCGCGGGTAGGCAGAGCCCCCGCAGACGATGAGCTTCGGCCGGACATCCTTCGCCTGCGCGAGCACCTCGTCGTAGTCGACGACCATCGTCTCGCGCGACACGCCGTAGCCGGCGATCGTGTACAGGCGGCCGCTGAAGTTGACCTTGTGGCCGTGCGTGAGATGGCCGCCGTGCTCGAGCCGCAGCGACAGGATCGTGTCCCCCGGCTCGAGCACCGCTGCGTAGACCGCCATGTTCGTCTGCGAGCCTGCGTGCGGCTGGACGTTCGCGTGCTCTGCGCCGAAGAGCTCCTTCGCCCGGTCGATCGCGAGCTGCTCGATCTCGTCGACGACCTCGCAGCCGCCGTAGTAGCGCTTTCCGGGATAGCCCTCTGCGTACTTGTTGGTCGGCACGGAGCCGACCGCCTCGAGCACCGACGGCCAGGTGAAGTTCTCGGACGCGATCAGCTCGATCTGGCCTCGTTGGCGCTCGAGCTCCTTGCCGAGAAGCCGGGCCACGTCGGGATCGACCTCGTCGAGGCCCGCGGTGACGAGGTGGTGAAAGCTCTGTTGCACAACGGACACGACGCCCTCCTCTCCCTAGGAAGGGTGATGGTACTGGCGGACGCAGCCGATCAGCCTGAGATGGCTGCGGCCGGATGCGGATCTCCCCGGGTGTAGCAGAACTCATGCGGATTCTCGTCGTCTTCCTCGCTGCGGTCGTACTCGCGCCGTCCGCATTCGCGGGACCGTCTCTGAGCGTCGGCGTCGTCGAGGACTCGGCGATCTGGAACGACCCCGCGCTGAACATGGATCTCGCGAAGCTCGCGGGGTTCGATTCCATCCGGATGACGGCTCAGTGGACGAACGGCATGTCCGTCCTGCCGCCGGGCCAGCTCGAGCGGCTTCAGCGCGCGGCGCTCTTCGCCTCCATGCGGGGGATCACCCCGGTTGTCTCGATCTACAACGCCGACGGGCGCTCGTCTCCCAATGATCCGTCCGCCCGCGTGCAGTTCGTCGAGTTCGCAAAGACCGTCGTTCGCTCATTGCCCTGGGTGCCGTCGTTCATCGTCGGCAACGAGCCGAACTCGAGCTTCTACTGGCAGCCCCAGTTCGACTGCGCCGGCGGCGACGCGGCCGCGCAGGGGTACGTTCAGCTCCTGGCCGCGACCTACGACGCGATCAAGGCGGTCCGGCCGAGCGCAACGGTCGTCGGCGGCGCACTCGACTCCCACGGCAGCGACGACCCCGCCGGTACGCGCCAGTCGCACTCGCCGACGACCTTCATCCGGGATCTCGGTCTCGCCTACCGGGCGAGCGGCCGCAAGACGCCGCTGATGGACGTCTTCGACCACCACATCTACGGGGATACCTCGGCGCTGCCGCCGAGCATGCCGCATTCGAACTCGGAGACGATCACGGAGGGCGATTACGGAAAGCTCGTGGCGCTGCTCGGCAAGGCGTTCGACGGCACGGGACAACGTGGTTCGGCGCTGCCGATCTCCTACGGCGAGTACGGCGTCGAGACCGCAATCCCGTCCGACAAGGCCCCGGCCTACAGCGGGGCCGAGCCCGCGGCCACCGTCGACGAGGCGACGCAGGGCCGCTACTACGGGGAGGCGTTCCGGCTGGCCCGCTGCCAGCCGAACGTGATCGGAATCATGGTCTTTCACGTCATCGACGAGAGCGCGCTCGGCGCGTGGCAGTCGGGGCCGTACTACGCGGACGGGACACCGAAGTCGTCGCTGCCCGCGATCCGCGGCGCAGCCGCGGCCGCCCGCAATGGCACCTCCGCCGCCTGCCCTGACCGGGCGCTGCCGGCCGTCACCATCTCGACGAAGGGCGGCAGGATCCTCGCGGACGCCTCGGATGACATCGGCGTCGGCAAGGTGACGTTGACCGTCAACGGAGCCGTTGCGGAGGTGAAGTACGCCGCCCCGTACGCGTTCGCGTGGACGCCGAAGCGGAAGGGCCCCTACACGCTCGGCGTGCAGGCAGCCGACGCGTCCGGAAACGTCGGCGGCACCTCGGCCGTCGTCACGGCAAGCACCGCGCGCCGCGGCGATGAATCGTCGCCGGCGACGTGGCTCTTCACTCCAGCGCAGCCGCGACACGCTCGAGGGCCTCAGCCGCGGGCGCGGCGCCCTCGCGGATGACGCGCGGCTCCTCGCCGGTGAAGTCGAGGACGGTCGACGGAGTGCCGGGCAGCTCGCCGGCGTCGACGACGGCGCCGACGTGCTCGACGATCTCCGCCGGGATCTCGTCGACGCGGCGCGGGTCCGGGCCGTCGCGCAGGTTCGCGCTCGTCGCGACGACGCAGCCGACCTGAGCCACGACGTGTTCCGCCTCGGGCGGCAACTCTGGAACACGCACGCCAATTGCGTCTGGGTTGGCGCCGGTGAGCCAGCGGTAGCGGCGCCCAGGATTCGGAAGGATCAGCGTGTAGGGCCCGGGCAGCAGCGTGCGCGCAATCGTCCCTGCGCGGCCGAGCAGCTCGGGCACGCACTCGAAGAGCAGCTCGAGGTCGGAGGCGAGGAGCGCCGACGGCTGGAGTGGGTCGCGGCCCTTCAATCTGTACAGGCGCTCCGCCGGCGCAGCGCTATACGCGGAGGCGCAGAGGCCGTACACCGTGTCGGTCGGCAGGATCACCGCTCTACCGGCCCGTAGTGCCTGGACGGCGTCGTTCATCGTGTCCCCTCGACCACGCGCTCCACGCCGGCGAGGTCACGCGTGATCGCAACGTCGCGGTAGCCCGCTCCGCGCACGGCGCGGGCGACCTCGTCCGCTTGGCCGTCGCCGGTCTCGAAGACGATGAACCGCGTCTGGGCAGTCCGCGCAATGCGCTCGTGGAAGCCGGCACCGAGGAGCGCGCACTCCGGCTCGTGGCGCAGCTCTGGCTCGAGCCGGTCGAGATTGTCGACGTACGGCGGGTTCGACACGACGAGCTCCCAACCCTCGGCCGCTGCGCTGACGTCGCCTTCGCGGATCTCGACGTCGATGCCGAGCCGCTCCGCGTTCTCGCGCGCGAGCGCGAGCGCCTCGATCGAGATGTCGACGCCGACGACCTGCGCGTCCGGCCGTTCGTCCTTCAGTGCGAGTGCGATCGCACCGGAGCCGACGCCGATGTCGAGCACGCGCGGAGCCTCGGCTCCCTCGAGCAGCGCGAGCGCCCGCTCGACCACGATCTCGGTCTCCGGACGCGGGACGAGCGCGCGCGCGTCGGTCTTCAGCGTCAGCCGGCGAAAGCCCCACTCGCCGAGCACGTATGCCAGCGGCTCGCGGGCCTCGCGGCGTGCGAGCAGCGGCTCCCACGCGACATCGACGTCGCGGTCGCGGTCGACGTAGAGCCGGCTGCGTGTCGTATGCAGGACATGCGCGAGCAGGAGCTCGGCGTCGACGCGGGGCGTGTCGACTCCGGCGGCGGCGAGCCGCTGCTCCGCTTCGCGGAGCGCGTCCCCGAGCTTCACGCCGACAGGCCGAGCCGCTGGTCCTCGGCGGTCAACGCATCGGTGAACTCGTCGAGCTCGCCCTGGAGGATCCGGTCGAGCTGATGCACGGTGAGCTTGATCCGGTGGTCGGTAAGGCGGTTCTCGGGGAAGTTGTACGTCCGGATCTTCGTCCCGCGCTCGCCGCTGCCGATCTGGGAGCGGCGGGTCGCGTCGAGCTCTGCCCGCTGCTGCTGGCGCTGCCGCTCGTAGAGGCGGGCGCGCAAGACGCGCATCGCCTTCTCCTTGTTCTGAAGCTGTGACTTCTCGTCCTGCATCGCGACGACGACGCCGGTCGGGACGTGCGTGATGCGAACGGCGGAGTCGGTCGTGTTCACCGACTGGCCGCCGGGGCCGGTCGAGCGGTAGACGTCGATCTTCAGATCGCTGGGGTCGATCTGGACCTCGACCTCCTCGGCCTCCGGCATCACCGCGACCGTCGCCGACGAGGTGTGGATGCGGCCCTGCGACTCGGTCGACGGAACACGCTGCACGCGGTGGCCTCCGCCCTCCCACTTGAAGACCGAATACGCGCCGTCGCCTTTGATCGCGAACGAGACCTGCTTGTAGCCCCCGCCGTCGTTCGGGCTCGCCTCGAGCTCCTCGATCTTGAAGCCGCGGCGCTCCGCGTAGCGGGTGAGCATGCGGTAGAGGTCTGCGGCCCAGAGGGCGGCTTCGTCGCCGCCCTCGCCCTGGCGGATCTCGAGGATGACGTCCTTGCGGTCGGCGGGGTCGCTCGGCGCCAGCGAGTGCCGGAGCTCCTCCTCGAGCCGCGCCGTCCGCTCCTCGAGCTCGGGGACGAGCTCGCGCAGGTCGGAGTCGTCGCGTGCCGCCTCGAGGTCCTCGCGCGCCGAGCGCCACGCCTGGGCGAGCTTGTACGGGCCCTCGAGCTCCTTGAGCTTCCGGCCGACGTCGGCCGCCTCGCGGTGGTCGTTGTAGACGGACGGGTCCGACATCCGCTCCTGGACTTCCTTGTAGGAGCGCTCGAGGTCGTCGATGAGGTTGTCGAACGTGGCGGCCATGCCGCCGGTCAGCGTAGCCGCGCGTCCAGCGTGATCTCGGGGACCGAGGCGAGCGCCTGCGATACGGGGCAGTTGACCTTCGCGGTCTCGGCAGCCTCCCGGAACGCGTCCTCCTCGAGACCGGGGACGTCGCCCTCGACCGTCAGCGCGATCTTCGTGATCCCCTCGCCCGGCTGGAACGTGACCGTGGCCGAGGTCTTCAGCTCGTCCGGCGGCGTCCCGCCCTTCGCGAGGCCGGCCGAGAGAGCCATGGAGAAGCACGCCGCGTGCGCGGCGGCGATCAGCTCCTCCGGGCTCGTCTTTCCGCCGGTCTCGTCCTCGGAGCGTGCGGCCCAGCTGACGGCGAGCCCGCCGAAAGCGCCACTGGTCGTCGAGCGGATCGTCCCGCTCCCGTCCAGCAAGCCGCCGTTCCAAGTCACGTCAGCGCGACGATCGGTTGCCATCTCGTCTCCTTTTTCTCGGTTGGGTCCGCTCCAAAGCCTACGGGCTCTTGGTGGATCGGCGCCTGCGCGCGGAGGCCAGACCGCGCTCTGGCCGCAGCGCAGGAGCGGCAGCGCTACGCGTGCCTAACCCAGCCGAAAGTGCGAAGCACTTTCGGCTGTTAAGCCATGACTTCGATGCGCAGCGTGTCCTCACCGCGGGGCGCCTCGAGCTGCAGGACCTCGTCGAGCGCGCGGATCGAGACCTCGAGCTGGTCGAGCGAGCACTCCCGGGTGGTCAGCCGCTGGAGCCACATGCCCGGAGCGAGCAGGGCCATCAGCACGCGGTTGCTCTGGTGGCGGCCCGCGAAGCGGATCAGCTCGTAGGCAAGACCGGCGATGAACGGGAGCAGCAGGATCCGCTCGGCGATCAGCCAATACCAGTGGGGCCTGCCGAAGAACGCGAAGACGAAGACGGCGATCACCATCACCCAGAGCAGGAACGCGGTCCCGCAGCGCGGATGGATGAGCGAGAAGCGCTGCACGTTCGCGGGTGTGAGCTCGACACCGGCCTCGTAGGCGTTGATCGCCTTGTGCTCGGCGGCGTGATACTGGAAGACGCGCCGCAGGTCGGGCAGCAACGAGATGACCGAGAGGTACGTGACGAAGATCGTCACGCGGATCAGACCCTCGACGATCACGAACCAGCCGGTGCTCTTGATCGGCAGCGCTTCGGTGATGAGCCCCGGCGTCACCTTGAACAGCATCACGGCGAATCCGATCGCGATCGCGAACGCGAAGATGAGCGCGCCGCGCGACAGCTCGGTCGAGACCTCCTCGCCGCTCTTGCCGTCCACACTCTCCTCCTGCGCGGCGTAGTTCGCGGAGATCGCGAGCGCGCGGAAGCCGATCGCGAGCGACTCGCCGAGCGCCATGACGCCCCGGATGATCGGCAGCCGGAGCAGCCGATGCTTCGCCATCTGCGAGTCGATCTGCCGGGAGACCTGCGCGATCTCGCCGCTCGGGGTCCGGACGGCGACGGCCCAGTTTCCCGGGCCACGCATCATCACGCCCTCGAGGACAGCCTGCCCTCCAACAGTGGAAGCCATTGAGTCCTAACGAGTGCTGGCGCGCTTGGCGCGCTCGGCCCGCTCGAGGCGCTTCTGGAAGCGCTCCACCCGGCCGCCCGTGTCCACGAGCTTCTGCTTGCCCGTGTAGAACGGGTGGCAGTTCGAGCAGATCTCGACGTGGAGCTCGGGCTTCGTCGACCGCGTCTGGAACGTGTTCCCGCATGAGCACGTCACCGTCGCGAAAACGTACTCGGGATGGATCTCAGCCTTCATGAAGCCAGGATAGCAGCGGCCTGTTTCGGAGCCACGTTGCCGCCCGATATGACCGACACGACGTGTTGGCCGGCCTCGACCTGCACCTTGCCGGACAGGATCGCCGCGGTCGAGGCGGCGGCCCCGAGCTCGCAGGCGAGCTTCATCCGCGTGTAGAGCCAGCGGAAGCCCTCTCGGAGTTCGTCTTCGGTCACGAGCACGGACTCGACCCCGAGTTTGAGGCAGATTTCGACGCAGTTTTCGCCGGCGAACGGGCCGCTGAGCGCGTCCGCAGCGCTCCGCGGCGTCACCGGCACCGAGCGGCCCGCCTTCAAGGCGTCGTGCAGCGCCGGGGAGAGCTCAGGCTCCACGGCGATCACCCTGGCGTCCGGCCTGCGCGCTTTCATCGCCACGGCGATCCCGCTCACGAGCCCTCCGCCTCCGACCGGGACGAGCATGACGTCGGGGACCGGTCGGTCCTCGAAGATCTCGAACGCGACGGTTCCCTGCCCGGCGATCACCGCCGGGTCGTTGAACGGATGGATGAGCGTCCGGCCCGACTCCCGTTGGAGCTCTTCCAGCCGTGCGAATGCCGACGTCGGATCGGCAGCGGTCTGATCGACGGTCGCGCCGTAGCGGCGCGTCCCATCCATCTTCAGCTCGTCGGCAGTCGCCCAACTGACGACGAGCGCGTCGAGCCCCGCCTCGCGCGCGGCCCACGCGACTGCCTGCGCGTGGTTGCCTGCGGAGATGGTGATCACGCCGCGTGCACGCTCGTCGTCCGTGAGCTCCTCGATCCGGTTGAGCGCGCCCCGCACCTTGAAGGAGCCGGTGCGCTGGAGAAGCTCGGCCTTGAAGTGCACATCTGCTCCAACCTGCTCCGAGAGCACGTCGGAGCGGAGCAAAGGTGTGCGATAGACCCGGCCGGCGATCGTGTGGGCGGCCCGCTCGACGTCGTCGATCGAGATCACGCGCGAGAGATTACGCGCGCAGGCACGCCGAGGCGGATCGTGAAGCTCGTGAGCCGGCCCGGCTCGCTCTCGACGGAGACGCTGCCTCCCATGGCCTCCGTCAACTCCTTGACGATCGCGAGGCCGAGGCCCGTGCCGACCTTCCGCTCCTTCCCGTAGCGCTCGTGGAGGTAGAAACGCTCGAACGCATGCGGGTGATCGTCGGGCTCGAGGCCCGGCCCCGTGTCCTCGACGCGCAGCGTGCCCGGCTCTGCGGCGACGACGCGAACCTCGCCGCCCGCCGGCGCGAGGCGTAGCGCGTTCTCGACGAGGTTGGAGATCACCTGGAGCACGCGGTCCGCGTCGGCGATCGCCGGAACGGGCCCGTCCGAGCTCGTGCTCAACGTGACGCCGAACGCGTCGGCCTGCGGGTGGTAGCGCCGCACTGCCTCCTCGGCGACCTCGGCAAGGTCGATCTCGCTCGAGTGGACGCTGAAGTCGGTGCGGTTCATGCGGGCGAGGTCGAGCAGGTCGTGCACGAGCCGCTCGAGGCGCGCAGCCTCCTGCACCACGGTGGCGGCCGCCTCGCGTGCGTCGATCGCGCCGTCCTGGACCGCCTCGGCGTAGCCGCGAATGGCCGTCAGCGGCGTCTTCAGCTCGTGGCTGACGGAGAGGAGGAAGTTTCGCTCCGCCTCGCGGGCTCGGGCAAGCTGGGAGGCGAGGTCGTTGAACGCGGTCGCGAGGGTCGCAAGCTCGGCGGCGCCCTCGACCGGTACCGGATCGGGGTGCTCGCCGCGCGCAAGGCTCCGGCTCGCGTCGGCGACACGACCCACCGGCCGGGCGATCCGGCGCGCGAGGAGCAACGCCACGAGCGCAGCGAGCGCACCGCCGACGAGCGCAGCGAGGAGCAGGCTGTAGACGTACGGCGTCCAGCTGGCGTTCGTGATGCTCTTCGGCCGCAGGAGAATGAACGGCTTCTTCTGCCCGGTCACGCGCCGAGCTGCGAAGAACATGTCCACCCCGTTGATCGTCACCGAGCCGTCGGCAGACTTGCCGTGAGCCAGACGAATGCGCGCGCGCTCCGGCAGGATCGACGCGTCGTCGTAAGAGCTTTCGTGCTGCTGCGCCAGGTACGGCGCGAGCTGCTCGAAATGCGGCGTCACGACGATGCCGGTGCCCTGGCTGCCGGCGATGAGATCTGCCTGGTGGGAAACGTCGCGCAGCGCGCCACGGTCGACCGCACGCCGCGTCAGCACGAGCCCGACCGCGACGGTGAGGCCGACGCAGAGCACGACGACCAGCACGATCGCCTGGAACAGCCGGCGGCGGAGGCTCGTCATGCGGCAGCGAGCTTGTACCCGGACCCGCGCACGGTGCGGATCGAGTCCGGGTCGCCGAGCTTGCGTCGCAGTTGCGCGACGTGCACGTCGACGGTTCGCGTTCCGCCGGGGTAGGTCATGCCCCAGACGAGATCGAGCAGCTTCTCGCGGGAGAGGACGAGGCCGGGATGCTCGAGGAAGCACGCCAGCAGGTCGAACTCCTTCGCGGTCAGCTCGATGACCTCGCCGGCGACCGTGACCACGTGCGAGTCGCGGCGGAGCACGATCTCGTGCGACGTGAGAACCTCGTCCTCGTTTCGCTGCTCGACGCGCCGCAGGATCGCCTTGATCCGCGCCGAGAGCTCCCGCGGAGAGAACGGCTTCGAGACGTAGTCGTCGGCACCGAGCTCGAGCCCGGCGACGCGGTCGGGCTCCTCGTCGCGGGCGGTGAGCATCACGATCGGCACCTTCGAGTGGGCGCGCATCTGGCGGCACACCTCGAAGCCGTCGATCCCGGGCAAGCCGATGTCGAGCACGACCAGCCGCACCGGATGCCGCCGCAGCTCCGCGACCGCTTCTTCGCCGGTGCGCAGCCACACTACCCGCCACCCGTCCTGCTGCTCGAGGTAGGCCTTCACGAGACGGCCGATCGAGTCGTCGTCCTCGACGAGAAGCAGGACGCCCCCGGTTGCCGCTACGGCCATCTCCCCTTATTTACCCGCCGACGCCCTCTACCTGCACGATTTCGGCCGGAAGATTGGCCTGGTGGTAGAGGACGACGCGGACGCGCGGCCGCAGCTTTGCGACCGAGAAGAAGCGCGGGGGACCTTGGATACGGGCGTTCGGATCGACCTGGACCGACACCGATGTCCCATCCTTCTCGCGAAGCGTGAGGGTCGTACCGGAGACGGCGGTGATGACGCCGCGGTCGATCCGCCAGTCCTGGACGCCGCCGGGCGACTGCACGAGCACCTCGGCGCGGATCAGGTTGTTGCCGAAGAACTGGGTGATGACCGCCTTCGAGAGAGCGAACCCGCCGGAGGCGAGCCAGAAAAAGGAGTTCACCGCGACGAGTGTCACGGCGAGGAGCATGAAGCGGCGGCGGTTCATATTCATATCTTCGACTCCTTCTTCTTCGCCCGAGTAAGGCCTCTGTAAAACGGGCCCGGAGGGCGCGGGAAGCGCCCTCCGGGCCGGCGGGGAAAGCTAGCTCGCCTGCGCGGGCTCCCGGTCGCCGATGTGGTTGGCGGCGGTCGAGGTGACCTGCGCGAGGGAAGAGCCCTTGTCGGCGCGGATCCGAACGACGATCCGGTCGCCGATCACGAGCTTGGAGGCGTCGATGACGGTCGGCACCTTGCCCTGCCAGAGCAGGAAGATCGTGCCCTCACCGAATGTGAACGACTGGTCGGTCGAGGAGCCGATGAGGAGGCGCAGCGCTCGCCGGTCGCCGCCCGTGACGTGAACGGTCACGTTCGAGGAGCCGACGGCCGTCAACGTGCCGCGGAAGAGGTAGAGCGGCTTGTTGGCCTTGAAGAGCTGCGTGCCGTGATCGCCGACGATGCCGGCCTGAGCCTGCTCGATGTCGGCGAGCGCCGAGTTGCGCTCAGCGCGCACATGGACCCACACGAAGTCGCCGGTGGCGAGGTCGCCTGCCTGCACGACGGTCGGGATTCCCTTCGACCACTTGAGGAACTCGGTCTTCTCGCCGTACGCGAACGTCTGCGTGACCGGCTGGCCGAGCATCGCGCGCAGCGCGACCCTGTTGCCGCCCTGCACCGTGATCGAGACGCCGCCGTTTGCGGGCGTCGCGGTCAGTTGACCGAGGAACGAGTAGCGAATCTTTGCATGGCCGTTGCCGGCGCTTGCAGCGCTGACGCAGAGTAGGGACGCCGCGAGCGAGAGGATAAAGAGCTTGGTGCGCATCGAATGACCTCCGAAATAGAAACCGTGTGCACTGAATGTGCCCGCCGGTGGTCAGCCGAGGGTTCTGCGCTCGTAAGTCATGCGTAAGGCTCCGAGGAGGGTTACGTCAGCGTGTATTCCGGGCCGGAGCCGCCTTCGGGCGGCGTCAGGCGTCCACCCTTGGCGGTGATCGCCCCGCATTGCACGCAGTTCGACGGCGCGAGGTTCAC
>JBGQKY010000075.1:0-12420 GCA_041499745.1 Gaiellaceae bacterium
ACAGGAGCACGGCGACCTGATCCCGCTCTTCCGCGGCATCAAGCAGCTGTTCGACCCGAACGGGATCCTCAACCCCGGGAAGGTCGTGCCTTCCGGCTAAGCGACTTCGCGTTCCTCGAGCACGTCGTCGAGGAGCGCGTAGCCGCGCGCGATCAACTCGCGCTTCTTGGCCTCGGTCCAGGGCGGCGGGTTGCGAAGGCCGGTCTCGAGATTGGCTTCGCCGGCGGTGCTCTGGACGGCGATCCGCGGAATCAGGCGACTGCCGAGGAACGGGAACTGCGCCGCTGCGAACCGCTCGCCGACCGCGAGCGCGATCCGCTCGCCGCGGCGGCCGCCCTCGCGGCGCACGATCGCGTCGACGTCCTCCCGCAGCGCTTCGAGCGCGGCGAGCGCTTCGTCGCGCTCTCGCGCGCTGCGCTCCTCCTGCACGGTGTTCTGCTGCATCGCGACGCGCATGAGCCGCACCATCATGTCTCCCCAATGCGCCGGCTCTCCGCGCGCGGCGCGCTCCTCCGATTCGCGCAGCTCGGTGATCAGCGCCTTGATCGGTGGGATCTTCGGGAACCGCTCGAGCCGGCGGCGGAGCCGCTCCAGCACGCGCCGCTCATCTGTGGATACGTCGGCAGGTAGCGGAAGCTCACGATCAGCTCGACTCCGGGCTGGTGGTACGCGTGCCCGAGCGGGAAGTTGCGGACCCACGCGCCGTCGGTCGCGATCCGGTCGCCGATCGGTCTCGGCAGCACGAGCGCGCTGACTGCGGCCGAGGTGAGGATCGCCTGCGCCATCGTCTCCGGCGGCGTCGAGCGCGACGAGTAGCTGAGCTCGTACGCGCGGGCGCCCTCGCCGTGCGCGTCGACGCTCACGTCGGTTGCGCAGACGACCATCTCGACGGGCGAACGGGCGAGGTCGCGCGCGAGGTCCTCGAGGTCGCCGAACCACTCCGCGACCGTCTCCGGCAACTTGTAGTCGTGCGAGCCGAGCAGCGGCATGCGCCACAGCGAATGCGGCCGGAACGTCTCCTCCGGCTGGAGGCTGAGCATGAAGTCTTCGAGCTCGTCGAGGCGGTCGAGGGCGGCCATCGTCCCGGCGAGCGCGCCGGCCGACGTGCCGTAGATCCAGCCGATGCGGGGCCAGAGGTCGGTCTCCCGCAGCCGCTGGAGGAAACCCAACTCGATCAGCACGCCGTTGACGGCGCCGCCCGAGAGGACAACTGCGACGTCTCGTTCCATTTGGCGCATGCTAGGACGCCGCGGCGGCCTCGTATACCACGCTGTCGGCCAGGATCTCGTCGATGCGCCGCAACGTCTCCTCGCCCAGGACGATCCCCGACGCGGCGGCGTTTTCCTCGATTTGCTCCGGCCGCGAGGCGCCGATGATCGCCGACGCGACGTTCGGCTCGTGGAGCACCCAGGCGAGCGCGAGCTGCGCCGGCGAGACCCGGAGCTCGTCCGCGATCGTCCCCAGCCGCTGCACCCGTTCGAGCAGCGTGTCGTCGTAGCGGCCCATGAACATACCCATCGTCCCCGACGCCTTCCGGCTGCCCTTGGGCGGCTGCTCTCCGGGCTTGTACTTGCCGGTGAGCACGCCCTGTGCGAGGGGCGACCACACGATCTGTGAGATGCCGCGCTCTGTGCACAGCTCGAAGAGCTCCCGCTCGGGACGCCAGAGCATCGAGTATTGCGGCTGGCTCGACACGAACTTCTCGACTCCCGGCAGCTCGAGTGCCTCTCTGATCTTCTCCGGAGGCCACTCGCTGAAGCCGAGATAGCGCGCCTTGCCCGCCTGCACGACCTCCGTCAGCGCCTGCATCGTCTCCTCGAGTGGCGTGTCCCAGTCGTAGCGGTGGCACTGATAGAGATCGACGTAATCCGTGCGCAGCCGTGCGAGTGAGGCGTCGATCTGCTTGAGCACCTGCTCGCGCGAGAGGCCGGCGTCGGTGTCGGACATCGATCCGAAGAGCTTCGTCGCGAGGATGTACGACTCGCGCGGACGCTCTGCCAGCGCCTCACCGAGGAACTCCTCCGCCTTGCCGCGCGCGTACACGTTCGCCGTGTCGACGAAGTTGATGCCGACCTCGAACGCCTTCGCGACGCAGGCTTCTGCCTCCGCGCGCTCGACGCCGCCGCCGTAGGTGAGCCACGAGCCGAGGCTGATCTCCGAGACCCGCAGATCGCTGAATCCGAGCTGTCGAAGGTTCATGTCTTCGACGCTATCCGTTAGCGTGCGAGGCGTGCCGCGGTTGAACGCGATCGGGATCATCAGCTCCGACATGGCGGAGTCGGTGCGCTTCTACCGGTTGCTCGGGCTCGACGTGCCCGACCCCGACGGCCATCTCGACATCGAGCTCGGAAACGGCGTCCGCCTGATGCTCGACACCGAGGACGTCGTCCGCAGCTTCGACGCCGGCTGGGTGCGCGCCGACGGGAACCAGCTCGGACTCGCCTTTGAGTGCGACAGCCGGGCGCAGGTCGATGAGGTCTACGCGCGGGTCGTCGAGGCCGGCTTCCCCAGCCGCAAGGAGCCCTGGGACGCGGACTGGGGCCAGCGGTACGCGCAGATCAGCGACCCGGACGGAGTCCCGGTCGACCTCTACGCGTGGAGCTGATCGACGACGAGATCGGGCTCGGCGGGCGGACGCTACGACTGCTGCGCCCGCCGCAGGCCGACGCCCTGATCGACGAGGAGGCGTTCGACGAGGACGAGTTCCTCCCGTACTGGGCGGAGCTGTGGCCGAGCGGCGTCGCGCTCGCGGAGGTCGTCGCGGGTCTTCCGCTGCGCGGGGCGCGCGTGCTCGAGATCGGCGCGGGGCTCGGTCTTCCGTCGCTCGCGGCCGCGCTCGGCGGGGCCGACGTGCTCGCGACCGACTGGGCAGAAGATGCCATCGAGCTCCTGGGTGTCAACGCGGAGCGGAACGGGATCTCCCTGAGCGCGGAGTGCGTGCGGTGGGACGACCCGGCGCCGCTGCTGCGCGGAGCGCCGTGGGACGTCGTGCTCGGAGCCGATCTGCTCTATGAGCGGCGCAACGCCGAGCAGCTGCTCGAGCTTCTGCCGCAGCTCGGCGGCGACCTGCTGGTCGCCGAGCCGGGACGTCCGTTCGCGCAGGCGTTCCTCGAGCGCTGGCGGGTCGAGCCCCTCGCCGACGGCGTCTTTCGGCTCCGGCTACCGTAGTCCGGTGGTGGTCGCGCTTCTACTCGCTGCCGCGCTCGTCGCACCCTCGAAGCCGCACATCGTCTGGAAGCCGATCCCGTTCGGCGCGAAGCGGAAGGCCGAGATGGCGCAGTACGCCGAGCGCCACTACGGCATCCGCTCGTACGTGCTGAAGCCGAAGGTGATCGTCGAGCACTACACCGCATCGACGAGCTTCTCGTCGGCGTACAACACGTTCGCGGCGGATGTCCCCGACCGTGAGTTGCACCAGTTGCCGGGTGTCTGCGCGCACTTCATCATCGACCGGGACGGGACGATCTACCAGCTCGTGCGCACGACGATCATGTGCCGGCACACCGTCGGGCTGAACTACGTCGCAATCGGAATCGAGCACGTCGGCACGTCCGACGCGCAGGTGCTGAGCAATCGCGCCGAGATGCGCTCGTCGCTCGACCTGACGGCGTGGCTGATGGTGAAGTACGGCATCGTGCTCGCGAACGTCATCGGCCACAACGAGAGCCTGTCGAGCCCCTACCACAAGGAGTTGTTCGCGCCGTGGAGGCGTCAGACGCACGGCGACTGGGTGCGTGCGGACATGCAGGTCTACCGGGCGCGAGTTTCCGCGCTGGTGAAGAGGTAGGTCAGGCGGCCGAGCTGATGCCAACGCGTTCGGCCTGCCCGGAGGGCAGGTCGACCCGGAATGTCGTGCCCTTGCCTTCGACGCTCCGGACGCTGATGCGGCCGCCGTGGGCCTCGACGATCGCCTTCGTGATCGACAAGCCGAGACCCACGCCGGGAATCGCCTCGTCTTGTGCGCGCGCCGTGCGGAAGAACCGCTCGAAGAGCTGTACCTGCTCGTCCTCGGAGATCCCCATGCCGGTGTCGCACACCTCGATGCGTGCGACTCCGCGCCTCGCGGACGCGCGCACCTCGACGCGGCCGCCCTCCGGTGTGAACTTGAGCGCGTTCGAGATGAGGTTGTCGATCACCTGGCCGATGCGCACCCGGTCGCCGCTCACGAACGGCGCCGCGTCGACCGAGCTCGTGAGGCTGATCCCCCGGGTCGACGCGAGCGGGCTGCCGGCCTCGACGGCATGCTCGACGACTGCGGCGAGGTCGATCTCATCCATTTCGAGCGCGAGCGCGCCCGCGCTCGCCTGCGCCGTGAGCAGCAGATCCTCCACGAGGCGGAGGAGCCGCTCCGAGTTGCGGTCGATCACCTGGAGCCAGCTGTGCTGGAGATCCGGCAGCATGAGCGTCTCCGGGTCGTCCACGAGCAGCTCGAGGTAGCCGCGGATCGAGGTCAACGGCGTCCGGAGCTCGTGTGAGACGAGCGCGATGAACTCGTCTTTCAGCCGGTCGAGTTTCGTTAGCCGCTCGTTCTGCGCCTGGGCCTGCGTGAGCAGCGCCTCGCGGTCGCGCTCCGCCTCCTTGCGCGCGGTGATGTCGACTGCGAATCCCTGCGCGTACCAGGGCCGGCCCGCCTCGTCGCAGACCGTCGTGTAGCTGTCCTGGAGCCAGACGACCCGGCCGCCCTCGGAGATGAACCGGTACTCGATCTCGAGTGGCTCGCCGCTTTCGCGCGCCGAATGCTGGGCATCGCGCACGCGGTCGCGGTCCTGTGGGTGGAGGTGTTCGAGGAAGAACTCCGGGTCGGAGTGCCACTGCGACAGCGAATAGCCGAGGATCTTCTCGATCTGCGGGCTCGTGTACGGTGCCGCCTCGTCGGCCGAGCGGGGCGAGTCGACATACGTGATCAGCGGCAGCTGCTCGACGAGGGTGCGGTAGCGCGCCTCGGCGTGCTTGCGCGCCGTCACGTCGACGAGGAAGCCCTGCCAGTGAAGGCGTCGGCCGCGGGCGTCGAGCACGGTGACCGCTCGATCCTGGACCCAGATGACCGAGCCGTCCTTGCGCATCAGACGGTACTCCGCCTCGTAGGGATCGCCCTCTTGCTTCGAGGTCTCGACCGCGTTGAGCACGCGCTCCGAGTCCATGGGGTGGAGTAGCTCCTCGAAGAGCTGCGGGTTCCCGCGCCACTCGTCGAGGGAGTAGCCGAGCTGGTCGACGATCGCCGGGCTCACGTACAGCGCGTTGCTGCGCTCATCGAGCGCGGAGATGTAGAGCGAGACCGGCATCTCTTCGACGAGGTGCTGGTACCGCCGCTCGATCGCGTCCGTGCGTGCGCTCGTCAGTCCCCGGCCGGCAACGTGTGCGAGCAGGCCGCCGATGACCGCGACGGCGAGGGCGATCGTCGTGTGGCCGGCCACGATGCCCACGACCGCGGCCGCGACGAAGACCAGATGGGCTGCGACGAAACGGCTCGGGCGGAAGTGCTGAAAGCTCACCTCCAGCCCATCGGCATCCGGGGCTCGTTCTCGTACCCCTTCGGAACGACTAACCCTGACCCGAAGCGGCGCCCGGCTTCCCTCGATCGAGGGAGGCCGGGCGGCTTGATCAGCGGGTGACGGTCAGCTTGGCCGAGACCGAGGCGCCGTTGTAGCTCGCTGTGAGCTTCACCGCCGTCGTGCGCTTGACCCGCGTCGTCGAGACGGTGAACGAAGCGCTCGTCGCGACCGCGGGCACCGCCACCGTCGCCGGGACGGAGGCCACCGACGAGCTACTCGAGAGCGTGATCACCGCACCGCCCGACGGCGCAGGGCCGCTGAGCGTGACCGTCCCGGTCGAGCTCTGCCCGCCGGCGAGGCTGAACGGCGCGAGGGCGATTCCCTTCGGCGTCGGCAGCGGTGCCGGAACCGGAGCCGCGGTGTCGATGCGGAACAGCACGCCGAGCCCCAGCGCCCCACCGATCACGGTCGAGCCGTACAGCCCGCCGTCGGCGCCGCGCACGAGCGCGGCCCAGGGCGTGTAGCCGTCCTGACCCGTGAAGGTGTGCATGACCGTGACGGCGCCGGCCTTGTCGACCCGGTAGACCACCCCGTGGCGGCTCGGAGAGGTGACCGGCTGGCCGCCGATCGGAGCCGTCCCGTAGAGGAAGCCGTCGCGACTCTCGATCAGCCCGCTCAGCGGGCTCCCCCCGTCGCTCGCGTAGGCGTCGAAGCGGTGGATGACCGTGAAGTTGCCGGCGGCGTCCATGCGGAAGATCTCGCCGAAGTAGGTGCCGAGATGGGTCGTGCCGTAGAAGAAGCCGTCGCTCGCCTGGATCACGCCGCCCTTAGGCTCGGAGCCCTCGCCGGGAAAGAACGGTGAGAGGCTGTGGAGGAGCACGAAGTGGCCGAGGACGTCGACCTTGTAGATGACGCCCGAATTCCACAGCCCACCCTGGTTGGTTGTCCCGTAGAAGAATCCGTCGCCGGCCTGGAAGAGCGGCCCAGTCGGGACTGCGCCGTCGCTGCCGGCGAAGTCATGCAGGTGGCGGAAGTCGCCGGTGAACGGATCGAATCGGTAGATGTACCCGCCGACGGCGGTCGTCCCGAACTCTCCGAGCGCACCCCCGTAGAGGGCACCGTCGGCGCCCTGCACGATCGGCCCCGGCTGAGACGACCCGCCCCCGATCGAGTACGGGAAGACGTGCAGCACGGTCACCACGCCGGTTGCGTCCATGCGGAAGATCGTCCCTAACCCGGGGTTGAGATTCGAGATCGACGGTTGGCCACCCAGGGTTGCGGTGCCGTAGAAGAAGCCGTCACGACCCTGGATCAGGCTATTGGGGTGGGCTCCCTCGGGTCCTTTGAAGGTGTGGAGCGTCGTGACGGTGCCGCTCGCGTCCAGGCGGAAGATCGTGCCGCCGCCGTCGGGGGGCAGCACCGTGAAGTCGCCGCCGTGTGCTGCGACTCCGTAGACGAACCCGTCGGCGCCCTGGACGAGCGGTGCGGCAGGGGTCTCCCCGTCCGGGCCGCCGAAGCTGTGTAGGACGATGAACGCCGCTGCCGAGGCGGCGCCGGTAAAGACAAGGACGAGCGTCGCGCTGAACAGCGCGAGAACGAGCGCTTTGGTGCGCATGTGTTACCTCCTTGGCGGGAGGTCTAGTCGCCCCCGGGCTGGGTGGCCGTCAGGGGAAGCGCCGATCCACTTGCGGCGTACTACGGACGCCCTCGCGCAACATGCTGCAGTCGCTAAGCGAGGACGGCGAGTGCCTCCTCGGGCGCCGGCTCGCGCGCGGCCACCCCGACCCCCTCGAGCACGACCTTGAGCGCGTGTGTCTTCGCCGCGTCGCCGAACGTGTCGTAGGCCGACATGGTCTCCTCGAGCGGGAAGCGGTGCGTCGCGAACGGCGTCGCGTCGAGCTTGCCCACGGAGATCAGCTTCATCAGGTCGGCGGTCGTGAACGTGTCGACGAGGCCGGTCGTGATCGTGACGTCGCGGATCCACAGCGTCTCCAGGTGCAGCGTCACGGAGTGGCCGTGGACGCCGACGTTCGCTACGCGGCCGCCCGGCCGGATGAGCTCCGTGCAGAGCTCGAAGGTGTCGGGGACTCCGACCGCCTCGATCGCGACGTCTGCTCCGAGGCCGCCCGTCAGCTTCATCACGGTTTCAACAGCAGCCTCGCTGCCGTTGTTGATCGTGACGTCGGCGCCGAACTCCCGCGCCTTCTCGAGGCGGGAGTCGTCGAGGTCGATCGCGATGATGTGGGCCGGCGAAAAGAGCCTGGCCGTCAGGATCGCGGCGAGCCCGATCGGCCCCGCGCCGACGATCGCGACAGTGTCGCCCGGCTGCACGCGGCCGTTCAGGATCCCGACCTCGTACGCGGTCGGCAGGATGTCGGCGAGGAAGAGCACCTGCTCATCCGAAAGGTCGTCGGGAACCTTGTAGACGGAGGTGTCGGCGAACGGCACCCGTGCGTACTCGGCCTGGAGGCCGTCGATCAGGTGGCCGAAGATCCAGCCGCCCCCGCCGCTGCAGAGGCCGTAGTGGCCCTCCTTGCAGAAGCGGCAGCGTCCGCACGAGGTGATGCAGGAGACGAGCACCCGGTCGCCGGCTCGCAGCGTGGTGACCGCGCTCCCGATCTCGACGATGGTGCCGACGGCCTCGTGGCCGAGGATCGTGCCCGGCTTCACCGTGGGGACGTCGCCCTTGAGGATGTGCAGGTCGGTGCCGCAGATGGTGGAGGAGTCGATCCGGACGATCGCGTCCGTCGGATCCTGAATCGCAGGGTCGGGCACCTCGTCCCAGCTGCGTATTCCCGGTCCGTGGTAGACCAGCGCTTTCATGTGGAGCCTCCTTGTCGCTCCCCTCGACTCTCGCCGCGATGAGTCGCCGCGCCATCGGCGAGGCCGCTGAGCCCGGCTGCGGGTTTTCCGCAGCCGGAGCGACTACTCGCCCTGCCAGCTCGGTTGGCGCTTCTCGAGGAAGGCGCAGATGCCCTCTTGCGCGTCGGTCGCCATCGAGTTCATGGCCATCACGGACTTCGTGAGGTCGTACGCGCGGTGCTCGTCGAGCTCGACTTGCGCGTAGAAGGCCTCCTTGCCGATCCTGACCGTGAGTGGGCTCGAGCGCGCGATCGCCTCGACCAGGCCCGTGACCGCGTCTTCCAACTCGCCGGACGGCACCACGCGGTTGACAAGCCCCCACTCGAGCGCCCTGTTCGCGTCGACGAGATCGCCGGTGAGCAGCATCTCGAGCGCGCGCTTTCTGCCGATCGCGCGCGAGAGGGGGACCATCGGCGTGGAGCAGAAGAGGCCGATCTTCACTCCGGGTGTCGCGAAGCGCGCGTCGTCGGCCGCAACGGCGAGGTCGCACGCGGCGACGAGCTGGCAACCCGCGGCGGTGGCGATGCCGTGCACCTTCGCGATCACCGGCTGCGGGATGCGGTGGATCGTCTCCATCAGCTCGGTGCAGACGTCGAAGAGCCGCTGGTAGAACGGAAGATCGCGGCCGACCATCTCGCTCAGGTCGTGGCCGGCCGAGAACGCGACGCCCGCCCCTTCGATCACGATTGCCCGCACGTCGGAGTCGGCACCGAGCGCCACGAGCGAGTCGATCAGCTCCTCCATGAGCTCGAGTGACAGCGCATTCCGCTTCTCGGGGCGGTTGAGCGTGATGCGCGCGGCGACGCCTTCCTGCGCCACGAGGATGGTCTGGAAGGCCGTCGAAATCGCAGCCACGCGAGTACGCTAGCGCGAGTGCCTCAGGGCGTCCATCTGTCACGACTTACGCCGGTTTCGTTCCTCGAGCGGAGCGCGGCTGCCTTCCCGACACGTGTGGCCGTCGTCGACGGCGACCATCGCCTGACCTGGAGCGAGTTGCGAGAGCGCTCCCGGCGCCTTGCCGTCGCCCTCCAGAGCAGCGGGATCGAGCGAGGCGACCGGGTCGCGTTTCTCGCGCCGAACACGAGCGAGCTGCTCGAGGCGCACTACGGCGTACCCGCGGCCGGCGGAGTGCTGGTGGCAATCAACACCCGGCTGACCTCCGACGAGATCGCCTACATCCTGGGCCACTCCGGTGCGCGCGCGGTCGTGGTCGACGAAACGCTCGCTCACCTCGTCGACGGCGCGTCTGTCGAGCGCGTCCTCGTCTGCGGCGAAGGCGGCGACTATGAGCAGTTCCTGGCTTCGGCCGAAGACGGCGAGCCGGAAAACCGGCTCGAGTCGGAGGACGACACGATCAGCATCAACTACACGAGCGGAACGACCGGACGTCCGAAGGGCGTCATGTACACGTACCGGGGCGCGTACCTGAACGCGCTCGCGGAGGTCGTCCATGCGCGGCTCGACTCGCGGTCGGTGTACCTGTGGACGCTGCCGATGTTCCACTGCAACGGCTGGTGCTTCACCTGGGCCGTGACGGCCGTCGGCGCCACGCACGTCTGTCTGCGCAAGGTCGATCCCCCGCTCGTCTGGAAGCTGCTCGAGGACGAGGGCGTGACGCACCTGAACGGCGCCCCGACCGTGCTCGTAATGCTCGCCTCCGATCCGGCTGCGCACACGCTCGAACGGCCGGTTCTCGTCACGACTGCGGGTGCTCCTCCGCCGCCTGCCGTGATCGAGCGAACCGAGGCGCTGGGCTTTCAGATCAACCACGTCTACGGCCTGACGGAGACGTACGGGCCGATCACGATCTGCGAGTGGAATCCCGATTGGGACGAGCTGGACGTCGAGGAGCGGGCCCGCCTGAAGGCCCGGCAGGGCCTCTCCAATGTGACCGCCGATCCGGTGCGCGTGGTCGACGCCGAGATGAACGACGTCCCGGCGGACGGCGCCACGATGGGTGAGGTAGTCATGCGCGGCAACAACGTCATGAAGGGCTACTTCGACGACGCAGACGCGACGGCGGAGGCGTTTCGCGGCGGCTGGTTCCACTCGGCCGACCTGGGCGTGATGCACCCGGACGGATACATCGAGCTGCGCGACCGCGCCAAGGACATCATCATCTCGGGCGGCGAGAACATTTCGACGATCGAGGTGGAGGGCGCGCTCGCCCGCCACCCCGACGTACTCGAGGCTGCGGTGGTCGCGATTCCCGACGAGAAGTGGGGCGAGCGACCGAAGGCGTTCGTGACGCTCAGGGCGGGAGCGACGGTGACTGAGGCGGAGCTGATCGCCTTCGCGCGCGAGACGCTGGCGGGATTCAAGGCGCCGAGCGAGGTCGAGTTCGGCGAGCTCCCGAAGACGTCGACCGGGAAGATCAAGAAGTACGAGCTGCGTGACCGCGATCGGGCGCGGTGAGCCCGGCTCGCGGAGGCGCAAGTCGGTGGCGAATCCGTGTGGGCCGCCCTCTCGGACGGCCCACCGTGACTCAGCTACAGCCGGTGTTCGTGCCGCAGTCCCTGCACGTGTAGCAGGAGCCTGTGCGCACCATGCGGCCGCCGCAGCGTGCGCACTCGACGGCGTCCTCCCACGAGTTGAAGAGCGCCGTCTGGCCGGGCGCCGGCGTCTCCGCGGGGTTCGCCGGTGCGGCGGTCTCGCCGCCGTTCGCGTAGCGGTCGGCGAGCATCGCTTTCACCTCGGGCGAGAGGATCCCCAGCTCCTCCTGCTGCTCGGGCGTCAGGAACCGCTTGCCGAACCAGCGGAAGATGTAGTCCACGATCGACTTCGCGACGCGGATGTCCGCGTCGTTCGTCAGGCCGCTCGGCTCGAAGCGCATGTGCGACAGCTTCGAGACGTAGACCTCCGGTGGCACGCCGTACTGGAGGCCCATCGAGACGGCGAGGCAGAGCGAGTTCATCAGGCCGGCCATCGTCGTGCCGTCCTTGGCGATGTCGACGAAGATGTCGCCGGGGCTGCCGTCGTCGTAGAGGCCGACGTGGATGTAGCCCTCGTGGTCGCCGACCTGGAACTTCCTGCCGACCTCGGTGCGATCGAGGGGCAGCCGCTTGCGCTCGTGCACGTGCACCGGCGGCGTCGCCTTGCCCTCGCTACCCGAGCTCGACAGCGGCTGCGCGACCTTGCAGTTGTCGCGGTAGATCGCGATCGCCTTGACGCCGAGCCGCCACGCGCCGACATACAGGCTCATCACGTCCTCGACGGTCGCCTCTTCCGGCAGGTTCACCGTCTTGGAGATCGCGCCGGAGATGAAGGGCTGCGTCGCACCCATCATCTTCACGTGGCCGAGGTAGTGGATCGCCCGGTCACCCACGGCGCAGTCGAAGACGGGATAGTGCCCCGCCTTCACGTACGGCGCGCCGATGACGGTGTTGCGCTCGTCGACGTACGCGACGATCTCCGCGACCTCGCGCGGCGCGTAGCCGAGCTTGTCGAGCGCCATCGGCACCGTCTTGTTCACGATCGTGATCTCGCCGCCGCCGACCAGCTTCTTCGACTTGACGAGCGAGAAGTCCGGCTCGACGCCCGTGGTGTCGCAATCCATCATGAAAGAAATAGTTCCAGTCGGGGCTAAAACACTGGCCTGCGCGTTCCGGTAGCCGTGCACCTCGCCGAGGTTCAGCGCGTCGTCCCATGCCTTCCGGCAGGCCGCGAGCAGGTCGCCCGGCACGATGTCGTCGTTCTCGATGTTGCCGACGGCGGCGCGGTGCTTCGCGATCACGCCGATCATCGGCGCGCGGTTCACCTGGTAGCCGGCGAACGGCCCCATCCGCGACGCGATCTCCGCCGACTTGCGATACGCGCGACCCGTCATGAGCCCCGTGATCGCCGCGGCATACGCGCGGCCCTCGTCGGAGTCGTACGGGAGCCCCCGCGCCATGAGCAGCGCGCCGAGGTTCGCGTAGCCGAGTCCGAGCTGGCGGAACCGCTTCGCGTTGCGGCCGATCTCGACCGTCGGATACGACGAATAGCCGACGAGGATCTCCTGCGCGAGGAAGACGACGTCGCACGCGTGCTCGAACGCCTCGAGGTCGAACTCGCCGTCCTCGCGGCG
>JBGQKY010000076.1:0-12393 GCA_041499745.1 Gaiellaceae bacterium
CCGGGAGCTGATCGAGCTCGACGGAACGCCGAACAAGGGCCGCCTCGGCGCGAACGCGATCCTCGGCGTCTCGCTCGCGGTCGCGAAGGCGGCGGCGGCCGAGGCCGACCAGCCGCTCTTCCGCTACCTCGGCGGCGACGACGCGACGACGCTGCCGGTGCCGATGATGAACGTGATCAACGGCGGTGTGCACGCCGCGAACTCGATCGACCTCCAGGAGTTCATGGTCGTGCCGCTCGATGCGGAATCGTTCGCCGAGGCACTCCGGATCGGCGCCGAGGTCTATCACGCGCTCAAGAAGGTGCTCGGGGACCGCGGGCTCGCCACCGGCGTCGGCGACGAGGGGGGCTTTGCGCCCGATCTCGAGTCGAGCGAGGCGGCGATCGAGGCGATCCTCGAGGCTGCCGAGCGGGCCGGCCACCGGGAGCGGATCGCGATCGCCCTCGACCCGGCGACGAGCGAGGTCTTCTCCGAAGGCCGCTACCGCTTCGAAGGGCGCGATCTCTCGTCCGCCGAGCTGCCGGCTTTCTGGCGGGGGATCGCTGACGCATATCCGATCGTCTCGATCGAGGACGGCTGTGCCGAGGACGACTGGGACGCGTGGGCTGCGTTGACGGGCGAGCTCGGTGACCACCTACAGCTCGTCGGCGACGACGTGTTCGTCACGAATCCACAGCGGCTCCGGCAGGGTATCGAGCGCGGCGTCGCCAACTCGATCCTCGTGAAGGTGAACCAGATCGGCACGCTCACGGAGACGATCGAGGCCGTGCGCCTCGCACACGAGAACGGCTACAGCGCGGTGATGTCGCACCGTTCCGGCGAGACGGAGGATGCGACGATCGCCGACCTCGCCGTGGCGCTCGGCACAGGCCAGATCAAGACCGGCGCCCCGGCGCGCAGCGACCGCGTCGCGAAGTACAACCAGCTCGTCCGAATCGAGGAGCAGCTCGGCGGCCGCGCGGTGTATCCCGGGCGCAGCGCCTTCCCGCGCTCTCCTTGACGAGCCCGGCTCGGCGACGATACGAGAGGTACCCTGGCCTAGAGATGGTTGAGCGCCGCACGAAGATCGTCGCCACCCTCGGCCCGGCGTCGGACTCGCCCGAGAAGCTGCGCGCGCTCGTTGCGGCAGGGATGAACGCCGCGCGGCTGAACCTGTCGCACGGGACGCACGAGGATCACGCGGAGCGTGCGCGCCGCGTGCGCGCCGCGGAGGCCGAGGCGAACCACCCGATCGCGCTGATCGCCGACCTTCAGGGCCCGAAGCTGCGAATCGGCGACCTCGCCGAGCCGGTGGTGCTGCGCCAGGGCGAGAGCGTGACCGTGTGCACGATGGACAACTGCTCGGACGGTGAGCTGCCGGTCGCGCCGGCGGTGATCGGCGACGTGCTGAAGCCCGGTCACGACATGCTGATCGACGACGGTCTCGTGCGGCTGCGCGTGGACAAGGTCGAAGGGGGCCGTGCGCGCTGCGAGGTGATCGTCGGCGGGATCGTCAGCTCGCACAAGGGGGTCAACCTGCCGGGCGTTCCGCTTCCGATTCCGTCCCTGACGCGCAAGGACACGGTCGACCTGGAGTTCGCGCTCGCGCTCGGCGTCGACTACGTCGCTCTGTCGTTCGTGCGCTCACCCGCGGACGTCCGGGACCTCCGCGCGCTGATCGAGCAGTCGGGGTCGCACGCGCACGTGATCGCGAAGATCGAGAAGGCGGAGGCGGTCGACGTGCTCGACGACGTGCTCGCCGAGACGGACGCGGTGATGGTCGCGCGCGGCGATCTCGGTGTCGAGGTCGGCCCTGCGATCGTGCCGCTGATCCAGAAGCGGATCATCCACAAGGCACTCGAGGTCGGGAAGCCGGTGATTACGGCGACACAGATGCTCGAGTCGATGGTTCATCACCCGGAGCCGACCCGCGCCGAGGCGAGCGACGTCGCGAACGCCATCCTCGACGGGACGTCCGCGGTGATGCTGTCGGGCGAGACCGCGATCGGGGAGTACCCGGTCGAGGCGGTCGCGTACATGGACCGGATCGCGCGCGCGATCGAGCCGAGCGCGGGGTACCGCCACGAGACTCCGCAGGCGTCCCAGAACCCGACGATCGGCAGCGCGATGTCGAACTCCGCGTGCGACGTCGCCGAGGCGCTTCGCGCGAAGGCGATCCTCGTTCCCACGTTCAGCGGCAAGACCGCGTCGAGCGTCGCGCGACTCCGGCCGCAGCGGCCGATCATCGCGCTGACGCACATGGACTGGGCTGTGCACCAGATGGCGCTCGAGTGGGGCGTCACGCCGCTCCAGATCAAGGAGTGCAGTGACGTCGAAGACCTCTGGAACACCTCGATCCAGGCGGCCCGCGACGCGGGACTCGTCGACGTCGGCGACCGCGTCGTCATCACGGCCGGCACCGCCGTCAACATGCCCGGCTCGACGAACGTGATCAAAGTAGACATCGCCTGACCCGTGACGGTTCCGTGAACGGTGACAGTCACGGGTCGAGGAAGGTTCGCGGCTTCGCGCCGCGAATCTTCCGGCAATGCCTCGGAAGGGTCGCCGCGCCACCGTGCTCCGCCGCTGGCTCGCGGTCGGGGCGCTCCTGCTGGTCGCGCTCCTCTACTACCGCCCGCTGAAGGCGTACATCGACGCACGCGGAGAGCAGAGCAAGCGGCAGGCGGTCGTGCAGCAGCTCCAGGGCGAGAAGGCCCGCCTCGAGCGCCGGCTCGGCTCCTCGATGTCGATCGCGACGCTTTCCCGCGAGGCGCGCGCGCTCGGCTACGTCCGGCCCGGCGAGCACCTGTTCATCGTCCGGGGTATCGACCAGTGGCGGAAGCGCGAACGGGCCAGCATGATGGCCCATCGTGGACGCTGACGACGACCGCGCGGTCGTAGCCCGCCAGATCGGGCGTGAGCCTCGCGCGTTTCGGCGCGTGGCCGTTCGCTGTCCGTTCGGCCGCGCCGCGATCACCGAGCAGAGCCCGTACGACCCCGAGGGCGAGCCGTTCCCGACCACGTACTACGTGACGTGCCGCTGGCTCGTAGCCGCCATCTCGCGGATCGAGGCGGCCGGTGGCGTCGAGCGCTGGACGCAGGCGCAGGCAGCCGACGCCGAGCTCGCGGCGAGCCGTGCAGCAGGTGACGACGAGCAGCGCACGATCCGCAAACGCCTCGCTGCGGGGGAGACCGGCAAGGACAGAGGAGCGTCCCTCGAGCTCGGCATCGGCGGCGCCGGACGCACCGGCTCGCTCAAGTGCCTGCACGCCCACGCCGCGTTCGCGCTCGCGCGCCCGGGCTACGAGCTCGGCGAGCAGATCCTGGCCGAGCTGACGCCGCTATGGCCGGAACGCTGCTGCACGGATCCGGGCTAGATGGCCGATGCCAACCATCTAGAGTCCGCCGCCGTGTCCATCGACGCCACGACGCTCGTCCGGCTCGAGTGGGAGGAGGGCGACCGCCGCCTCGAGGCGGCGCGCAGCGACCCGCGGCGCTACGACCGCCTCCTCGAACACGTCGAGATCGTGACGGGCGAGCTTCGGAAGCGGGTCGGCCAGACATACACACTCGCCGAGCTCGCAGCCGCCTACCGGGACGCGGAGCGCTGGGCACGCGAGGCGGTCGAGGAGCGCGCGCCCTCGCCCGGCTGGCCCAGAGACCTCGCCGTCGTGCTCGCCGCCTCCTTCTACGCCTACCAGCGCGGCGCCGGCGACTACCAGGCGTGATCAGCTCCGCTCGGCGCAGACCCGGACGCCGCCGCCGGCACCCGCTCCGCTGGCTCGCAGGGCTCGCGCTCGCGGTCGCGATCTTCGCCCTGGGCATCGCGCTCGGAGCCGCGCTCAACGACAACCCGAAGCCGAATTTGACGGTTACAACGACGAAAACCCTGACGCCGTGAGCGCCGGTAGTGTAAAAAGCGGAAGCTTTGGCCAGATTCCCGGGCATGATTTCTAAAGACGAAAGCGAGTGGCTGACCCTCGGGGCGGCTGCCCGGTTCCTCGGCGTCGCCCAGAGCACGATCCGCAAGTGGTCGGACCAGGGCCGCGTGCCCGCCTTCTACACCCCGGGCGGCCACCGCCGGTATCGCCGCTCCGATCTCGAGTCGTTTCTCGACCGGTCCGGCCCCGGCGGCCGGCCGAGGGCGGGGCCGCTCGTCCTCCTCGTCGACGACGACGAGAAGGTGCGCGAGCTCGTCCGGGTCAACCTCGAGTTCGAGGGCTATCAGGTGCAAGAGGCCGGCAGCGCCGACGAGGGTCTGAACGCGATCGCGGAGGCGAAACCCGATCTCGTGCTGCTCGACGTGATGATGCCCCACGTCGACGGCTGGGAGATGCTCCGCCGGATCCAGGAGCAGTACGGCGTCGGCGCCATCCCGGTCGTGATGTTCAGCGGCAAGGCCGACGAGGTTGCGCAGGCGAAGGCGGAGTCGAGCGGCGCGCAGGCGTTCGTCGGCAAGCCGTTCGATCTCCAGCTGCTGATCGACCAGACGAAGCAGATCGCACCGGTCTGACCGGCTGGGATCGGTCAGCCGAGCGGTGGATCGTCCACCACCGGTGGCCTCCGCTCGACGACGTCTTCGTCTTCCTGACGAGGATCGGAGCATACGGGCTCGTGTGGCTTGGGCTCGGGCTCGTGCTCGCGCTCGTGCGTCGCAGCTTCCTTCCGTTCGTCCTCACGCTGCTCGCCGTCGCCGCCGCAGACGGCCTCGCGGGCCTGCTGAAGGCTGCGGTCGGAGAAGCACGACCGGCGGAGCCCGGTGCGCTCGTCTCGATCCCGCACAGCAATTCGTTCCCGTCGGGCCACACGGCCACGAGCTTCGCCGCGGCGACGATCCTCTCCGCCTTCGTTCCGCGGGCCGCGCCCGCGTTCTACCTGCTCGCGCTTGCGATCGGCTGGTCGCGCATCTACGTCGGCGTCCACTGGCCGCTCGACGTCGTCGGCGGCGGGCTGATCGGGCTCGTTACAGCTCTTCTGCTGCTCGCAGTAGCCCGGCGACGATCAGCGCGACGGCTGCGATGAGGCTGATGAAGATCCCGATTCCGCGCCCGGCGGTGTCGAAGAACGTGTCGGGGATCGAGATCAGCCGGATGAGGACGAAGATCGTCGCGAGCGAGCCGAGCGCGATCAGGATCAGGCTCTCCGGGACGGTTGCCGGCAAGTCGATCCCCGCCTCGCGCAGCGCCTCGAGGATGAGCGCCGCAAGCCCGGCGAAGAACACGAGCTTGCCGAGGGCCCCGGTGTGCCAGCCGGTGACCGAGAGGGTCAGCCCGTCGGCCTGGCTCCCCGAATACCAGTCGGTGAAGGCGGAGATCGCGAGGACGAGGCCCGCCACCCACGCGAGCCGCTCACCCCAGTAACCCGGCACGGCCTGGCGGGTCGCCGGGCGCTCCCCATACGGGTCTGACGCGGGCCGCGACGGGAGCATCGGCTCGGGGGTTTGCATGGAGCGCAGTATGGGGAAATTCCAGGGGCGGCGTGCGAGGACGCGCCCGCGGCGAAAGGGGTTGCTTGTGATCGAGAGGTCGAGCATCGACGCGTACGAGGCTGCCGGATACGTGGAGTGTCTGGCCACCGGCGAGGCTGCCGTGGGGGAGTACCACTGCAGCGAGTGCAGCTACGGCGTGGCAGTCCAGCGAGTCCTGCCGCTGTGCCCGATGTGCGGCGGAACCGTGTGGGAGGCGTCGTGGCAGCCGTTCGCCCTCGGGCAGGCGCTCGTGTAGCGAAAACCTTCTACAGACCGAACAGGCGCTGGATCTCGTGCCACGTCACGACGACGAAGACGATCGCGAGCGTGAGCAGAACGCCCATCACGATGTAGAACCGGTACCGCGCGAGCGTTCCTTCCTGCCGCGCGCGCACACGTGCACGGCGTCTGGCGCGGTGATAGCGGTAGCGGAGCTCGATCGCCGTGGGGTCGATCGGGATCTCTTCCTCGCTGGGCGCGGGCGCCGCCATCGGGAAAGTGTATGCCGCTCCGGCCGAATCGCGATACTTCCCGCGGGGTGGTCTTCCAGGCGGATCCGCCGGCCGCAGGCGTCTCGTTCGAGGCGCTTGCGACACTCGCGCGCGCCGTCGCGTCCGCCGCGCAGCGTCCGAGCCTCTCGGGCGCACTCGGCGACGTTGCCGAGGCGGCTCGGGTCGTCTCGGCGGCCGACGCCGCACTCGTCCGCGTCCCGGTCGGCGACGCCCTGGAGACATTGGCGGTTGCCGGGCCGGTCACGCTCGCCGCCGAGCTCGAAGGAACCCGTGTGCCCGCCGCGGAGCTGCCGGCGACGACCGTCACGAATCTCGCGGACGCGCCGGCTGCGATCCGTTACGCCGCGTCGCGGGTGGCGGCGCGCTCACTCCTCGTCGTTCCCGTCCAGACCGACAGCGGCCGTGCGTCGCTCGAGCTGTACCGCGCAGGGCAGCCGTTCACCGCGCTCGAGCGCGGCGCAGCCGAGCTGGCCGGGGGCCAGGCCGCGCTCGTACTGCGTGCGCTCGAGCGCGCCTCGAGCCCCCGCGAATCGCTCGCCCGGCCGGCGCTCGAACTCGTGGGCGAGGCACTCTCCGCGGCGCTCGTCGAGTCGAACACGGCTTCCGAGGTCGCACGCGTCGCCGCGAATGTCGTCGGAGTGCCGGTCGGGCTCGTGTGGGAGCAAGGCGACGACGGGCTCGAGCTCGTTGGCTCGTACGGGCTCGCGCCGGGAGCCGACCTCGGGGCCGTGCGCGAGCTCGCGCGCGCGGCCTTCGACGAGCTCCGCCCGTTGCGCGTCGTCCCGAGCGCAGACCTGCCCGGCGGCTGCGGCGTCTCCGCCTCGCTGCCCCTCGGCCGGCCGCCGATCGGAGTACTACAGCTGCTCTACCCTCCGGGCGAGGCGCCGGACGCCGAGCAGCTCGTGCAGCTCACGACGTTCGGCGTCCGTGCGGCCCATGTGCTCCGCGCGAGCGAACGTGCCCGCGAGCTCGGAACCGAGCTCGAGCGAACGCGGGCGCTGCTCGCCGTCGTAGGTCAGGCGACTGCCGAGCTGTCGCTTGCGCACACACTCGAGACGGCGGTCGAGCACGTTGCGGAGCTCCTGCTCGTCGAGCGCGTCGCCGTGTATCTCCGCGCCGATGAGGACAGGCTCGTGTCCGCCGCCGCAAGCGGTCTGACGGGGCCGCATACGCGCGTGGCGGAGCGGCTGCTCGAGCTCGCCTTCGGCTCGCGTGGGCGCGCCCTCGTCCAGGTCGCCGACACCTCGAAGGACAGGCGCCTGCGCGACGTCCGTGATGCCGCACGCCGGTCCGGCATCGACGCTGCGATCGCGACTCCGCTGCTCGCGCACGACGAGGTAATCGGCCTTCTTGCCGTGTACCCGCGACGCGGCCGCGCTCCGTCGCAGAACGAGGAGGCGCTGCTCGGCGCGCTTGCGGGCCAGCTCGCCGTCGCGGTGCAGAACGCGCAGCTGCACGAGCAAGCGACCGATCTGAGCAAGCAGCGTGAGGCGGCGCTCGCGTCGGAGCGCAAGGCCGCGAAGCGGGTCAACGCACTCTACGAGATCTCGCGCTCGTTCGCGCAGGAGCTCTCGCTCGACAAGACGCTCCATGCGCTCGCGGAGACGATCGTCGACGTGCTCGACGTCGACGCCGCTGTGATCGGGATGCCCGACGAGCGGCGCGAGCTGCTCATGCCCCGGGCGCTCTTTGTGAGGGACCCGCAGCTCGACGACTCGGTACGGGTGCTGCTCGATCGGCCGCAGCCGTTCGGTTCGGCCGCCGTGCAGCGGCTGTTCCGCGATGCAGTGCCGTACCGCCTCGATCGCGGCCACGACCTGCTCGGGGTGTTTCTCGCGAAGGGGTGGACGGCGGCGGTCGTGCCGGTCGCGACCCCTGCCGAGACGATCGCCTCGCTGACGATTCTCTGCTTCCGTCCAGGCAACCCAATCACGGGCGAGACGGTCGATGCGGCGCTCGCAATCGCCGGCCAGGCCGCGCTCGCGGTCGACAACGCGCGCCTGTACCAGCAGCAGAAGGAGTTCTCGGACACGATGCAGCGCTCGCTCCTCCCGCGCGAGCACCCGGCCATTCCCGGCCTCGAGGTGGGCGACGTCTACGAGTCGTCCGCGCGCGTCGACGTCGGCGGCGACATCTACGACTTCCTCCGGCTCGCCGACGGGCGCCTCGCGGTCGTGCTCGGTGACGTCACCGGCCACGGCGTCGAGGCGACCGCCGACATGGCGATGGCGAAGTTCGTCTTCCGCTCGCTCGTCCGCGAGCACCCCGAGCCCGGCGACTTCCTGTCGGCGGCGAACGAGGTCGTCGTCGACGAGATCGCAGCCGGCAAGTTCATCACCATGACGTATCTCATCGTCGATCCTGCACGCGGCGAGGTTGTCTGCGCGAACGCCGGTCATCCGCCGCCGCGGCTCGTGCTTCCGGACGGAACCGTCCGCGGGCTCGAGGCGCCGGGGCTCGTCCTCGGCATCGACCCGGGTCAGGAATACCCGGAGGTTCGAGCCGCGTTTCCGCCCGGAGCGGCGCTCGTTCTCTACACCGACGGCGTCGTCGAGGCCCGGCGCGGAGGCGAGCTCTATGGGGAGGAGCGCCTCGACGAGCTGCTCGCGCGGCACCGCGAGCTGCCGCCGGGGGAGATCGCCCGGCTCGTGACCGAGGATGCGCGCGGCTACGCGGGCGGCGAGCTCTCCGACGACCTCGCCGTCGTCGTCATCCAGCACCGCACGTGATGGAGCTGCGCCGCGGCCCGCAGGGCATCGTGCGGGTCGGCCATCGCGGCGCAGCGGCACTCGCACCGGAGAACAGCCTGGCGGCGATCGAGGCGGCCGCGGCCCACGAGGTCGACGCCGTTGAGCTCGACGTGCTGCGCGCCCCGGACGGCTCGCTCGCTCTCGCCCACGGGCCGGAGGTCGCGCCGGGCTCGCCGTCGCTCGACGACGGTCTCGCGCTCGCCGCCTCCCTTCGACTCGCCGTCCAGATCGACGTGAAGGACGGCGGTCTCGAGGCGGACGTCGTCGGGTCCCTCCGCCGGCACGACCTCCTCGGGCGGAGCTTCGTGAGCTCCTGCTCGCTGGCCGTCCTCGCCGCCTTCGCGGCGTGCGAGCCGGGCCTGCCGCGCTCGTTCACGTATCCGGAGGACCGGCTCGGCATTTCCGGCAGCCGGCTCCTGCGGCCCACCCTCCGGCCGGGGCTGGCGGTGCTGCGCGCGCTCCTGCCGCGCCGCCTGCCGGCGTGGCTCCGTACCGCCGGCGCGAGCGCCGCGACGCTGAACTGGGCGGTCGTGACTCCCGCCGCGATCGAGGCCTGCCACCGGGCCGGCGCGGCCGTCTACGTGTGGACAGTGAACGAAGCCGCGCTCGCACGCACACTGGCCGAAAGCAATATCGACGGTATCATCACCGACGATCCACGAATCTTCCCCGGGGGTACGACCACATCTTGAAGCGCTGCGCACTCCTTCTCCTTGTCCTGCTCACGGCCGGCGTGTTCGCCTCGACCGTGCTCGCCGACGATCCGCCGCCGCCGACCGGCACGACGCCGACGACGACCACAACGGCGCCAGCAGTCGTCCCGGACGCCGTGATGCTTGCCGGCGTCGCAATCGGCGGCCTGTCGCCGGACGCGGCCGCCGCCGCGGTGGCGCAGGCGTTCGACCGGTCCGTACGGCTTCGGTTCCTGACGACGAAGATCGACGTCTCGCCGAGCCTGCTCGGCCTTTCCGTCCCGGTCGACGCGGCAGTTGCGAAGGCGCTCACCGTCGCGCCCGGGACGAGCCTCACGCTGCGAGGGAGCGTCGACGGGCAGCTCGTGCGCGCGTTCGTCGCGAAGCTGGCAGGACGGTTCGACCGCGATGCCGTGTCCTCGCGGCTGTTGCTGCGCAACCTCAAGCCGTTCGTCACGAAGCCGGTGATCGGCCGGAAGCTCGACCGGCGCGCCGCGATCGCAGATCTCACAAGCGCGGTCATGCACGGCACGCGTTCGACCCTCGTGCTCGGCACGAAGCTCGTGAATCCCGAGACGACGCCGAAATCGATCGGCCCGGTCATCGTGATCAAGCGCGCCTCGAACCTGCTGACGCTCTACAACGGCATGAAGGTCGTGCGCAAGTTCGGCGTCGCGACCGGCCAGGCCGTCTACCCGACGCCGCTCGGGAAGTTCGACATCGTCGTGAAGTGGAGGAACCCGTGGTGGTATCCGCCGAACACGGCGTGGGCGAAGGGTGAGAAGCCCGTGCCGCCCGGCCCCGGCAACCCGCTCGGCACGCGCTGGATGGGTCTGAGCGCACCCGGCGTCGGCATTCACGGCACGCCGCAGGACGGCTCGATCGGGTACTCGCTCTCACACGGCTGTATCCGCATGCACATTCCGCAGGCGGAGTGGCTGTTCGAGCATGTGGACGTGGGCACGCCAGTGTTCATAGTCTCCGCCTGATGCGCACGCTCAAGGTGACCGGCCAGGTCGTCGCGCTGGCGGCCGTGGCGGGTCTCCTCGGACTGCTCGTCTGGCGGCTGACGCACCAGCCGAAGTCGCCGAAGATCGGCGCGCCGGCACCGGGGTTCTCGCTCCGGCGGCTCGACACGACCGGCACGCTCTCTCTCGCCTCTCTTCGCGGGAAGCCCGTCGTTCTGAACTTCTGGGCGTCCTGGTGCGTTCCGTGCAAGGGCGAGGCGAAGATGCTCGAGGCCGCATCGCATCGATATCGCTCCAGCGGCGTCGTCTTCGTCGGTGTCGACTGGCACGATGTCAAGAGCGACGCCCGAAGGTTTCTCGAGGCCCACGGCGTCACCTACCCGACGGTGCTCGACGGTTCCGGCTCGGTCACGGACCGCTACAACGTGCCCGCCGTGCCCGAGACGTTCTTCGTCGACCGTAGCGGCCGGCTCGTCGGCGAGCACGTCGTCGGCACCGTCGTCAACCAGAAGGAGAAGTTCCGCAGCGGGGTCCAGGCGGCGCTCGGCTCGTGATCGTGCGGCTCGCCGCTATCTGCACGGCGGCGCTCGCGCTCGCGGGGCCGGCAGCAGCCGCGTGCGCGAAGCCTCACACCTCCCTCGCTGCGATGGAGGGCAAGATCATGTGCCCGACCTGCCACACGACGCTCGACCAGTCCGACTCGGCCGCGGCGCTGCGGATCGAGCACTTCATCCAGCTGCGGATCGACCAGTGTGCGACGGAGGCGCAGATCGAGGCCGATCTCGTCGACAACTTCGGCGCAGGCATCCTCGCCGCACCGCCCCGTAAAGGCTTCGATCTGCTCGCGTGGTGGCTTCCGATCGGCGGAATCGTGCTCGGCGCGCTCCTGCTCGCGCTCGGCGTCTGGCGCTGGAGTCGGGTGCGGGGTCCCGACGAGGCGGCCGAGCGCCTCGATCCTGACACCGAGCAGCGGCTCGACGAGCTACTGGCACGATTGGACTGATGGGCACGCGCCTGCCGATCGCGTTTCTCGCGGGATTCGCGTCGGTGATCACACCGTGCGTGCTGCCGCTCGTCCCCGGCTACCTGTCAGCGCTGTCGAGCGTCGAGACGGGTCGGCTCGGCGAGCGCGGCAGCGTCTGGCGCGTCGTCGTCGCGAGCATCCCGTTCATCCTCGGCTTCACCGTCGTCTTCGTCGTCCTTGGTGCGGGCGCGGCTGCGATCGGCAACGCCGTCTCCGCGAGCGCGCAAACGGAGATCGCGGGGTTCGTGCTCGTCGTGCTCGGGCTCGCGTTCGTGGGGCTCCTGCCGGTACCCGAGCGCGTGCTCGCGCCGGGCCTCCTCGCCGGCGCTAGCCGGCGCGGGTCGGGTGCACTGCTCGGCGGCGCCTTCGCGGTCTGCGCTGCACCCTGCATCGGCACGGTGCTCGCGGCGGTGCTCGTCCTCGCGAGCGACACGGGCACGGTGCTCAGGGGCGCAGTGCTCCTCGCCGCGTACGCGCTCGGCCTCGGCGCCGCGTTCGTGCTTGCCGGCATCGCGTTCTCGCGCGCGATGTCGGCGTTCCGCTGGCTCCGCGACCGTTACACGATCATCCAGGTGGTGAGCGGCGTGACGCTCGTCGCGCTCGGGCTCCTCCTCTTCTTCCACCGGGACTGGTGGCTGCACGTCGCGGTGAATCGCGCGCTTGACGCAATCGGGCTCACCTCTCCGTAGTGGAATAGCCGCGCGCCGGGGGTCGTTCCTGCCGGCATGGTCGTCGCCGGCCTCTGGCGCTATCCCGTGAAGTCGCTGCGCGGAGAGTCCCTCGTCGAGGCGGAGCTGACCGAGCTCGGCATCGACGGGGATCGGCTCGTGCACGCGATCCGTCCGAGCGGCCGCGTCTACACGGCGCGGACGCACAAGAAGATGCTCGGACTCCAGGGTTCCCTCGATGCCGACGGTGTGCCGAGGATCGACGGCCTTCGCTGGGACGATCCGCGCGCGCTCGAAGCCGTTCGCGCCGTCACCGACCCGGATGCAGAGCTC
>JBGQKY010000077.1:0-12366 GCA_041499745.1 Gaiellaceae bacterium
CGAAGCGGCTCGTGAGGATCGACGCGAGCGCCACCCGCGCCGCTTCACCGCCGGACAACGCCGCCAGGGGCCGTTCGAGCTCCGCCTCCAGGCCGAGCTCGGCTAGCGTCTGCTGAGCCCTTGCCTCGAGATCTCCGCCGCCCCTGGCGAGGAACGCCTGGAGCGCATCGGTGTACGCCTGTGTCAGCTCGGGCTCGCGCGAGAGGCGCGCCGCGAGCTCGTCCATTCGCCGCTCAGGCTCGGCGACACCGGTGCGCCGCGCGAGGTAGGCAAGCAGCGTGTCGCCGGGCAGCGGATCGCGCTCCTGCGGCAGGAAGCCGACCGCGAGCGCCGGCGTTCGCCGGATCTCGCCGCAGTCGGGCTCCTCGACACCGGCGAGCAGCCGGAGCAGCGTCGACTTGCCGGCGCCGTTCGGTCCGACGAGCCCGATTCGCGCTCGCGGGGGAACCACGAGGTCGACCTCGGCGAGGACGACCTGAGCACCGTGAGACTTCGAGACGCCGGTAGCGGCAAGCACTGCAACCTCCAGACAAGAGCGAAGCCAAGTGACAACTTGTCACTTGGCGGGAAGGGCGGGACGGCTCTCGCTAGTCGGTCATAGTCGGCGCGGCGCGCCACCGCTCATGGTAGCGGGAACGGCCGTCGCAGCAGCGCCGGCAGTACCTGCGCCGA
Organism: Gaiellaceae bacterium; assembly: GCA_041499745.1. Taxonomy (GTDB): domain Bacteria; phylum Actinomycetota; class Thermoleophilia; order Gaiellales; family Gaiellaceae; genus Palsa-739. Next base: position 673 of record JBGQKY010000077.1, read on the forward strand.
GACCCAGAGCGGCGTCGTCGCGTAGGGCGCCGAGTACCGGATGCTGCCATCCGCGCCCTGAAGCTTCCGCAGGTAGCGGAAAGCCGAGGCAGGCGGCTTCACCGCGGCAGCGACGAAGGCCTGGATCGCCCACGCCGTCGATTGCGCGTTCGACGGCCCACCCGGCTTCAGCTCGAAGCCGCCGTCGGCGTTCTGCCGCGCCCGGAGATACGCGAGCGCGCGCGCGATCGGCTTGCCGCCCACGCCGGCGGCGACGAGCGACTGGACGGCCGCGCCTGTGTCGTCGGTGTCGGCGGGAACGCCGCGAATCCAGGGGAAGCCCCCGCCCCGCTGCTGCCCGCGCAGCACGAACGAGACGGTTGCCGGCGAGACGGACTGCCCCGCCTGGCGCTGTGCGAGGACGCCCCAGTACGTCGAGTTGAGCGCCTCGCCGATCGCACCTGTCTCATGCTGGAGGCTGCGAAGCGAGGCGAGCGCTCCGTCGGATGCCCCGCCGGCAACCGACTCCGCCAGCACAACGAGCTCGAGCTCGGTCGGCGGCAAGCCGTCCTCGTGCCCGAGCAGATACGCACGCGTCTTGTCGGAGACCTGCGCGCCCGCTGCGTGCAGCGCGAGAACAGCCGTAGCCGCAAGCGCGACCGTCGAGCGGCCACCCGCCTCCGAATACCCGCCGTCGGGCTGCACGCGGCCTTGCACGAACGAGAGCACGCTCGAGACGCCGAGGACGGCGAACTTTACGCCCATACGACCACCGTGCGCAGCCGCTTGCCGTAGCGCTCGAGCATGCGGCGCAGCTCCGGCCCGGCGGCGAGCGCGAGGGCAGCGTTGCCGACCGCATGCGCGGTGTTGAAGGGGAAGCCCGTCGCCTGCCGCGCGATGAACGACGCCCAGGTGTGCGGGTAGAACCCGTACCAGTTCCAGACGTCCAGAACGAAACCGTACGCATACCCGAGGAGGAAGCACGTGACCGCGAGCGGGATCCGCCGCCGCAGGACCGGCGCCAGCAGCGCGCCCGCTGCACCGCAGCCGCCCCAGGCGAGCATCTGCCACGGCGTCCACAGCCCCTGGCCGAGGAAGAAGTTCGAGACGAACGCCGCTGTCGCGCCGACGCCGACACCCGCGCGCAGACCGAGCGTGACGCCGCTGAGAATCGCGAGATCGGTCACCGGTTGAACATCGGGCACCGGTGCGAGCAGGACGCGCCCTGCGGCTGCCGCGGCGGCGATTGTCGCGATCACGGCGATCTCCTTCGCTGAGTCCGGCCCGCCGTCGAGCCACGTCGCGGCGCCGAGCAGCAGGGCTGCGGCGGCCAGCAGCAGCGCGAGTGCGGAGGCGTGCGTCGCAAACGCGACCGCTGCCGAGCCTGCGAGCGCGACGAGACAGGCGCTACGCAGCAAGCGACACCTGCCGATCGGCCACGGCGCCGGCGAAGACGCGGTCGTGCGTTACCACGAGCGTCGCGCGCGCGTGCGCCTGCGCGCGGAGCAGCTCGGCGAGCTCCGCCTTTCGTTGCGGATCGACGCCGCGGGTCGGCTCGTCGAGCACGAGCAGATCGGGCTCGGTGACGAGCACAGTCGCAAGCGCGAGACGCTCGCGCTCCCCGCTCGAGAGGTCGCGCGGATGCCGTCCCTCGTACCCGGCGAGGCCGACGTCGGCGAGAGCACGGCGGGCCCGCGGCAGGTCGGCGGCGAGCGCCACCTCTTCGTCCCCGCGCTCGCGTACGAGGTAGCGGCCCGGATCCTGAAGCAGGAACGTCGCCCGCCCGTGACGCTCGACGCGACCGCCCTGCGGCTGGAGCAACCCGGCGGCGAGCTTCGCGAGAGTCGTCTTCCCACAGCCGTTCGGGCCGGTCAGCGCGACGACCTCCCCGCGCCGAAGCTCGAGCGAGGAGTGGTCGAGCACGGGGAGGTCGTAGGCGAACGAGACCTCGTCGACGTGGCAGACGACCTCGCGGGTCTCGGCGGCCTCGTTCGACCGGGGCTGGGCCACCCAGGCGGGGCGATACTCCCTGAGCCAGGCCACCGCCTCGTTGCGGGGCGCGTCGAGGAGGATCCGCCCCGCCTCGAGGAAGACGACGCGGTCCGCGTGCGCGAGCACAGCCGCGGGTCGCTGCTCCGAGATGACGGCGGCGCTCCGGCCGTCGAGCGCATGCCGGAGGAACGCCTCGGCTCCGGCCGGATCGAGCTGCGACGTCGGCTCGTCGAGCAGCAGCAGCTCCGGCTCGAGCGCGAGCGCCGACGCGAGGCACACGCGCTGGAGCTCGCCGCCCGACAGCTCGGTGACGCGGCGGTTCAGCAGCTCCTCGATTCCGACCGTCGCGAGCGAAGCACGGACGCCGGCGGCGATAGCGGCCGGCGCCGTGCCGACGTTCTCGAGCCCGAAGGCCACCTCGGCCTCGACCCCGCCCAGCACGATCTGGTCTTCCGGGTCCTGAAACACGGTCGCCACCGTTCCCGCCAGCTCGGCCGGACGCGTGCGGCGCGTGTCGCGGCCCGCCACATCGACGCGGCCTTCGAAGCGGCCGCCGTGGAACCACGGCACGAGACCTGCGAACGCCCGCAGCAGCGTCGACTTCCCGGAGCCGGATGGGCCGAGCAGGAGCACGACCTCGCCGTGGTCGACGGAGAGCGACACGTCGCGCAGCGCCGGCGCGGACTCCGGGTAGGCGAACGTCAGGCCGGAGACGGACGCTAGAGCCACAGGATCCCCAGGAGGACGGCGGCGACGCCGGCCGCGATCGCCGCCGCGTCGACTGCCCGCCACGGCGGGGCCGGCATGCGTGTGCGGCCGGGCCGGCCGAAGCCGCGCGCCTCCATCGCTTCGGCGAGGTTGAGGCCACGCTCGAGAGAACCGGCGAGCAGCGGCGACAGGAGGGCCGCGTGACCGCGGAGCCCGTCGGCGGCGATGCCGCGGCCGCGGAGCGCCTCGACAAGCCCGCGCGCGTCGCGCTCGAGCGTCGGCGCGAGCCGCGTCGCGAGCGCCGCGACAAGCACCGAGCGCCGGCCGGTCGCCGCCGCGAGCAGCCGGTCGTGGTCGAGCAGCAGCGCGTACACCGCGAAGGCGAGGCTGGCGGCGGTGAACTGGAGGGCGAGCCGGCCGGCCGTCCGCAACTCCTCCGAGGTGACGTCGATCGGCCCGAGCACCGGGACGATCGGCCCGCTCCAGAGCACGTGGTATCCGGTCGTCTGGAGGAGCGGCGAGAGGAGGAAGATGAACGCTCCGCTGACGAGCGTGCCCCAGAGGTAGGGCTTCGCGCGGCTGCCCGCACGCAGACAGACGGCGAGAAGCCCAGCGGCGAGGACGCCGACCGTCCAGAGGCGATCGGCGGCGAGCGCGGCGACCGCGAGGCCGAGCAGGAGCAGCGCTGCGGCAGACGGTCTCACGGAATCCGGTACCGGCGGCGGTAGAACGACGGCTCGAGCAGACGCCGGGGATCGCCGAAGAAGGTGAAATGCACGGCGCCGCCGGCCCTGTCCGCGTAGAAGCGGGTTACCGGCCCAGGCGTGATCGAGAGCGTGTTGACGTCGCCGCGCACCCGCACCGAGGCCGCCGGCACGATGCGCCCGGCGTGGACGAGCCGCGCGACCGTGCGTACGACGGCCGTGCGCGGGCCGAGCACGACGGTCGGACGAACCTTGCCGTCGTAGCCGTGCACGAACGGCTCGGGAAACGCACCGACCGCCACGGGAACGCTCTGACCGCTGCGTCCCCAATCGCGGTAGTCCCACCATTCGATGTCGCCGTCGTGGAGCCGGTACTCTGCCGCCCCGCGCGGAGCTTCGATCCCGTTGATGAAGTAGAACCAGTCGCGGCGCTTTCCGATCGACCCCGCGAGCCCGTTCACCGCCTGCACGAAGCGGCCGCCGTAGCGCAGCTCGACCTTCGCGACACGCTGGAGTGCCTGGAGCGCGGTCGTTCCCGCCGGCACCTGCTCGCTCACCAGCACAGTGCGTCCTTCGCCGCGAGTGACCCAGATCGTCGCCCGACCGCGGCCGCCGCCGCTGCCGCAGCCCGCAAGGAGCGTGGCTGCGACGGCGGCGGCGAGGAGGGTTTGGCGGAGCGGCACAGCCACTGTTTCGCCAAACCCTCCTAAGACGAGGCGGATCACGGGAGGCGATTCGACCGGACAGTGCCGGGCGCGCTCGCCCAGACGAGCCCGTGCGGCTTCCTCGGGCAAATGCGGCCCGCAGGCGCCGGCACCGTCTTCGAGCCGATGTGGAACACGAGGCCCGGCGGCACCTTCTCCTTGCCCTCGTCGTCCTGCCCGGTGGCGCGGTAGCACCCCGGAGCGGTCATGCTCAGATCGAGCGTCGACGGTCCACCTGCGATGCCGAACTGCGCGAAGTACCAGAGCACACGGTCGCCGTCCTGGAGCTTCACCTGGTCGGCGCCGACGGGCGGCGAGACGCCGTTGACCTTGAACACCCAGCCGGTCTGCCCGACGCCTGGGTAGTAGCCGATCTGGTCGACATATGGGCCGAACGAGGTCGTCGTGACGTGCGCGTAGAACTCCGCGGCTTGCGCGGTCGCCAACAGCACCTCGAGCGCGTTCGCGCCGAACGCGCGCGGCTCGGTGCCGCCGAAGATGGTCTGCGTCTTGCCTTCGACCCGGATGTGCACCACCGCCGAGAGCGCGAGCGGGACGATCGAGAGGGCGACCGCGAGGGCCGCGAGGAGAACGAGGGACCGGCGAAACACGAATCCTCCTTCCGCGAGGGGTTCGAGTTGCGCGGCGGGCGGCAGGTCTTCTGACTCGGGGCTCCCTTCTCCACCGCCTTCCCGGGCTTGGCGCCCAGTGGCGTGTGGCGGAGAAGCGTCTCCCCTTACAGCGGCGGGACCGTCCCGGACTTGCACCGGAGTTCCCTCACCGCTCGCCGGTTTGGAGCGCGAGTCTAGCATCGGCCGCGATGGACGCTGTCGCGCTCGACCTCGATGCCGTGCTCGCGGACACGCGGCCGCTCTGGAACGACTGGCTCGAGGACGCCGCCAGGCGGGTGCGCGTCGAGCTCGACGTCCCCGACGACCGCATCGAGGCGGCGGCGGTGCTCGACGAGCGGCTCGGGGACTGGCGTCCCTTGCTTCAGCGCTTCGCCGACGACCGCGCGCCGCTCCACTTCCGCCCTCGCGCCGACGTCGGCGCGCTCCTGCGGCGCCTCCAGGCCGACAAGGTGCGGATCGGCGTCTTCACGGACGCGCCGCTCGAGCTCGCGGAAGTCGCGCTGGCCCACGTCGGCGCCGCGCGGCGGGTCGCGTCGGTCGGGACGCTCGCCGAGGTGCTCCGCGAGCTGGGAGCCGGAACCGTCGTCGTCCGTTCCCGAGCCGAGCTTGCGAGCCTAAAATGAGGGCGTGGACCGAAACGACCTCTCGGACCGCCGTTTCGACGTGCTGCTCGAGCGGCTCGACCGGATCGGCGACGAGCTCGCGAAGCTGAACCGGCGCGCCGACAACGACGAGAACTTCCTCAGGCTCACGCGCGAGCTCGCCTCGCTGAACGACTCGCTCCAGGCGATCGCCTACGCGGCGCTCGGCCAGCAGGCGCCGCAGGTTCGCCGCCGCCGCGCCGGCTAGCGCCAGGGGAGCTAGCGGAGCTTGTAGAGCGTGCCGTCGTTGACGGAGACGGCGTAGAGCTCGCCGTTTCCGTCCTCGCCGAACGACGAGAGTCCGGCGATCTTGCCCTCGACGCGGGGCTCGGAGAGGCGCCCGTTGTCGGCCTTGAAGCTCCAGATCGTGCCGGAGCAGTAGTCGCCGTAGAAGTAGAGCCCGGCGGCCGCGGGCACGGCCGTGCCGCGATAGACGTAACCGCCGGTGATCGAACAGGCGCCGTCTGCGTGCGAGTACACGACCACCGGTGAGATCGGGTCGCCCTTGTGCGTGTACGGCTTGTTGGCGTCGTAGACCGACTTGCCCTCGAGACGCGGCCAGCCGTAGTTCGCGAGCCGCCCGACGCGCGCCGCGTTTCGGTGGTCGACCTCCTCCCAGTTCCCCTGGCCGACGTCGCCGATCCAGAGGTTGCCCGTCTTGCGGTCGAAGGAGAAGCGCCACGGGTTGCGGAGGCCGAAGCCGACGATCTGCCAGGCGGAGCCGGCGCGCGTCGGGTTGCGGCGGAGCAGCTTGCCGAGCCGGCTCTTGAGGTTCTGCGCGCGGTTCTCGGGATCGCCGCCGCTGCCGCCGTCGCCCATCCCGACGTAGAGGTAGCCGTTCTTGTCGAACTCGAGCTGCCCGCCGTTGTGATTGTCGTAGGGCTGGTCGACAAAGAGGAACTGGCGCGCCGTGGCGGGCTGCCCGACTCCGTTCGACGAGCGGAACTCGACCACTCGCGTGTCGCCGTTCGTGTCGGTGTAGTCCACGTAGAAGCGGTGATTCGTCGCGTACTGCGGGTGGAACGCGACGGACAGCAGACCTTGCTCGCCACCGCTCTTGATGCGGCTGCGGATGTCGAGGAACGTGCCGGTCACGCTGCCGTTCTTGACGATCTTGATCGTGCCCGGTTGCTCGACGACGTAGAGCGTCGCCGGATCGCCCGGCGCGCTCGTGACGTAGACCGGCGCGTCGAACCCGCCGGCGACGGTCGCGAAGTCGTAACGCGCCGAGCCCTGACCCGAGGCGGTGCCCGCCAGGATCCCGAGCGCCAGTGCGCCGACGGCGGCGGCGAGCAGCCTGACGGCCCCCACGGAAGCTAAGACGCCACGCACCGGGAAAAGGATTGCCGTCTACCGCCGCAACAAAACCCGGCGGAGCTCGTCCTCCTTGCCGGGCTCGAGGATGGCGAGCACCTGATCTCCCGCCTCGAGCGTCGTCGAGCCCACGGCGATTTCCGCCTGCCCGTCGCGCATGACCGAGATCAGGCGGGCGCCCTCCGGCAGGCTGAGATCCTCGACGCGCTTGCCCGTGACAGGCGAGTCCTTGTCGATCTGAACCTCAACGATCTCGAGGTTCTCCTTGCGCAGCTCGAGCAGGTGGATCAGGTCGTGCTCCGGGACCTCGTGCTCCACGAGCGCCATGATGCTCGAGGTCGCGCAGATCGTCGGCGAGATGCCCATCAGGTCGAAGTGCGACTGGTTGCGCGGATCGTTGACGCGCGCGATCACCTTCGGAACGGCGTACTTCTCCTTCGCGAGCTGGCAGATGACCATGTTGTCCTCGTCGTCGCCTGTGAGCGCGAGCACGATGTCGGGCGGGCGCGTGATTCCCGCGCGCTCGAGCACGAACAACTCGGTCGCGTCACCGCGCTGGACCTGGTGCTCGAACTCGTCCTCGAGCCGCTCGAACTGGTCTCGACGCTGCTCGATCAGCGTCAGCTCGTGGCCGAGGCGCATGAGGGAGCGCGCCACGTTCGCACCGACCTTGCCGCCGCCGGCGCAGATGACGTACATCAGGCCGAGGCCTTAGCCGAGGGCACGATGCCGCACGCGCGCACGGCCTCGCCGAGCGTGTCGATCGCCGTCTTCGTCGGGCAGACGGTGCGGATCCCTCGCGCGGCATAGAAGTCCGCCCGGGCGGGGTCGAGCATGCGCACGACCACGCAGTCGATGCCGAAGCGCTTCTGGGCGACCTGGCCGATGACGATGTTCGTGTTGTCGCCGTCGGTGGCGACGACGACCGCGTCGGTCTCCTCGATGCCCGCGCTCCGGAGCAGGTCGACGTCCATGCCGTGGCCGACGAGGAACGTCCCCGGCCAGTGGTCGCCGAGCCGCGTCAACGCGTCCTCGTTCTCGTCGACGACCGTCACGTCCCAGTCTTCCTGCTGGAGCTGGAGCGCGATCGACGCGCCGACCCTGCCGCAGCCGATGATGAGCGCCTTCATGCCTGACGCAGCGTAGCGCGGTACTACTCCTCGAGGACGCCCTGCGGAAACGCGACGATCAGGACCTCTGTGTCCGCTTTCTTCAGGACGTACTCCACCGTCGGCGAGAAGAAACGCGACTGGCGGCGCCACCTCGGAGCCGAGCCGAGCACGATCAGATCGGCGTCGGTCTCGCCGGCCACCTCGACGATCGCGTCGCCGATCGCCCGCGCGCGGACGATCCGCCCGTGCACCTCGACTCCGTGGTCGGCGCCGAGCGCCTGCGCCTCCGCGATCGAGGCGGCGGCCTGCTCCTCGAGGTCGTGGAGCTCCGCGTCGAGCGGCTTGTCGAGCGGCACCTTGATCACGAAGAGGGCCTCGACGGTCACGTCGCCGTCCTGTGCGAGCCGGACGGCCGTTGCGACCATCTCCTCCCCGATCTCGCCGAGCTTCATCGGCACGAGGATCTTCGAGAACGTCGCCTCCGCCAGGACCTGCTCGTCCGACGAGATGATGTGCTCGAGCAGCCCCGCCCCGCGGCCGCGGCGCACGAGCACGTAGATGACGAGTCCCGCCGCGAGCCAGACCGGACCGCCGTAGCGCGCACCGGGGTGGGTCACCATGGCGATCACGAACACGGCCGTCGTGCAGAGGACGCCGAAGACGGCCGGGGCCGGCACCTCCACCCCCCGTACCCGGACGTTCAGCGGCACGCGGAAGGGGCGGCGCATGTCGGGCTTGGTCCGGCGGAGGCGGATCACGGCGAGCTGCGCGGCGGTGAACGCGAGCAGCACGCCGAAGCTGAAGAGGCTCGCAAGGAACGGCACGGCGCGCGTGAACGAGGTGCCGACGAGGAGAGCGATCGCGATCGCCGCCGCGGCGACGACGGAGGCCGGCGAGACGAGCGTCCGGCGGTGCAGGCGGCCGAACACCGCCGGGAGCTGGCCGTGCTCCCCGAGCGAGTACGCGAGGCGTCCGAAGCCCGAGATCGAGGTCGTCATGGCGGCCAGCAGCACGAGCGCACCGGTCAGGCCGACGTACACCCGCAGGGCCTGGCCGAACCAGTGCGGCAGGTGCGTCTGGAGCGCGGCGACGATCCCCATGAGCGGAGCGCGCAGCCAGTCGGTGCCGAGCGCCGTCGTGCCGTTGTCCGCGGGGTAGGCCGACAGGCCGACGCACGCGATGAGGACGTAGATGATCACGACGAGCGCAATCGCGCTGAAGAGGCTCCTCGGCAGGTCCCGCCCCGGGCGGCGCACCTCCTCGGCGTAGTTCGCCACCGTCTCGAGCCCGGTGTACGCGAGCATCGCGAGCGGGATCGCGAACGCGATGTCGTGCCAGGTCGGATGCAACCCGAGCGAGATGCCGCGTGTGAGGGCGCTCGGCGAGAAGAGAAGCGTGAAGCCGGCGACGACGAGCAGCACCTGCGTCACGAGGTCGAGCACGGGAACTGCGAAGCCGAACGTGTGGAGGCTCGTCCGCCGCAGTAGACGGCCGGAGGCGATCCCGGCGACGACCACGCACGCGGCGATGACGTCGCCCGGATGCCGCGCAATCGAGTCGATTCCCAGAGCGAGGCCGAGATAGTGCGGCAGGAAGAGCGCCGACAGGGAGATCACGATCAGGTAGTCGAGGAAGAGCACCCAGCCGGTCATGAAGCCGGCCAGGTCGTTGAATGCGAAGCGGACGAAGGTGGCCGCCCCGCCCGTTTCGCGAATCGCCGCCGTGCCCTCCGCGTACGAGAGCGCGATGATCAGAAAGAGCAGCCCGACGACTCCGAGCACGAGTGGCGTGAACCCGAGCGCGTGCAGGGCAATGACGCCGAGCGCGAAGTAGATCGACGACGCGATCTCGCCGTAGGCGACCGACGCGAGCGCGGGCGCGTCGAGGACTCGCTGCAGGCGCGGGAGCTTGCGAGCCATCAGTGCCCCTTCAGGTGATGTAGCCCGGAGGACATTGCCTGAAGGGGCACTAGGTACGCCTGAGGAGGTAGATGCGCCCGGCTCCGAGGCCGACGAAGAGCGCGCCCACCGCGTAGCCGACGGTGCCGCCGCCCTCGTAGGCCGTCCGCACGAGGATCGCGAAGCCGAGCACGATCGCGAGCGCCCCGAACACGAGCACCGACCGTCGGTAGGCCTGGTTCACGACGCGGCGCTCGCTGCGGCGACCATCACCCGAACGGATGCGTGCCTGAGCACGAAGTCGACGGTGTCGCCGAAGATCGCCCGTTTCCCGGCGGCGAACCGGACCCGGCGCGGACCGCCCATGACGATGATCTCCGATCCGCGTCTCACGGCCTCGTCGACGATCGCACGCCCGCCGTTCCGCGCGCGAACGATACGCGCGATGACGTTCACTCCATACGAGTCGCCGATCGCCCGAGCCTCGTCCAGCTGCTCGTTCGCCTCGCGCACCTGATCGGGCAGGTACGCGTCGAGCGGCAGATCGAGCGGCACCTCGATGACGGTCATCGCGACGATTCGCGAGCCGCGCTCGCGCGCGAGCCGGCACGCAACGTCCATCGCCTCGTCCGACGGATAGCCGGGGGCCACCGGCACGAGGATGTTCCGGTATTCGAGTTGTGCGCCGACGATCATCACGGGCGCCCGGACGGTCGCCCGCAGCGGCTCGCCGAGGTGGCGCCGGTAGAGCGGGTAGAAGATGAAGCCTGCGATGAGCCAGGCAAGCCCGGCGTACCGCGTCGGGGCGTCCTGAACGACGACGACGAGCCAGGCGATTCCGGTGCCGAGACCGCCGACGATCGCGAAGATCGGCCAGTCGACGTTCCTGATCCGCACGCTGGGCCGAGCTCGCCAGGGCCGCTCCTCGTCGCGCGTCCGAACCCGCAGCGCTGTGACCGCGACGTGCGCAATCGTGAACGAGAGCATGGCTCCGAAGGCGTACATGCGTCCGAGGAAGTCGACCTGGCCCGAGAGCAGGAAGAGCGTCGGCGCAATCCCTGCGAAGACGATCAGCGACAACCACGGGGTCTTCAGTCGCGGATGGAGCCGGCGGAAGATCGACGGCAGCTGCCGGTAGGACGCCATCGAATACGTGATGCGCGAGGCGCCGATCACACCCGCGTTCGTGGCGATGAAGAGGATCGTCGACGCAAGGACGCCGACGTAGATCTTTGCAGCCGACAGCACCGTGCCGTGGAGGCCGAGGTTCTCGACGAGGCCGAGGACCGGGTCGTTCTTGAATCCGTGCGGCGGATCCTGGCCGAGCTGCGTGACGAACTTGCCGCCCTCCTTCACTACCGGCATGGCCGAGAGCGCGATCCACGGAAGCGTGAAGTAGATCGCGAAGACCGCCACCGCGACCAACGAGATCGCGCGCGGGATCGAGCGCAGCGGGTCGCGCGCCTCTTCGGCGAGGTTCGACACGGTCTCGATCCCGGTGTACGCGATCATCGCCACCGGAATCGCGAGCGCGAAGTTCGACCAGGTCGGCGCGTGGCCGAAGTGGATGTTGGACGTGATCGTGTGGGGCGAGAAGATGAGGACGAAGCCGACCACGACGAGCAGCAGCTGCGTCGCGAAGTCGAGCACCGCGAGCAGGATGTTCACCTTCGCCGCTTCCTGGATGCCGACGACGTTCAGGCCCACGAGGACCCACGTGAAGATGATCCCGACGATCACGTCCCACGGCGTGGTGCGCAGCGGCTCCCAGAAGATCGAGAGGTAGTGCGGGACAAAGATCACCGAGATGGCGACGGTGATCACGTAGTTGAGCATCTGCGCCCAGGCGGCTCCGAACGAGACGAGCTCGTTGAACGCGTGGCGGGCAAACGACGACGAGCCGCCGGCCTCCGGATAGTGCACCGTGCCCTCCGCATAGGTCGCGGCGGTCGCGGCGAAGATGATCCCGCTGATGATGAAGACGAGCGGCGTGAGGCCGAGCGCGATGCC
>JBGQKY010000078.1:0-12346 GCA_041499745.1 Gaiellaceae bacterium
CGCTCGCCCTTGTCAAGGCCTCTGGCCTTGCCTGCGGACGATCGCGGCCTCCCGCTTGGTGCTCGCGACCCAGGAACCGGGCAACGTTACCGGCCACATCACTAGTAGCGCGGGGCTTGGAGGAGTACGCTGTCTTTTGGCTCGCCTACTTTCGCGAGTGGGAGGGGTCGAAGGAGGAGGCATCCGGTGGTCGCCGGCGAGGTAACGAGGCGCATTCTTTCGGCTTACGAAGCCGGTGACCTGGTCACGATGTGCGCCTGGTGCCGGCGGGTCGAGATCGACGGCGAGTGGCTCCTGGCGCCGCGGGCAGCGCTTACCGCGATCGACGCGGTGTACACGCTGTCGCATTCGATCTGCCCGGAGTGCGCCGCCGAGCGGGTGTCAGGCGTCGCGTGACTCTGTAGCCGTCTGCCGTACAGACTTTTCGTTCTTCAGCGTCCCGTCGATGATCGACTGGGCTGTCTCGACGAGCACGCTCTGGGTGCTGCGCGCGTGGTCGCGGAGCATCTGGAACGCTCCTTCTTCGTCGACTGCATGGCGTTCCATCAAGATCCCCTTGGCGCGCTCGGTGATCGTGCGGCGCTTGAACGCCCCCTCGAGGTCGCGGTACTCGGCGAAGCGCCGGAGGACGATCTCGATCGAGTTCTGCCACTCCTGCGGGTCGCCGTCGGTGATGTAGGCAAAGACGCCTCGCCTTGCCGCCTCGACCACGAATTCGGGATCCGGCTCGTGCAGGAGCGCGACCACCGGGCAGGCCGCTTCGTGAACGATCTGCTCGATCAGCTCCAGGGCATGCTGCGAGCTCTCGCCGAGACCGACGAATGCGACATCCGGCTGTTCGCGCGCGGTCACCAGTCCAACCTCGCTGACCTCGATCTGAGGCGCGATCACCTCGTGTCCGAGGCCGGCGACAACTGCCGCAACATTGACCAGACGGTCTTGACGCTCGTTGGCGACGAGCACGCGGAGACGGTTCACGGCCGGGGCCTCAGCGGTCGAAGTCAGTAGGGGATAGAGAATACATAGCGTCCCGAGTCACGAAAGTCCAGGAAAAACACTAGACAACGGCGGGCGAAGCGGTCGCGCGTCCCGAGAACGGGCGAGAATCGACCTTCGCCCTCGCGGGAGTCCGCGGCCTCCACGGCATGCCCCCCTTTTTTCGGCGGTTGTCTACCTATCCGGCTTTCGCGTCGAAGCCACATCGGTACTTCTCCGTAGGTACTGCTGTGCCTCTACTCGCCTACGTTCCGCGAGCAGCCGGGGGTTGTGGAGGAGGCATCCGATGTGGTCTTCAGCGTCCCGTCGACGACAGACTGGGCGGCGTCGACGAGCGTGCTCTGCGTGCTGCGGGCGTGGTCTCGGAGCAGCTGGAACGCTCCCTCTTCGTCGACCGCATGGCGCTCCATCAGGATCCCCTTTGCACGCTCGATGACGGTTGGGCGCTCGAACGCTCGCTTGAGGTCGCCCAGTTCGGCAAAGCGCCTGAGGACGATCTCGATCGAGTTCTGCCACCCCTGCGGGTCGTCGTCGGCGATGTAGGCGAAAATGCCGCGCCTTGCAGCCTCGACCAGAAACGCCGGATCCGGTGCTTGCAGGAGCGCCACCACCGGGCAGGCCGCCTCGTGGACGATCTGCTCGATCATCTCCAGGGCATGTTCTGAGCTCTCGCCGAGACCCACGAACGCCACATCCGGCTGTTCGCGCGCGGTTACCGGCCCAACCGTCTCGGAGCGCGCCACAAATCCCCGAGCGCCAGGGAAAATCCAGCTCACAAGTACCATCGCTGCGCGATCCCCATGGACCAGAGCAAGATCCGCAACTTCTCGATCATCGCCCACATCGACCATGGGAAGTCGACGCTGGCCGACCGCATCCTCGAGATCACGGAGGCGGTCTCCGCGCGCGACATGCGCGCCCAGTTGCTCGACTCGATGGAGCTGGAGCGGGAGCGCGGCATCACGATCAAGGCGCAGGCGGTGCGTGTCTCGTGGAAGGGGCACGAGCTCAACCTGATCGACACGCCGGGACACGTGGACTTCACCTACGAGGTGTCGCGGTCGCTCCAGGCGTGTGAGGGCGCGCTGCTCGTCGTCGACGCTGCACAGGGGATCGAGGCGCAGACACTCGCCAACGCGTATCTGGCGATCGAGAACGGGCTCGAGATCGTCTCCGTCGTGAACAAGATCGACCTGCCCCAGGCCGATCCCGACGGCACCGCGGTCGAGGTCGCCGACCTGCTCGGCGACGATCCGGCGAGGGTCCTGCGGATCTCGGCGAAAACCGGGCAGGGTGTGGATCAGGTGCTCGACGCAATCGTCGAGCGGGTGCCGCCGCCGGCCGGCGATCCCGAGGCCCCGCCCCGCGCGCTCGTCTTCGACTCCGCCTACGACCAGTACCGCGGGGTGCTCGCCTTCGTCCGCGTCGTCGACGGCTCGTTCAAGCGCCGCGAGCCGCTCAAGCTGATGGCGACGGGGACGGGCTTCGAGGCCGAGGAGGTCGGCTTCTTCTCGCCGACGATGACGCCCGTCGAGAACCTCACCGCCGGCGAGGTCGGCTACGTCGTCACGGGGCTCAAGGACGTCTCGACGCTGAGCGTCGGCGACACGCTGACCTCGGTTGCGCGTCCGGCCGCGGCGCCGCTGCCGGGTTACAAGGAAGTGAAGCCGATGGTGTTCTCCGGCCTCTTCCCGACGGACTCGGACGAGTATCCCGAGCTGCGGGACGCACTCGAGCGGCTGAAGCTGAACGACGGAGCGCTCCACTACGAGCCGGAGACCTCGACCGCTCTCGGCTTCGGCTTCCGCTGCGGCTTCCTCGGGCTGCTGCACATGGAGATCGTGCGCGAGCGTCTCGAGCGCGAGTTCGACCTCGACCTGATCGTCACCGCGCCGACCGTCGCCTACCGCGTCAAGGAACGCGACGGCGAGTGGCTCGAGGTGCACAACCCCGCGGAGTTCCCGCGCGAGGTAGAGGAGGTCGAGGAGCCGTTCGTGAAGGCGTCGATCATCGTCCCGAAGGAGTACGTCGGCGCGGTGATGGAGCTGTGTAACGAGCGCCGCGGCACGTTCGACCACATGGAGTACCTCTCGCCGGAGCGCGTCCACCTGACGTACGAGCTGCCGCTCGGCGAGATCGTGCTGGACTACTTCGACCAGCTGAAGTCGCGCACCCGCGGGTACGCGTCCTTCGACTACGACGTTGCAGGCTTCAAGCCCGGGAACCTCGTTCGCGTCGATGTCCTCGTCGCCGCCGAGACGGTCGACGCGCTGTCGCTGATCATCCACCGCGACTTCGCGTACGACCGCGGCCGGCTCCTCGTCGAAAAGCTGCGGAAGGAGATTCCGCGGCAGATGTTCGACGTCCCGATCCAGGCCGCGATCGGCGCACGGGTCATTGCCCGCGAGACTGTCAAGGCGCGCCGCAAGGACGTGCTTGCGAAGTGCTATGGCGGCGACATCTCGCGCAAGCGCAAGCTCCTGGAGAACCAGAAGAAGGGCAAGAAGCGGATGAAGCAGGTCGGCGCCGTCGAGGTGCCGCAGGAGGCGTTCCTCGCCGTGCTCAACATCGGACAGAGCGGGAAGGGATCGTGAGCCTCGAGCTCCGCAGCGAGTGCGAGCGCTGCGGCGCGGCGCTCACGCCTGACGGCGAGGCGCGCATCTGCTCGTTCGAGTGCACGTTCTGCGTGGCGTGCGCCGAGGCGATGGCGGGCATCTGCCCCAACTGCGGCGGCGAGCTCGTGCCGCGTCCGAAGCGGGTCACGGGATGAGCGTAGGCTCGACGGAGCTCACAAACGAGCGGAGGCGCCGGCTTTGCCGGCGCCGGGAGCGGGCATGAGCGCGGCGCGCCACCTCTACGTGCACCTGCCCTTCTGCGCGCACCGCTGCGGCTACTGCGACTTTGTCACGGTCGTCGGGCGGGGCGGGCAGCACAGCGCCTACGTCGACGCCCTGCTGCGCGAGCTCGAGCTGGAGCGCGCGTTGCTCTGCGACGACCTCGAGACGATCTTCCTCGGCGGCGGCACCCCGACGTTCACCGTGCTGCCCGAGCTCGTTCGGCTCCTGGAGGCGCTGCCTGCCGCGGCCGAGGTGACGGTCGAGGCGAACCCCGAGACGGTCACGCCGGAGCTCGCCCGCTCGCTCCGCGCGGCCGGTGCGACGCGTGTCTCGCTCGGCGTGCAGACCTTCAATCCGGAGCTGCTGCGCATCCTCGAGCGTGTTGCCGGCCCTGACGACGTCCGGCGCGCCGTGCATCATCTTCGCGATGCCGGATTTGACAACATCTCCCTCGATCTCATCTACGGGATCCCGCGTCAGAGCTCCGCCGATCTGGAGGCAGATCTCGCCGACGCCCTTGCACTGGAGCCGGAGCACCTCTCCTGCTACGAGCTCGAGGCAAAGCCGGGGACGCGCTTCACCCATGCCTGGGGAGCGGAGCTCGCCCGGCAGGCCGACGCGATGGAGGACTACTTCGAGCGCGTCGTCGCCACGCTGACGGGCGCCGGCTGGCGTTGGTACGAGACGGCGAACTTCTGCCGCCCCCCCGACATGCGCAGGGTTGCGGGGCGGGACCTTCGGTCGAAGCACAACCTCGCGTACTGGCTCGGCCGGGACTATCTCGGCATCGGAATCGGCGCGTTCTCCACAATCGAGAGCAGGCGCTGGCGGAACACGCCGCGGCTCGGGTCGTACCTCGAGAGCCTCGAGGCGGGCACCCTGCCGGCGCGGGAGTACGAGGAGCTGAACGGAGACGTCCGCGCCCGCGAGCGCGTGATGCTCGGGCTCCGCCTCGACGAGCCGCTGCCGCTCGCCGGCCTCCGGCACGCGCTCGACCCGACAGGCCTTGCGCGGGTCGAGCAGCTGGGCCTCGCCG
This sequence comes from Gaiellaceae bacterium, assembly GCA_041499745.1. Lineage (GTDB taxonomy): Bacteria > Actinomycetota > Thermoleophilia > Gaiellales > Gaiellaceae > Palsa-739. The sequence continues at coordinate 4,870 of JBGQKY010000078.1, forward strand.
AGCGGACGGAGGACACGCTGGCGCTCACGGCACGGGGCCGTTTCCTCGGCGGCGGCGTGACGGCCGAGCTCTTGGCGTAAAATTCCTGCAAATGAGCGTCAGGCTGCAACTGACGCAGCGACAGCAGGAGATTCTGCGCCGCGTCGTCGAGGAATACGTCGCCACGGGCCAGCCGGTGGGGTCGAAGACGCTCGTCGAGCGGAGCGGCTTGACGGCCGCGCCTTCGACCGTTCGCGCCGAGCTCGCCGAGCTGGAGTCGCTCGGCTTGCTCACGCACCCGCACACCTCGGCGGGCCGCGTGCCGACCGAGAGCGGCTACCGCCATTACGCCGACGCGCTCCTGCTCCGCGTCGACCCGCATCCGGCGGAGTTCCCGCTCGACCTGCACACCCACCGCACGGAGGTCGAGGCCGCGCTCCAGGCGACGACCGAGATGCTGTCGCAGGTCACGCGGCTGCTCGCACTCGTATCGGCGCCGCCGCTCGAGGCGACGACCGTCGTCCGCGTCGAGGTGCTCCTGCTTCAGCCAGAGCTCGTGATGGTCGTCGTCATCACCTCGGCGGGAGGCGTCACGAAGCGGACCTTCCAGTTCGAGCAGCCGGTCGATCCGGGCCTCGCGCAGTGGGCCGGCGAGTACCTGAACGAGACGGTGGCGGGTCTCCAGCTCGGGACGGTGCTCCTGCGGCGCCGGTTCGAGGACGCGAGCCTCTCGCCCGGCGAGCGAGGGTTCCTCGCCGCCCTGCGGCCGGCGTTCATCGAGCTCGTCTCGGCCGAGCAGCGGCTCTACGTCGGCGGCGCGGCCGACCTCCTCGGCGAGGTGCGTGCGGAGGAGCTCGAGGCGTACCGCAGCCTCTTCGAGCTTGTCGAGAAGCGCGCCGCGCTGCTCGAGGTGATCGGCGACTCGACGCTCGAGGGGCGGCACCCGTTCGTCCGTGTGGGCCACGACCTCGAGCATCCCGCGCTGCGCGAGATCGCACTCGTCGGGGCGTGCTACGGGCTCGTCCACCGGGCGCTCGGAGCGGTCAGCCTGATCGGGCCGGTGCGCATGGATTACGAGAAGGCGGTCGGCGCGGTACGGTCGGCCGCGTCGGAGCTCTCGCGGTTCGCCGAGTCCGTCTACGGCGACCACCGGTAGCGTCAAGACACGATGGCAACGGCCGAGCGCGACTACTACGAGCTCCTCGGCGTCGCGCGCGACGCCAGTGAGTCGGACATCAAGAAGGCCTTCCGGCTGCTCGCGCGCGAGGTGCACCCCGACGTCTCCGAGGCGCCCGACGCAGAGGAGCGGTTCCGCGAGATCGTGGAGGCCTACGAGGTGCTCTCGAAGTCCGAGACGCGCGAGCTGTACGACCGCTACGGGCACGCCGGTCTCCGGAGCGGCGGCTTCCAGCCGGGCCATTTCGACTTCGGCAGCCTGTCCGACCTCTTCTCGGCGTTCTTCGGCGACGACCTGCTCGGCGGGCGCACCGGTCGCCCGCGTGGCGCCGATCTCGCCGCGACCGTCGAGATCGAGCTCGTCGAGGCGGCGACCGGAACGACCCGCACGGTTCCGTTCGAAGTCGCCGTGACGTGCGTTCACTGCGGCGGCGGCGCCGCCGAGCCGGGGAGCGAGGTGACGACGTGTCCGACCTGCGGCGGCGCGGGTCGGCTCCAGCAGGTCTCGCGGAGCGTCTTCGGCGAGTTCGTGCGCACGCAGGCGTGTCCCGATTGCGGCGGGTCCGGCCGCCGGATCGAGACGCCGTGCACCGAGTGCCACGGCGCCGGGCGCGTCCTCGAGGAGCGGCGGCTCGAGGTCGACATCCCGCCGGGCATCCACGACGGCCAGCGGATCCGCCTCGGCGGCGCGGGTCACGCCGGAGGGGGCGGCGGGCGCGCCGGCGATGTCTACGTCCAGGTACAGGTACGCCGCGATCCCCGCTTCGTGCGCGAGGGGAACGACATCTATTCGACGGTCGACCTGACGATGACGCAGGCTGCCCTCGGCACGAGCGTTTCGATTCCGGCGCTCGACGGCACCGCCGAGCTCGAGTTCGAAGCCGGAACGCAGCCGGGCGAGATCCGCGTGCTGCGCGGGCGCGGGATGCCGGTGCTCCAGGGCTTCGGTCGCGGCGATCAGCGGGTACTCGTGAACGTCGTCGTCCCTCGCCATCTGAGCGAGGAGCAGCGGCGGCTGCTCGAGGACTTCGACGCACACGCAGACGAGCGGACGTACAAGCCGGACGAGGGCTTCTTCGAGAAGCTCAAGAGCGCGTTCCGCTGAGACGCGTCGTCGTCGCCGGCGGGGAGCCCGAGCTTGCGCAGCTGCTCGACATCTTCCCTCAGGGCGTCGAGGAGATCGACGGCGGCTTCGCCGTCTACACCGACGACGGCGGCGAGCGTGCGCTGCGCGACCGCTTCGACGTCATCTCCGAGCCCGTCGCGGAGGGCTGGGAGGACGCCTGGCGCGAGTTTCATCACGGCGTCACGATCGGGCGCTTCTGGGTTGGCCCGCCGTGGGAGGACGCGCCGGCCGGGGCCGAGGCGATCGTGATCGACCCGGGTCGGGCATTCGGCACCGGCGCGCATCCGACGACGCGTCTCACCCTCGAGCTCCTTCAGGAGCTCGAGCCCGCAGGCCTCCTCGACGTCGGCTGCGGCTCCGGCGTTCTCTCGATTGCCGCCGCCAGGCTCGGCTTCGCGCCGGTTATCGCCGTCGACGTCGACGAGACCGCAGTGGAAGTGACGCGCGAGAACGTGTCCCTCAACCGCGCGGAGGTGGAGGCCTGGACGCTCGATGCACTCGCCGGTGAGCTGCCCGCGACCGAGCTCGCCGTCGCGAACGTCTCTCTCGACGTCGTCGAGCGCCTGTTGGCGCGGCTCGTGGCTCGACGCGTCGTCACGTCGGGCTACCTCGACCGCGAAAAGCCGCGGGTTCCGGGTTGGCGGCGCATCGACCGCCGCGAGCGCGACGGCTGGGCTGCGGACCTGCTCGAACGCGCTTAGCATCCCGCCCCATGGCCACCTTCTCCGTCCGGTTCCTCGGCTGCAAGGTCTCGCACGTCGACGCGCACGAGGTGCGCGAGCGGCTGCTCGCCGACGGCCACGTCGAGCGCGACGGGCCGGCGGACGTCGCCGTCCTGAACACGTGCTGCGTCACCCGGGAAGCCGTCTCGAAGTCCCGCAAGGAGGCGGCGCGCGCGGCCCGTACCCACCATCACGTCTACCTCACCGGCTGCGCCGCGAACCTCTCCGCCGACGCGTTCGCGGGACTGCCCGAGAACGTCACGGTCGTGGCGAAGCGCAGCGAAGAGGCTCCCGCGTTCGTCGCCGGCGACGTCGGCGCGATCGCGTGCGTCCAGGCGGACGCGCGACTCGACCGCGTGCGTGCCTTCGTAAAGGTGCAGGACGGCTGTTCGTTCTCGTGCAGCTTCTGCGTCATCCCGCTCGTCCGAGGCTCCTCGCGCAGCCGCAGCGCCGACGCCGTGCTCCGTGAGGTCCGGCGGCGCGTCGCTCAGGGCCACCTCGAGGTCGTCCTGACGGGAATCAACCTCGGTTGCTACCGCGACCGCGCGGCCGGCTACGACCTGCCGCGACTCGTTCGTGAAGCCGGCGCGACCGCGGGCCTCGAGCGGCTTCGCCTTTCGTCGATCGAGATCAACCATGTGAGCGACGGACTCGTCGCGGCGCTTCGCGAGACGCCCACCGTCACCCGCCATCTGCACGTGCCGTTGCAGTCGGGCGACGACGACGTTCTGCGCGCGATGGGCAGGCGCTACACGACGGCGACGTACCTCCGCCGGCTCGCGCCGCTTCAAGACGAGTTCAACCTGACGAGCGACGTGATCGTGGGCTTCCCGACCGAGGACGAGCAAGCGTTCGCGAACACGCTGCGCACCGTACGCGATGCGGGGCTGACGAAGATCCACGTCTTCCCGTACTCGCCGCGCCCCGGAACCGTCACCGCGCACGACGACTCCGTCCCGCCGCAGGCGAAGAAGGAGCGCGGCGCGCGGCTCCGCGCCGCCTCGCACGAGGCCTGCCTGGCGCGCTGGCACACCAAGATCGGCTGCGCCGACGTCGTCCTTGTCGACCGGCCCGGACGCGGCTACGGCGACGACTACTCGCCCTGGCTCGTCGACCGGAGCGTGCCCGTGGGACGGCTCGTGCCCGTGTGCGGCGCGGCGGTCTCGGAGAAGGGGATCCTCGCTGTCTGACGACTGCCTCTTCTGCACGCTCTACCGCGAGGGCGACCATGTCGCGAAGACGGAGGGTTTCGTCGCGGTCCGCGACATCAATCCCCAAACCGAAACGCACCTGCTCGTGATACCCGAGCGGCACGTCGCGAGCTTCCACGAGATCGGCCTGTTTCCGCCCGACGAGGCGAAGCGCATGCTCGATTTCATCGCCGATGTCGCTGCGCAACACGGCCTGAACGACTACCGTGTCGTCGTGAACGCGGGCGCGGGAGTAGGACAGACGGTCTTCCATCTGCACTGGCACATTCTGGGCGGAGACCGAATCGGGAGAATGGCATGAGCCGGATCGACACGATTGAGGACGAGATCAAGGAGGCGATGCGCTCGCGCGACGCGGAACGTCGAGATGCGCTCCGCCTGATCGTGAACGCACTCAAGAACTCCGAGAAGGAGCTTCAGCGTCCGCTTTCCGACGACGAGGAGCTCCAGGTCTTGCAGCGGGAGCGGAAGAAGCGCGTCGAGGCCGCGGAGGCGTTCCGCAGCGGCGGACGCGAAGAGCAGGCCGAGGCCGAGGAGCGTGAGCTCGCGATCCTCGAGGAGTTCATGCCGGAGCCCTTGAGCGAGGACGAGATCGAGGAGATCGTCGACGACGCGATCGCCGAAGTGGGCGCGACGAGCATGGCCGACCTCGGCCGTGTGATGGCCGACGTGATGCCGCAGATCGCGGGCCGCGCCGACGGCTCGGTCGTCAGCCAGATCGTCCGCGAGAAGCTCGCGTAGCAGGTTCGCCGCAGCGGGCTCCGCTGTGCCAGATTACGAGCCATCGAGGAGCCTCGGGATCCGCTTGCGCTCGACCCCGAGCAGATGCGCGCGCTCGGCTACCGCACCGTCGACGCGCTCGTCGACTGGCTGAGCGACGACTCCCTTCCGCCGCTCCGGAAGGCGACGCCGGCGGAGATGGCAGCGCGGCTCGGCGGTCCGCCGCCCGCGGCGGGCGCTCCGTTCGACGACGCGCTCGACGTGCTCTTCCGTGACGTCCTGCCGTTCACGAGCCGCGCTGCGCACCCACGGTTCTTCGCCTACGTGCCGTTCGCCGGCACCTGGCCGGGTGCGCTCGGCGACTTCGTCGCGAGCGCCTGCAACGTGTTCGCCGGCTCCTGGCAGGAGGCGGCGGGGCCGACGCAGCTCGAGCTCGAGATCATCGGCTGGTTCAAGGAGTGGGTCGGCTACCCCGCGGGGGCGGCCGGGTCGCTCGTCAGCGGCGGCTCGGCGGCGAACCTCACCGCGCTCGCGTGCGCGCGTGAGACGCTCGTCGGCGCGATGCGCGACGACCTCGTCGTCTACGCGTCGGACCAGGCGCACTCCTCGATCGGACGCTCGGCGCGCATCCTCGGCTTCCGGCCCGATCACGTGCGCGTGCTGCCCGTCGCCGACGACCTGAGACTCGAGCCGGCGACACTCGCCGCCGCGATGGCGGCGGACGACGCGGCCGGGCGGCTGCCGTTCCTCGTGGTCGCGAACGGAGGCGCGACCAGCACCGGCGCCGTGGATCCGATCCGCGGCCTGGCGGAGCTCTGCCGAGAGCGGAACGCCTGGCTGCACGTCGACGCGGCCTACGGCGGCTTCGGTGTCCTCACCGATCGCGGCCGAGCCGCGCTCGACGGCCTCGAAGCCGCCGACTCGATCACCCTCGATCCCCACAAGTGGCTCTACCAGCCGTACGAGTGCGGTTGCCTGCTCGTGCGCGACGGACGCACGTTGAGACATGCGTTCAAGATCACCTCCGACTACCTGCGCGACGCGGAGGCCGACGCCGGCAGCGTGAACTTCGCCGACTACGGGCTCCAGCTCACGCGGACGTCGCGCGCCTTCAAGCTCTGGCTCTCGCTGCGGACGTTCGGTGTCGACGCCTTCCGCGCCGCGATCGACCGTACGCTCGACCTCGCACAGCTCGCACGGGAGTGCATCGAGGCGAGCGACGTGCTCGAGCTCGCCGCGCCGCCGTCGCTCGGGATCGTCTGCTTCCGCCGCTCCGGCGGCGACGACGAGGTCGACGGGCTCGTCGCTGCGCTCGAGGAGAGCGGGCTCGGGCTCATTTCCTCGACGCGCGTGCACGGCCGCTCCGTCCTGCGCCTCTGCATCCTCAACCACACGACGCGCGCGGAGGACGTCGAGCGGGTACTCGCGTTCCTCGAGACGGCGCAGCCGGTCGCGGCCGCTGCGGCGTACGACCGGCACGCGGCGGTGCCGAGCACCGTGCCGCTCTTTGCACGGCTCGACCCCGCCGAGTCGCACGCCGTCACCCTGGGCTCCAGCGAGCGGCGGGCCGCCGCCGGCGAGACGATCGTCGAGCGGTGGGACACGACCCGCGACTTCTTCGTCGTCGAGGAAGGCCTGATCGACGTGATCCTCGAAGGCGAGATCGTCACGACGCTCCGGACAGGCGACTACTTCGGTGAGATCGCCGCGCTCGAGTGGGGCGCGGGGTTCGCGCGCTCGCGCGCGGCGACCGTCGTCGCCCGGGATGATGTGCGGCTGCGGGTGTTCGAGACGCAGTCGCTCGTGCTGCTGCTCGAGGAGTTCCCCCGGCTGGAGGCCGAGCTTCGGCACACCGCCCACGAGCGGCTGCGACGCGCGCGATGAGCTACGCGGCACAGATTCCGCGCGTGCTCGGCGGCGTCATGCGCAACCCCGACTTGCGGCGGCTCGAGCTCGCATTCGTCGGCTTCAACGCAGCCGAATGGGGTGTGTGGATCGCGATGCTCGTGTACGCGTACGAGCGCGGCGGCGCGACGACCGCGGGACTCGTCGCGCTCGCGCAGCTCGTCCCGGCGGCGCTCTTCGCACCGGTTGCAGCGTCGCTCGGTGACCGCTACCGGCCGACACGGCTTCTCGCCGCCGGCTACGCAGTGCAGGCCGCCGCGATGGGTGCGACGGGCGCAGTACTGCTCGGCGGCGGTCCGGCACTCGCCGCGTACGCACTCGCCGCAGCCGCCGCGACCGCGGTGACGATTACGCGGCCTGTGCAGGCGGTGTTGATGCCCGCGCTCGCTCGGACGCCGGAGGAGCTGACGGCCGCGAATGTTGCGTCAGGCTGGATCGAGAGCGTGAGCGTGCTCGCCGCACCGGCGCTCGCGGGCGTGCTGTTCGGCGCCGGCGGCGCCGGGACGGTCTTCGCGGTCATGGCAGCGGTTGCGCTCTGGGCGGCGGTTCTCGTGCGATCCGTCCGAGGGCCGGGTCCGGCCGGAGGCGCGCCCGCGCTCGCAGACACGCTCGGCGGGATGCGCGTCGTCCGCGACGAG
>JBGQKY010000079.1:0-12313 GCA_041499745.1 Gaiellaceae bacterium
ACGGCGAGCGAGTCGAGTGAGAACGAGAGCGCCTGCGAATGGAAGCCGCCGCTCGGATAGAAGCCCTCCGGCTCGTCTCCTTCCGCGGGCAGATACAGCGGACTGTCGGTGACCGCACGGAGCTCGCGCTCGAGCTGCCGCTCGGCGGCGTCGAGCACGTCGGTCACGGCTCCGAGCACCTGGGGTGCAACGCGGAGCGAGACGGGAGCCTGCGGGCGGTCGCTCCAGTCGCCGAGCAGGGCCGCGAGCCGCTCGTGCACCCGGAGCTGGCCGGGATCGCCCTCGAGCCGGCCGATGCGCGGCGAGTACGGACGCGCGGAGGCGCCGACGACGGCGGCGGCGAGCGCGGCCGCAAGCGTCGCGTGCTCGAGGAGCGCGCGTGCGCGCCACAGCAGCGGCGCTGTGAGGGCGGGCGCGAACGGCGCGCCGTTGACGAGCGCGAGCCCTTCCTTCAGCCCGGGCTCGTAGGCCGGAACGGGGAGCGCCTCGGCTGCAGGCACGCGGTGGCCGTCCACGAGCACGAAGCCTTCGCCGACGAACGTCTGGAACAGGTGCGAGAGCTGCGTGATCTCCCCCGCTGCCCCGTGCGGGCGCGTCGGCACGTACGGCGTCCAGCCCTCGTTCAGGCGATCGGCGATGAAACGGCAGAGGTCGGCGCTGACGCCGGCGGCGCCGCTCGCAAAGCCGGTCAGGCGCAGCAGCATCGCGCCACGCACCACCTCGGGAGCGCACGGCGGGCCGACCGACACCGCCCGGCCGAGCAGGATCGACCGCTGGAGCGCCCGCCGGTCCGCGGCGGGTATCTCGGTCCGTGAGAGGTAGCCGAGGCCGGTCGTGACGCCGTACGCGGGGAGCCCGCGGTCAACCGCCGCGAGCATCGCCGCGCGCCGGTCGTCGACGTGCCGCAGGACGGCGCGCGCTAGGGAGACGGGCTCGTGCTCGACGACGATGCGGCGGTAGAGCTCGAGGTCGAGCGCGTCGTGCCGGGCGAGCTCGATCACGAAAGGGTCGTTCCGATTCCCGCAGCCGCGGCCCGCTCGACCAGCAACGCGCCGAGAGCGATGTCGCAGGTCGCGAGCCCGCGATGCCAGAAGAGGATGCGCTCGTCCTGCCGCTCCCGGCCTGGCTTCCGTCCCGCGACGATCTCGCCGAGCTCGGCGTGCAGGGTGTCCTCGGTGAGGAGGCCGCCGTCGACGTGGGCGCGCAGCGCGCCGAAACGGCCGCCGGGCCTGCACTGCTTCCAGTCGTCCACGACGACCTTGTCCATCACGGAGAGCAGGTCGAACTCGACGGCGCTCATCGTCCCGTAGGGCACCGCGAGCGCACCCTCGGCGATCCAGGCCGTCCGCAGGATCGGCTCGGGCGCCGCGAGCCGCGTCGCCTCGACGACGATGTCCGCGCCCTCGACGGTCTCCTGAACCGTGTCGAGCACCCGCACGTCCCGCCCGAGCGCGTCCTCGAGGTCGCGGCCGAAGGCCTCACGCGACTCCGGCCGCGCACTCGTCACCCGGATCTCGTCGAAGTCGAAGAGCGAAGCGAGCATCGTGACGTTCCAGAACGCGGTACCGCGGGCGCCGACGTGCCCGAGCACCCGCGAGTCCCTGCGCGCGAGGTGCTTTGCGCCGACGGCCGTGAGCGCACCGGTGCGCATCGAGGTCAGCCCGGTGGCGTCCACGATCGCCTGCGGTGCGCCTGTCCTCGGGTCGTAGAGCGTCAGCAGCCCGAGCTCCGACGGGAGGTCGCGCTTGTAGTTGTCGACGAAGTCGCCGACGACCTTCACGCCCGCCGTCTCGAGCGGCCCTACGTACGCCCTGAGGACGTTCCAGTGACCGTGGAACTCGGCGCCGGGCTCGAGATGGACGCGCGGCTCCAGCACGACCTTCCCCTCACCCTGCGCCCGTACGACATCTTCGATCGCGGCGACGACGTCGGCAGCGCTCGGCGCGATCCGCTCGACGTCTGCCGCCGACAGAAAGCGCAGGCCCAAGTCACGTAGTCTAGAGCCGTGGCCGGCTTCGAAGCGCTGCTCGTCCCGGCTGCGCAGCGGCTGACGTCTCCGTCCGCGTATCTCGCGCACCTCGACGCCGCAGCAGCCGATCCGACGCTCCTCCGGCTCGGCTCGAACGAGAACGCGGAGCCGCCTTCGCCGCGTGTCCGCGCGGCACTCGAGGAGGTCTACGCAGAGGCGAACCGCTATCCCGCGACGGTGCCGCCGCTCCGCACGGCACTCGCCGGCCGCTTCGGGGTCGGCACCGATCGAGTAATCGTCGGAGCAGGCTCGACGGAGGTCATCGACGCAACGCTGCGGGCGTTCGTCCGCTCCGGAGACGAAGTCGTCCTCCCCACCCCGTCGTGGCCGGTCTTGCGGGGACGGCTCCAGGCGCTCGAGGCGAGCATTGTCGACGTCCCGCTCTCCGACGACGGCAGCTCGTTCGCCTATGACGCAGCGGCGATGCACGAGGCCGTCTCGCCGCGCACGAAGCTCGTCGTCGTCTGCACGCCGAACAACCCGACCGGGAACTCGATGCCGCTCGATGGACTGCGCCTGCTGGCGACCGCCGGCCCGATGCTGCTCGTCGACGCCGCGTACGCCGACTTCGACGCAGAGGTGGACGTCTCGCCGCTCGTGCACGAGAGCGATCGTGTCGTCGTCACGCGCACCTTCTCGAAGGCGCATGCCCTCGCCGGCCTCCGCGTCGGCTACGCCGTCGGCGACGCACGCGTGCTCGACTACGTCTCGCGCTTCCTTGTGCCCGGCAGCTCCGTGAGCGTCGCGGCGCTCGGTGCGGGCATCGCGTCGCTCGAGGACGAGGACTACACGCGAAGGCAGGTCGAGCGCGTACGGACGGAGCGTGCGCGGCTCGTCACGGAGCTGCGCGCACGCGGTCTGCGCGCGTTCGACTCGCGCGGGAACTTCGTCGCCGTCGATCCGGCGCCGGCGACGCCGCGCGCCTTCGTTCAGGCCGTGCTCGAGCGCGGCGTCGTAATCCGGGCGATGGACGACCGCCTCGCGCGGATCACGGTCGGGACGCGCGAGCAGAACGACGTGCTGCTCAGCGCGCTAGACGGCATCAGCCATCTAGGGCCAGCTTGAGCGCGGCGTGCAGGAGGACGTTCGCGCCGTTCAAGCAGTCCGCCCACGCGGTGTGCTCGGCCGGCTGATGGCTGATCCCGCCCTGCGAGGGCACGAAGATCATCCCGCTACGCGTGACGCCGGCCAGCGACTGCGCGTCGTGGCCCGCGCCCGAGGGAAGCTCGATCGCCGAGAGCCCTAGGTCCGCCGCAGCCTCGGCGATCGCCGCCCGTGCGTCGGCATGGAGTGTCGTCGGCTTCCAGGCGGCGACGGGCTCTGCAACGCGCCCGCCGAGCAGGCGTGCCTCGAGCCGGTCGAGTGACGCGTCGTCGCCGGCGCGGAACTCCAGCGCGACCCGCGCCCGCCCCGGAACGACGTTGAACGCACCCGGCTCGAGCTCGATGCTCCCAACTGTGGCGACGCAGCTCGGGAACTCTCGCCTCACGATCTCGTTCACCCCGAGGACGAACGTCGCCGCAGCGACACCCGCGTCGCGCCGCGCGTCCATCGGAGTCGTGCCCGCGTGCGCAGCGGCGCCCTCGAAGGTGACATAGAACGACCGGGAGCCCACGATCGCTGACACGACCCCGATCTCGACGCCCGCCCGCTCGAGCACCGGCCCCTGCTCGATGTGCAGCTCGAGGTAGCCGGCGAGCGACGAAGGATCGCGGCGCGCGTCTCCGAGACGGCTCTCGTCCAGCCCGGCCCGCTCGAGGCCGGCGACGAGCGCAGCACGGCCGCCTCGCGGCGCCTCGAGGTCGGCGGGATCGAGCGCACCGGCCAGTGCCTGGCTGCCCAGCAGTCCGACGAGCGTCCCCTCCTCGTCGGTGAAGTCGATCGCCTCGAGTGTCACCGGGAGCTCGAGATCGTGATCCTCCGTGACCCGCAGCACTTCGAGCGCCGCGACGACGCCGAGCGCCCCGTCGAAGCGTCCGCCGTTCGGGACGCTGTCGAGATGCGAGCCGAGGAGCAGCGTCCCCGGTCCGCCCGGCCGCCTCGCCGAGTGGTTCCCGGCGGCGTCGACCGATGTCTCGAGGCCCGCGGCTCTCGCCCGCTCGAGAAACCAGGCACGCGCTTCGAGCTGTGCCGGCGTCAACGCTGCACGGTCGAGGCCGCCCTGCGCGTTCGCGCCGATCGATGCGAGCGCGTCGAAGTCGGCGCGCAGGCGATCCGCATCGACTCGCAGGTCCACCCTCCTATAGTGCGCGACGTGATCCCGGAGCGGGTCCGAGAACGCGACCTCGTCGGCTACGGCCGCCTGCCGCAGGGCCTCGAGTGGCCGGACGATGCGCGCGTCGTCGTGAACGTCGTGCTCGTGTACGAGGAAGGCTCCGAGTACTCGGTGCGGTGGGGCGACGACCGGAACGACGGCTGGGGCGAGTACGCGGAGCCGGGTGTGAACCCGCCGGATCTCGATCCCGGCACCGAGTCGCACTACGACTACGGCAGCCGTGCCGGCGTGTGGCGGCTCGCCCGCATCTTCGACGAGGCCGGGATCCCGGTCACCGTCTCGGCCGCCGCGGCCGCCCTCGAGCTCAATCCCGCCGTCGCCGAGTGGATGCGGGAGCACGACCACGACCTTCTCGGCCATGGATGGCGCTGGGTCGAGACCTGGCGCCTCTCTCGCGAGGAGGAGCGCGAGCAGCTGCTCCGGGCGATCGAGGCGTTCGAGAGAGTGCTCGGATCTCGGCCGCTCGGCTGGAATTGCCGCTCGTGGCCGAGCCAGCACACGCGCGAGCTCCTCGTCGAGGAGGGCGGGTTCCTGTACGACTCGGATGGCTCCGCCGACGACCTGCCGTACTACGCAAGCACTCTGGGGCGGCCGTTTCTCGTGGTGCCGTACACGAAGACCTACAACGACAGCCGCTACCTGATGAGCCCGGGCTTCGCGAGTCCGCGCGACTTCCTCGACACGCTCACGATGGGCATCGATCAGCTCGCGCGCGAGGAACGGCCCTCCTTCATGACCGTCGCCGTGCACGCGCGGTGGAGCGGACAGGCGGCGCGGGCCGCCGCGGTCCGAGAGTTCCTGGAGCACGCGCGCCGGGTTCCTGGCGTCGCTTTCAGGCGCCGGATCGACGTTGCGAAGTGGTGGCTCTCGAGGTATCCGGCCTAGCCGTTACACGATCGCGATGACCCGCAGGTCCTCGAGCGCGCCGCCGAGCAGGTTCTCGCGCAGGTCGAACAGACCCGCCCAGAGTGCAGACCGATCGGGTGCCGCCTCGAGCCTCGCCGAGGCGTTGAGCCCCTCGAGCGCCCGCACGAGGACGGCGAGCTCGAGATACGCCTGCGCGACGCGTTCGGCGGGCACGCGGACGCCGGCGCGCGTTAGCACGGGCTCCCAGTCGAGCAGTTCCGCGATGCTCGGCCCTGCGTACCACGACTTGCCCTCCATCACTTCGGCCTCGAGCTCGAGCAGGTAGCGCTTCAACGGCTCCTCGAGCCCGGTCAGAGCCGTCTCGACGCGTTCCGCAGCCCGGCGGAGCGACGACTGGCGCTCTCCCGGTGTCGAAGGCTTTGCGTCGCCGCGCGCCCAGCGTTCCAGAAGCCGGCAGAACGCGAGCGCTGAGATCTCGCACGCGCGGAGCTGAGAGATGAGCTGCTGCGCCGTAGCCGGCTCCGCGGCGCACTCCTCGAGTACGTCCGCCCACGTCGGGGTATGGCGAACTGTCACACTTCCACCAGGACCGGAAGGATCATCGGACGCCGCCGCGTCCGGTCGTAGACGATGCCGCCGAGCGCGTCGTGGACGTGCTCCTGAAGCAGCTTGATCTCGGTGATGTCCTGACCGAGCAGGTCGCGGAGCACGCGCTCCGCCTCGGCGCGAAGCTCGTCGAGCAGCGGCTCCGCCGCCTCGCCGAACCCACGCGCGATCAGCTCCGGCGGGGCGGTCAAGCCGCCGTTCCCGTCCGCGCCGGTGAGCGTCGCGACGACGATCAGCACGCCGTCCTCCGAGAGTGTCCTCCGGTCGCGCAGGGCGACGTCGTGCACGTCGCCGACGCCGAGCCCGTCGACGAAGGTCATTCCCGCGGTGACGCGATCGACGATGCGGACTCCGTCATTCGAGACCTCGACAACGCTGCCGTTCTCGGCGAGGATGATGCAGTCCTCCGGCACTCCGGCGTCGCGCGCGAGCTGCGCGTGCGCCGCGAGCATCCGGAACTCTCCGTGCACCGGCATGACCGCCTTCGGGCGAACCAGCGCGAGAATCGTCCGCAGCTCCTCGGCGCGGCCGTGCCCGGACACGTGTACCGGCGCGTTGTCCTCGTGGAGGACCTCTGCGCCGGCCTTCGCCAGCCGGTTGATGGCGTCGTGGACGCGGAGCTCGTTCCCCGGGATCGGCTTCGCCGAGATGATCACCGTGTCGCCGGCCTCGACCGAAACCGCAGGATGGTCGTTGTAGGCGATCCGCGTCATCGCCGACATCGGCTCCCCCTGGCTGCCCGTGCAGAGAATGAGCTGCTCGTTCCGCGGGAGCTGGGCGAGCTCGTTCGGGCGGAGGATCGCGTCGTCCGGAACGTCCATGTAGCCGAGGTTCCGCGCGATGTTCGAGTTCTTGCGCATCGACCGTCCCACGAAGGCCACGCTCCGCCCGCACGCCACCCCGGCGTCCACCGCCTGCTGCATCCGGTGCACGTTCGAGGCGAACGACGAGACGAGGATCCGGCCCGTGCGGCTCGGGAAGATCTGGCGGAACGCCTCGCCGACGATGCGCTCGGACTGCGTGACGCCTGCGCGCTCGGCGTTCGTGGAGTCGCCGAGCAGGAGGCTGACGCCGCGGTTGCCGATCTCCGCAAGCTTCCCGACGTCGGTGCGCTGGCCGTCGATCGGCGTGTGGTCGAGCTTGTAGTCACCGGTGTGCACGACGCGGCCGCCGGGAGTCTCGAGGACCACCGCGACCGCGTCGGGAATCGAGTGGGCCATGCGGACGAACTCGATCCGGAACGGGCCCAGGTCGAACGGCGGGTCGTAAGGAGAGACCTCCCTAAGGTCCGCCTGCCTGAGCAGCCCGTGCTCGTCGAGCTTCGACTTGACGAGCCCGAGCGTCAGACGGGTCGCGACGACGACCGGCACCTTCACCTCGCGCATGAGATACGGCAGCGAGCCGACGTGGTCCTCGTGGCCGTGCGTGAGGACGACCCCGCGAATCATGTGCTCACGCTCCCGCAGGTACGTGAAGTCGGGTAGGACGAGGTCGACGCCGAGGTGCTCGTCGCGCGGGAACGCGAGGCCTGCGTCGACGACGACGATCGAGTCCTCCGCCTCGAAGACGGTCATGTTCTTGCCGACCTCGCCGAGGCCGCCGAGCGGGATGATCTTGCAAACGCCCATGTGCGGGGCGAAGTCTATTCGCGGGCTACGCTCTGGCCGCGCCGAGGATCCCGGCGCGCTCGAGGCACGCCCTGACCTGCTCGAGCTCTTCCTCCGTGGGATCGACCATCGGCAGCCGATACCCGCCGACCTCGTGGCCGAGTAGGTTCAGCGCCGCCTTGATCGCGATCGGGTTGGTCTGGATCTTCAACAGGTCGAAGGCGGGCGCCATCTCGTCGTTCAACCGTCGGGCGCCGTCGAAGTCTCCTTCGCGGTAGCGCCGCACCATCTCTTTCGTCTGCGGCCCCCAGACATGCGTATGGACGCAGATGCCGCCGACTCCGCCGAGCTCGAGAAACGGGAGGATGAGGATGTCGTCACCGGCGTAGAGGTCGAGACCGAGCTCGACAATCTTCCTCGCTTGGTCGAGATCGTCATGTGCCTGCTTCACTGCGCGGACGTTCTCGATCTCTGCGAGCTCGGCGATCGTCTGCGGCTCGATGTTCACGATCACGCGGCTCGGGATGTTGTATGCGATGACGGGCTTGTCCGTGCGCGCCGCGATCTCCTGGAAGTGGCGCACGATCCCCCGCTGCGGCGGCTTGTTGTAGTACGGAGTGACGACGAGGATGCCGTCGACGCCCAGCTCGTGCGCGCGCTCGGTGAGGTGTGCGGAGTGAGCCGTGTCGTTCGTGCCGGTGCCGGCGACGACGGTCGCCCGCTCCCCCACCGTGTCGAGCGCGGCGGCGAAGAGCTCGAGCTTCTCCTCGTCGCTCAGCGTCGGGCTCTCCCCGGTCGTGCCGGCGACGACGAGACCGTCGGAGCCGTTCTCGACGAGAAACGCCGCGAGCTCGCGGAATTTCCCGACGTTGACCCGGCCGTCGGCATCGAACGGCGTGACGATCGCGGTCAGGACCTCGCCGAGCACGCGGCGAATTCTACGGCAGCGCGCCCTCTGAAGATAATGCGACAGTAGTTGCCGTGTGAGCAACCGAGAGGAGCGGAGCATGACGAGTCACGGCCTGCTCGAGCGGCTCGACCGAGGGCCGGTGATCTGCGCCGAGGGCTACCTCTTCGAGCTCGAGCGGCGCGGGTATCTCCAGGCGGGGTCGTTTGTGCCCGAGGTCGTGCTCGAGCATCCCGAGCTCGTCGCGCAACTGCACCGGGAGTTCGTGCATGCAGGCTCCGACGTCGTCGAGGCGTTCACGTACTACGCGCACCGGGAGAAGATGCGTCTCGTCGGCAAGGAGCATCTGCTCGAGGAGATCAACCGCCAGGCACTCCAGCTCGCGAAGGACGTCGCCGCCGAAAGCGATTCGCTGTTCGCCGGCGACATCTGCAACACGAACGTCTTCGTCGGCAACGACGAATCGCGGCGCGCGGTGCGCGCGATGTTCGAGGAGCAGGTGGGATGGGCCGTCGACGCCGGCGTCGACTTCGTGATCGGCGAGACCTTCTCGTTCGGCGAGGAAGCGCTGATCGCGCTCGAGACGATCCGTGCGGCCGGCCTGCCGGCCGTGATCACGCTCGCGATCCACCAGCGGCCGGAGACGAGAGACGGCTGGACGCCCGAGGACGCGTGCAAGCGGCTCGAGGACGCCGGCGCCGACGTCGTCGGGCTGAACTGCATCCGCGGCCCGCGCACGATGCTGCCGCTGCTCCGGCGCATCCGCGAGGCCGTGGGCGGGCACGTCGCCGCGCTTCCCGTGCCCTACCGGACGACCGACGCCGAGCCGAGCTTCCAGTCGCTCCGAGATCCGGGCTGCGACTGCATCCCCGACGGCCGGCCCTTCCCGACGGCGCTCGATCCGTTCACGTGCAACCGCTACGAGATCGCGGAGTTCGCGCGGGAGGCGCAACAGATCGGGATCGGCTACTTCGGCGTCTGCTGCGGTGCGGCGCCGCACCACATCCGCAGCCTTGCGGAGGCGCTCGGCCGGACGCCGCCCGCGAGCCGGTACACCGCCGACATGTCGAAGCACGCGTTCCTCGGGACCGACGAGCGCCTGAAGCGCGAGAACCAGGAGTACGCGGCGGAGCTTTAGGGTGTCCTACAACGCGTCCGCGAGCTCGCGGAGCGCGAAGAAGATCGCCTCCGAGAAGGTCGGGTACGGCTGGATCGTGTCGAGCAGGACCTCGATCGGCGTCTCTGACCGCACAGCGAGCGTCAGCTGGCCGAGCCACTCGGCCGCCTGCGGGCCCACGGCGACCGCGCCGGCGAGCGTCCTCGTCCCGGGATCGGCGAAGACGCGGACGAAGCCCTCGCGGCCCGGCTTCTCGTAGGTCGAGAGACGAGGCGTCGCACCGAGCTCCCAGCGCGCCGAGACGAGGCCGTCGCCGGCGGTCCGCCCCACCGTACCCACCTCGGGGTCGGTGAAGATCCCTGCGGGGATCGCGCGGTAGTCGGCGCGCGCCTTCCGTCCTGCCAGGCTCGCCGCAGCCACGCGCGCCTGGTACTTGCCTACGTGGGTGAAGAGCGCGACGCCCGTGACGTCGCCGATCGCCCACACGTTCTCGGCGGCCCGCAGCTCTTCGTCGACCTCGATGCCGCGCTGACCGATCGACACGCCGAGCTGCTCGAGCCCGAGCCCTTCCGCGTTCGGCAGGCGGCCGGTCGCGACGAGAAGCCGCTCCGCCTCGACGGTCGAGCCGTCGGAAAGCGTGAGCACGATGCCGGGCGCTGCGTGCTCGACGCCGGCCCCGGTGCGTACGTCGATCCCTTCTTCACGGAAGACGTCGGCGATCACCGCGGCCGCCTCCTCGTGCACGCGACCGAGCAGCCGCGGGCCGCGCTCGATCACGGCCACGTGCGAGCCGAGCCGCGCGAAGAACTGCGAGAGCTCGGCACCGACGGGACCGCTGCCCATCACGGCGAGGCTCTGCGGCACCTCGTGCGTGCTCGTCGCCTCGCGGTTTGTCCAGTACTCGACGCCGTCGAGCCCCTCGACCGGCGGGACCGCGGGCCGTGAGCCGGTCGAGACGACGAGCCGGTCGTACTCGAGCTCTTCGCCGTCGACCTCGACGACGCCTGGCCGCGAGACGCGCCCCTCGCCGCGCACCAACCGGCACCGCTGCTCCTCGAGCCACGGCAGCTGGCCGCTGTCGTCCCAGTCGCTCGTCATCCAGTCGCGCCAGGACCACACGCCGTCGGGCTCGGGGCGTTGCGGCTTCAGACCCGGCGCGCGGTCGAGCGACGACGAGAGCTCGACGGTGCGCAGCATCGTCTTCGTCGGCATGCATGCGAAGTACGAGCACTCGCCGCCGACGAGGCGGCTCTCGACGAGCGTCAGCTCGACCTCGGCGTCGAGCCGTCGCAGAGCGCCGACGAAATGCTCACCCGTCGACCCGCCGCCGAGAACGAGGACCTTCACAGCAGCGCGTCGAGCCCGACACTGACACCGGGTGGGAGCGTGTGAAGCTTCTCGAGGGCGAGCAGGACGCCCTCGGCGAACGACTCGCGCGCGGTCGTGTCGTGACGGATCGTCAGTAGTTGCCCCTCGCCGCCGAAGATCACCTCCTGGTGGGCGACGAGCCCGGGGAGGCGCACCGAGTGGATCGCGGGGTCGCCGCCGATCAGGCGCGCGGTCGCCTTCGCCGTGCCGGAGGGCGCGTCCTTCTTCGCCTCGTTGTGCAGCTCCACGATCTCCGCCCGCGGAAAGTACCGCGCCGCCTGCTCGGCGAATCGCATCATCAACACCGCGCCGACCGAGAAGTTCGGTGCGACGAAGACGCGCAGCCCGCGCTCCCGGGCGAGCTCGTCGAGCGGCTGCGAGTCCCAGCCCGTCGTGCCCACGACGCACGACACACCCTGCTCGAGCGCCGCGCGCACGTTGCCCGGAACGGCGTCGGGAGCGGTGAAGTCGACGGCCGCGTCGAGCCCCCGGACGTCCGGCTCATCGCCGATCTCGATCCCCCGCACCTCGTGGCCGGCCCGCTCGAGCACCGGGACGAGCGCGCGCCCGACCTTGCCCTCGGCTCCAAAGAAGGCGACCCTCATGCCGCTGCGCGCGCGACGAGCCCCGGGTTCGCCCGCTCGACGGCGTCGCGGAACCTGCCCTCGTCCGGTCCGACGCCGGAAGCCGACAAGCGCTCGGGCGGCAGCAGCACCGACGCGAGCTCGGCGATCGTCTCGACGTCCACGGCGTCGATCTCCGCGAAGATCCGCTCGAACGTCATCAGCTCCGTATCGGAGATGAGCGACTTGCCGAGCCGGCTCATCCGGTTCGACGTCGACTCCATCGAGAGCATGATGCGCCCCTTGAGGTTCTCCTTCGCGCGCTCGAGCTCGCCCGCGCGGAGCCGGCCCTCCGCCATCTCGCCGATCTGCTCGATGCAGATGTCGATGCACGCGGCGAGATTCTCCTCGCGTGTCCCCACGTAGACGCCGACGAGGCCCGTGTCGGTGTACTGCGACGCGAACGAGTACACGGAGTAGGCCATGCCGCGTTTCTCGCGGATCTCCTGGAAGAGGCGTGACGACGCCGACCCGCCGAGCATCGAGTCGAGCAGCGATGCCGCGAAGCGACGCCGGTCGGAGCGGGCGATGCCGGGCGCTCCGAGGCAGAGGTGGTACTGCTCGGTGTCCTTACGCTGGAAGCGGAGCCCCGGCGCAGGCAGCTTCACGAGCGGCTTGCGCGCGTGCGGCGTGCGGCGTGCTGGCGCCGCGCTCTCCCGCTCGAAGCGCTCGAGCAGCGAGATGAGGCGGTCATGCGTGATGTTTCCCGCCGCCGAGACGACGATGTTCGAGCCCGCATACATGCTCCGGTGGTAGGCAGCGATCGCGCGGCGGCTGACGGTCGCGATCACCTCTGCCGTCCCGATCACCGGCCGGCCGAGCGCGTGCGAGCCGAAGACCGCCTGCGAGAAAAGGTCGTGCACGAGCTCCTGCGGCGTGTCCTCGTACATCGCGATCTCCTCGAGCACGACCTC
>JBGQKY010000080.1:0-12058 GCA_041499745.1 Gaiellaceae bacterium
CCCACCGTGCAGCTTCTCCGTCATCGTCGGCAACCGTTGTCAAGCGTGGCCCCCCGTCTCGACCCGCCAGTTTGCGCCGGCGGCCAGACCGAGGGCGCTGGCTGAGTGTGAAGAGAGGCGGCGACCGTTTTTTCGACGCCGTCGGGCGCTTGAACGCGAGCCGCAGGCGCTTGCCGGGCGGCCGGCTCATTTACATACGCCGTATATACACTACTGATCGAGGCCGTCCATGGGAACATCCAAGACTTTCAAGAGCGGCATTTCCGAGGCGGTCCGCTTTCCAAAGGAATTAAAGTTCAACACCAGCGAAGTTGGCATCTTCCGCCGTGGCAATGAAGTGCTTCTGCGTTCGCGCGTCAAGAGCTCACGGCTGACCAGGCGGGGGTTCGGCTCCAGCGGGTCCCGCTCGCAGAACGTGGCTTCCAGCGGCACGTTGCGGCCGAAGCGGCTGCCGAGGCTGCCCATCAACGGGTCGTCCAGGTCGTTGTAGGTGCCGTCGAGCGTCCGTGCGCCGAGGTAGCGCGGATGATCCGAGACCTCCGGGTGGTCGAGCAGCCCGCGACCCGTGTCGTAGAGGTTCTTCTCGCGCAGCCGGTTCCGCAAGCCGATCAGCGTCAGGAGCGCCAGCGGTCGCGGCAGCTTGTCCCAGCCGAAGCGGCGGTCGAGCGCCTCGGCGGCGTTCGTCCAGAGCGATGCCATCGTCCACTCCTTCCTGGACGCACTGCCGCAGGCCGTGGCGATTATCACACGGTTGACCTCCCGTTCGACCGCCTCTATCGTCGAAAGCCGGATCGAGGAGGGACGCTTGGCTCGCAAGGTGCGATCGTCCTGCGGCCTCGGCGCTCTCCTTGGAGCGGCGATCGTGCTCGCCCTCGGCGCGTCTGCGGCGCGCGCGACGTTTCCCGGGCGCCTCGGCCCGATCGTCTTCGCGATCGCACAAGGAGGGAGCGGCGGCCTCTTCCTCGCCGACCCCGCGACCGGCACGACGAGCCGCTTGACCAACACGCCGGCGGCGAACGACGCCGAGCCGGCGTGGTCTCCCGACCTCGGCGACGGGCGCATCGCCTTCCAGAGCACGCGCGCCGGCAACACCGACATCTACGTCGTCGACGCGGACGGCACGGGGGAGCACCCGCTGACCGGCGATGCTGCGGCCGACACGGAGCCCACGTGGTCGCCCGACGAGAGCTCGCCGCGGATCGCCTGGGTCTCGACGCGCGACGGCAACCCCGAGATCTATTCGATGGCGGACGACGGAAGCGACAAGCGCCGGCTGACGAACGACCCGCACGCCGATCTCGACCCGGCGTGGTCGCCGGACGGCAGGCAGATCGTCTTCGCGAGCAATCGCAACGGCACCTTCGACCTGTACGCGATGAACGCCGACGGGACGAACGTCCGGAGGATCACGCACGCGCAAGGAGACGACCGGCATCCATCGTGGTTCCCGGACGGCTCGCTCCTCGCGTTCGACCGCGCACCCTTGGGAGCTGCGGCGGACATCTACCTCATCCAGCCGGACGGCTCCGGCCTCGGCCGGCTGACCGTCGATCGCAGCGACGACCGCGAGCCTGCCTGGTCACCGGACGGCAAGACGATCGTGTTTTCGAGCAACCGCGGCGGTACGCGCGAGTTGTGGGTGATGCAGGCGACAAGCGCCGGCCAGAGAGCCCTCACGTCGGGCGCCGCACCGGCTGCGGCCGCCGACTGGCAGCGGCGGGTCCCGCTCGACGTCGTGTTCGTCTTGCCGGTGCTCGCCACGGGAAACGGCGGACGCGTGTGCACGCAGGTCGGCACCGATGGGGACGACACGCTCACAGGCGGCGCGCAGTCCGACGTGCTCTGCGGTCTCGGCGGCAGCGACCGGATCGACGGCGGCGGCGGCGCCGACGTGATCGTCGGCGGACCGGGGAAGGACACGCTCCGCGGCGGGTCCGGTAACGACACGATCTACGCGCGCGACGGGGAACGCGACGTCGTCTCCGGCGGGGCGGGCCGCGACCGGGCGCGCGTCGACCGAAAGCTGGATCGCGTGTCCGGCGTCGAAACAGGGTTCTGATGGCCCGGAGACGCGCGAAGGCAGAGGCAGCGAAGCCGGCGGGACTTGTCGCTCGGATCAAGGAGGCTCCGAAGCTCGTGGCGGTGATCGCCTCCATCGTCGGCCTCGTCGCGGGCATCCTCGGCCTCATCGCCTGGTTCAACCCGGACGCGAAGCCGAAGGGAGCTGCGCCGACCGACGCGACGATGCAGATACTCGACTTCCAGAAGCACGTCACTCTCGGCCGCTACCTGCGCTCGAGGCAGCTGAAGAACCCGGGCTACACCGCCGAGCAGCTCTCCCGCGACGGGATCGTCGCGACGGTCAAGGTCGTCGGTGCATCAGGCGTCGGACGTGCCGATCTCTTCTGGACGGTGCGCGACGTCGCAAGCGAAAGCGATCTCACGAACCCCCGCTACGTGCACCAGCTCGCCGCGCACTTCCGGATCAAGACAACGGGTGACAGCGGCGGGGGTGCGTTCTGGGTGCCGGCGCCGGCGACACCCGGCCGCTACGTCGCGCGCTTCGAGCTCGACGCGCCGAGCGGGACGATTCTCTTTTCGCTGCCGACGGAAGAGTTCGTCGTCGGCTGACCGGATCAGCTCTCGGACATGCTCACAACGAGAACGACGAGCCGGCGCGGACCGTGGACGCCCTCGACGCGGTTCAGCTCGATGTCCGAGGTCGCAGACGGGCCCGAGATGAACGTGATCGGCCGTCGCGCGGCAGCGGCGAGCTCCGAGAACGCCTCGGGAACGAGCTCGACGATCTGAGCCTCCTCGACGACGCAGACGTGCAGGTCCGGAACGAGGGTGAGCGCTCTGCGTCCCTCGTGCGGCCCGCCCGTGAGGACGATCGAGCCGGTCTCGGCGATCGCGACCGTGCAGCCGGTCAGCACGCCGTCGAGCGCATCGAGCTCGTGGGGTGTCAGGCCCTCGTCGTCGACGAGGTCGAGCGCCGCCGGACGCCATTCCTCCGGAAGGCCCGGCGGCACCGCGAGACGGCCGACGCCGACGTCGACGATCGCCTGCTCGAGCTCGTCTCGCCGCGTACGCAGGACGACCGCGCGGTACTCGCCGACCCGCTCGCAGAAGAGTGCGACGCGCTCCTCGTAGCCGAGGCGACCGGTTGTGCGATAGCTCCTCGGGATCCCCGGTTCCAAGGCGCCGCCCTTCGCCGCCGCGACGCGACGAAGGATCTCCTCACGAGCGGCGCTCACGGCTCCACCAGGCAATGAAGGTCTCGGCCGGGATTCGCCTCAGATCGCGCGTGCGGGTCCACGCGCGCAAAGGGCCGCGGGCGGCGATCGGCTGCGCGAGACGGCCGAGGCGCTGCGCAGCGCGGAAGCGCCTGGGCCCGCTGAACAGCCACGCGACGGCTCGCATCGCCATCCGTTCGCGTCTCGGCGCAGCCGCTCGCACAGATTCGCCGCGAAGGTGCACGAGGATCTTCGGGATGTCGATCTTCACGGGGCAGACCTCGTAGCACGCACCGCAAAGGGTCGATGCGAACGGCAGCGACGGTGCGTTCTCGATTCCGACGAGCTGCGGCGTGAGGATCGCGCCGATCGGCCCCGGATATACCGAGCCGTACGCGTGTCCCCCGGTGCGGGAGTACACCGGGCAGACGTTGAGGCATGCGCTGCACCGGATGCACGCGAGCGCGTCGCGGCCGACGTCGCTGCGAAGGACATTGGTGCGGCCGTTGTCGAGCAGGATTGCGTGCAGCTCCTGGGGCCCGTCGCCGTCGGTCACGCCCGTCCACAGAGAGGTGTAGGGGTTCATGCGCTCGCCCGTCGCCGATCGCGGCAGCAGCTGAAGGAACACTTCGAGATCCGCGAACGTCGGCACGAGCTTCTCGATTCCGAGCACGGTCACGAGCACGTCCGGCAGCGTCGTACACATGCGGCCGTTCCCCTCGGACTCGACCACGCAGATCGTCCCCGTCTCCGCCACGCCGAAGTTCGCCCCGCTGACGCCGACGCGTGCCGCGAGGAACTTCTCGCGGAGATACAGCCGGGCAGCTTCGGCGAGGGCGTGCGGATCGTCGGTGGTCACATGCGGGGCGATCGTCCGCGCGAAGATGTCCCGGATCTCCGTGCGGTTTCGGTGGATCGCCGGCACGAGGATGTGCGAGGACCAGTCGCCGTCGAGCTGGAGGATCAGCTCCGCCAGGTCGGTCTCGAGGGCGTGGATGCCCTCCCGCGCCAGCGCCTCGTTCAGCCCGATCTCGTCGGTCGTCAGGGACTTCACCTTCACGATCTCGGTCGCGCCGTGGGCGTGAGCGACGCTCGCGACGATCGCGTTCGCCTCGGCTGCGTCGCGCGCCCAGTGAACGCGGCCGCCGCGGGCCTCGACCGCCTGCTCGAACTGGAGGAGATATTCGTCGAGCCGGTCCAGCACGTCCGCCTTGATCGCGCGTCCCGCCTCGCGGAGTTCCTCCCAGTCGGGCAGCTCTGCGACCACGCGCGCCCGCTTTGCGCGGATCGTGTCCGTCGCGTTCCGCAGGTTGGTGCGAAGCTGCGGGTTGGCGAGCTCGATCCGCGCCGCTTCGGGGAAGCTCGTCATGTCGACGCGAGGATCTCGGCGAGATGCATGACGCGCACGTTCGACCGGCGCCTCGACAGCCCGCCCCCGATCTGGAGCAGGCATGAGCCGTCGACAGCCGTGCACACCTCGGCTCGCGACGCTTCCACGGCGTCGCATTTGTCGGAGAGCATGGCCGTCGACGTGTCTGCGTTCTTGAGGGCGAAGGTACCGCCGAACCCGCAGCACTCGTCGGCGCGCGCGAGCTCGACGAGCTCGAGGCCGCGAACTCCTCGCAGCAGCCGGAGCGGCGCATCGCCGACCCTGGTCACGCGGAGGGAGTGGCAGGTCGGGTGATACGCGACCCGGTGCGGGAAGACGGCCCCGACGTCTTCGACGCCGAGAGGGCCGACGAGCAGCTCGGACAACTCGTAGACCGGCAGCTCGGGGTGCAGCTCGCGAACCGTGCCGACGCACGACGACGACGGCGACACGACAGCGTCGTAGCCGGCGAAGATCGAGGCGAGCCGCGCGGCAAGACGCGTTCCCTCGTCCGGGTAGCCGCTGTTCAGATGCATCTGGCCGCAGCACGTCTGGTCCTCGGGAACGACGATCTCGTGCCCGAGACGCTCCAGCACGTGCGCGGTCGCTCTTGCGGCCTCGGGGAAGAGCGTGTCGCCCACGCACGTGACGAAGAGCGCGATCCGCATGCGTCGATCTTTCTCCTGAGGAAGGGTCGTTTGTCAAATGAGGCGTCAAGTTGACATTTAAGCGATTGATTGAATAACATCAGCGACGATGTCGCTCACACGCCTGAGGAGGTCTCTTGACCGGACAGCACACGGTCGTATCGCATGAGGATTGGCTCGAGGCGCGGAGAGCGCTGCTGCGAGAGGAAAAGGAGCTCACGCGCCTGCGCGACGAGCTCAGCCGGCAGCGGCGCGCGCTCCCCTGGGAGCGCGTGAAGAAGGAGTACGTCTTCGCCGGCCCAAACGGAAGGGAAACGCTCGCTCAGCTGTTCGACGGGCGCAGCCAACTCGTCGTCTACCACTTCATGTTCGACCCCGAGGAGGAATGGGACGAGGCCTGCAAGCACTGCTCGTTCTGGGCCGACAACTTCAACCCGGTGATCGTCCATCTGAACGCGCGCGACGTGACGATGGTCGCCGTCTCACGAGCGCAGCTCGACAAGATCAACCGCTACCAGCATCGCATGGGTTGGAGCTTCAAGTGGCTCTCCTCCTACGACACCGACTTCAACTACGACTTCGGCGTCTCGTTCAGGGCCGATGAGCAAGACAGCCCGGTCTACAACGTCGGGACGCTCGCGCCCGGCCGCGCCGACCGCGAAGGCGTCAGCGTGGGCCGTCGCGCGGACGCTTGACCGAGCACCACGTCGCCCCGTCTCCGTGACGTCGAGCAGCGCGGGCTGCTCGCCTTGCCTCTCCTCCCCCAGAAGGGGGAACCGGGCGATGAAGTCGCAAGTTTCGCCGCCAAGTCCGCTCCCTTCCCATGTGTCCGCGGCGTGCGCTCGGATGCTCTCGCCGTCCAGAAACGAGGAGGTCGCGACCCATGAACCGCAAGCACATGCTCGTCATCGCGCTCGTTCTTGCAGCCGCTGCCGTCACCGGAGCCTCCGCCGCCATGAAGACCGTCTCGCTCGGCCCGACTCAGCGGGCCCAGCAGGTTCCGGACGCTGTGATCGCCTCGCGGGCGAAGAAGCTCGAGCGCTTCGCGGCCTCCCTCCGGCAGGCTCGGACGGCGAAGACGCCGCCGCTGCCGCGGGTGCCGCACTTCACAGCCGTCACGGTTCCGGTGGCGCCTCCGCCTGCTCCGGCTGCCGTATCCGCAGCGTCGACGCAGGCACCGGCCGCAGCTCCGGCGCCTGTGCAGTACGTCCAGGCGGCACCGGTCGTGCGCTACGAGCAGCCGGCGGCGCCGCAAGCCTCCGCGGTCGGACACCACGGCGACGATGAGGGTGACGACCACGAGGACGAGTCCGACGGCCACGGCGGCGACGACTAGCCGTGCGTAACCACACCGTCCGTCTCTACGCCGCCGCGGCCGCCCTGCTCGCCTTCTTCGTCCTCTGGACGACGGTGGCCGCCAAGCCGTGGGCGACCGCGAAGCAGCCTGCGGCCGACCCGCGGCTCGTCGTGCTCGCCGCCCGCGAGCACCGGCTCCGCGCCGAGACCACCGCCGTCAAGCGGCTCGTCG
This sequence comes from Gaiellaceae bacterium, assembly GCA_041499745.1. Lineage (GTDB taxonomy): Bacteria > Actinomycetota > Thermoleophilia > Gaiellales > Gaiellaceae > Palsa-739. The sequence continues at coordinate 6,781 of JBGQKY010000080.1, forward strand.
CGCACCGCTGGAAGGTGTACGAGCGGCGCCTGCGGGCGCGCCGCAGGGAGATCGCGGCCGCGGAGCGGCGGCATGCGCAACAGGTCGCGGCCGCCCAGCTCGCGGCGCAGCGGATCGCGGCGGCTCAGGCCGTCGCGTCTCGAACTCTCGCCGCCGCGGCTCCGGCGGGGTCGCCCGGTCCGAGTCCCGCCTCGAGGGTCGTGATTCTGCCGCCCCGTGTCCAGGTCGTCTCGCTCCCGCCGGTCACCTCGAGCAGCTCGTCGTGACCTTGAACCCAGTCGGAGCGGCGCCGCTCCGCCGGCACTCCTTCCGGGCGATGGGCGTGACGGTCGAGTGCCTCGTCGAGAGCGAGCTCGCCTCGGACGCCGACTTCGACGGGGTCGAGGCAGAGTTCGAGCGGCTCGAGCAGATCTTCTCGCGCTTCCGCGACGATTCCGAGCTCTCGCTCCTGAACCGAGCTGGACGCGCTGTTGCCGGCCGAGAGCTGCTCGAAGTCGTGCAGTGCGCGCTCGAGGCGCGTATCCGCACGGGCGGCCGGTTCGACCCGACGGTCCACGATGCCCTCGTCGCAAGCGGCTACGACAGGACGTTCACCGAGTTGGCGCCGACAAGTCGCGCCCCTCGCCTGGCCAGGGTGTCCTGTGGCGCGGACGTCAGCGTCGATCCGGCGACCCGCACGATCGCGCTCGGCGCAGGTGCCCGCCTCGACCTGGGCGGAATCGCAAAAGGCTGGTCGGCGGAGCGCGGATGCGAACTCCTGCAAGCGGCCGGTCCGTGTCTCGTGAACGCGGGCGGCGACCTCGCAGTGCGCGGACGGCCGGCACAGGGCGTATGGCCGATCTCCGTCGAGACTCCCGAGGGCGACGTGACGCTCGGGCTGAGCGACGGCGGCATGGCCACGAGTGGCCGCGACGCGCGGAGATGGCAGCGGAACGGGCGCGAGCTCCACCATCTGATCGACCCGGCGACCGGAGCGCCGGCCGGCGGCGACGTGCTCCGCGTCACCGTCGTGGGCGCTGACGCGGTCGAGGCCGAAGTGGACGCGAAGGCGCTCTTCCTCGCCGGAGCGCGCGCTGCGATCGAGGAGGCGGACGCCCGCTGCCTACCGTGCCTCCTCGTCACAGTCGACGGGCGAGTCCTCCGTGGCGGAGGCCTCGGATGACCAAGGACCCGACCTTCTGGATCGTCAGTCGGGCGGCGGGCATCACGGCCTATGCGCTCATCACGTGCTCGATGCTCGCTGGACTCGTGCTCAAGTCTCGCCCGTTCGGCAAGCGCGTGAAGCCGGCAACGGTGACGGACCTGCATCGCTTCCTGACGACGCTCGCCCTCGCCGCGATCGCCGTTCACGGCCTCGCCCTGCTGGGTGACACGACCGTGACGATCGACCCGCTCGGACTTGTCGTACCCGGACGCATCTCTTATCGGCCCGTATGGACCGGCCTCGGCGTCGTCACGGCGGAGGTCGCCGTCGTCGTGTACGCGTCGTTCTCGCTGCGCAAGCACATTGGAGCGCGCAACTGGCGTCGCCTCCACTGGCTCACGTATGTCGTCTTCGCGACGGCCACGGCGCACGGCATCTTCGCGGGCACGGACAGCGGTACCCCGTGGATGCGCAACCTGTACCTCGGCTCACTCGGAGCCGTCGTCTTCGCGACAGCCTGGCGCGCCCTCGCGCCGCCCGGCGGGGCGGCGAAACGGAAGCGGGAGCCGCGCACCTCAGCACCGACGGCGTCTGAACCGACAGCGCCTTGATCCGGAGCTCGAGAGTGCGAGGAGTGCCGACCGGCACGTAAGCGCTTGCCTCCTGATCGCTGATACTCCAGTGGTGCAGCACCGCGACGGAACCACTCTCTTCTCGCCCTCGGATCTCAACGCGTTCCTCGAGTGCGAGCATCTGACGCAGCTCGAGCTCGCGGTCGCGCGGCACGAGCTCGAGCGGCCGGCCGACGAGAATCCGCAGGCCGACCTCGTCAAGCGCAAGGGCGACGAGCACGAGGCCGCCTATCTCGCCGCGCTCGTGGCCGAAGGGCGTGAGGTCGTCACGATCGCGCGAGATTGGGACCTCGATGTCGCCGCCCGGGCAACCGAAGAGGCGATGCGGGCCGGCGCCGAGGTCGTCTACCAGGCCTGCTTCGTCGACGGCGGCTGGCGCGGGTTCGCCGATTTCGTCGAGCGGCAACCGGACGGCAGCTACGAGGTCGTCGACACGAAGCTCGCGCGCCACTCGAAGCCCACCTACGTGTTGCAGCTCTGCTTCTACTCCGAGCAGGTCGCGCGGATCCAGGGGTCGACGCCCGAGCGGATGCACGTCGTGCTCGGCACGCGCGAGCGGGAGAGCCTGCGCGTCGCCGACTTCCTCGCCTACTACCACCGCGTGCGCGAGCGATTCGTGGATGCGGTCGAGGCGGGGATCGACGTCTACCCGCTACCGGTCTCGTTCTGCGACCGGTGCGAGTTCCTGAAGCGGTGCGAGGCTCGCTGGCGCGCCGACGACCACCTCAGCCTCGTCGCGCGAATGCGCGGCGACCAGGTCCTTCGCCTCGAGGGCGAGGGGATCGCCACTGTCGAGGCGTTCGCGCTTGCGTCCGACGAGGCGCGCCCGGCTGCGATGGCGCCGCGCACGTTCGAGACGCTGCGCGACCAGGCGGCAATGCAGGTCGCCGCGCGCGTGGACGGACACGCATGGAAGGTGCTCCCGTCCGAGCCGGCGCGCGGGTTCGAGCTGTTGCCGCCACAAAGCGGCGGCGATCTCTTCTTCGACATCGAGGGCGACCCGTTCTGGGAGCCCGGCCGCGGGCTCGAGTACCTCTGGGGGATCGTCGACACCACCGGGACCTTCCGCCCGTTCTGGGCGCACGATCTGGCGCAGGAGCGGCGCGCGGTCGAGGGCGTGATCGACCTGATCCGCGAGCGTCGCGCCGCCGACCCGGCGATGCACGTCTACCACTACGCCGCCTACGAGGTCACCGCGCTGAAGCGGCTCACATGCGTGTACGGGACGCGCGAGGAGGAGCTCGACGAGCTGCTGCGCAGCGAGGTTTTTGTCGACCTCTACAAGGTCGTCTCGCAGGGGCTGCGCCTCTCGCACGAGCGCTACGGACTCAAGCAGGTCGAGACGTTCTTCTTCGAGCGCCACGCCGACCTGCGCGCGGGCGACGACTCGATCGTGCTCTACGAGGACTGGCTCGGCCGGCACGACCCGCAGATCCTCGACGACATCGCGGCCTACAACCAGGAGGACTGCGTCTCGACGCTGCAGCTGCGCGACTGGCTGCTGCCGCTGCGACCGGGGGAAGCGCTGCGGCCCGAGCCGAAACCGCCGCGCGAGCCGCCCGCGGGAGCGGCCGAGACCGAGGAGCTCCGCGCGGCGCTTCTGGCCGGGCTACCCGACGATCCCTACGAGGTCGCCGAGGCCGACCGGCCGCGCTGGCTGCTCGCACAACTGCTGCTCTACCACCGGCGCGAGGAGAAGCCCGTCTGGTGGGCGTTCTTCGACCGGGTCGGACGCACGACCGAGGAGCTCCAGGAGCGCGACGCCCACGCGATCGGCGGGCTCGAGCACGCCGGTCCCGCGGTCGGCGCGGCGAAGTCGCTCCTCTGGCCGTTCCGCTTCCCCGCGCAGCAGCATCACCTCGGCGGGGGAAGCGACGTCTTCGATCCGGCGACCGGCGGCCCTGCGGGGAAGATCGAGGCGCTCGACGAGGAGGCCGGGACGCTCTCGTTGCGGCGGGGTGCATCACTCGACGAGGTTCCGCTGCCGGCGGCGCTGATCCCGGGCGGCCCGTACAAGACGCCGGAGCAGCAGGCGGCGCTGAGGCGTCTTGCCCGCTCGGTGCTCGCCGGCGACGAGCGCTACCTCGCGCCCAAGTCGATCCTCGCGCGAGAGCCGTTCCCGTCGGCGTTGCCGCAGGACGACCTCGAGGCCGCGAAGGAGCTCGTCGCCGAGCTCGGCGGCCGCGACCTGATGATCCAGGGGCCGCCCGGATCGGGGAAGACCTACACGGGCGCGCGCCTCGCCGTGCACCTGATGAGCCTCGGCAGGCGTGTCGGCGTGACGGCGACGAGCCACAAGGCGATCCACAACCTCGTTGCCGAGGTCGAGAAGGCCGCGCGCGAGGAGGGCGTCGCGTTCCGAGGGCTGAAGAAGGGCGATGCGTACAAGGGGCCGTTCGTCACGACCTCCGGCAAGCAGGCGCACTTCTCGGCGCCGGACGACGACGTGCTGCTGCTCGCCGGCACGGCCTGGCTGTTCTCGCGCGAGGACATGGCAGGCGTCGTCGACACGCTGTTCGTCGACGAGGCGGGGCAGGTGTCACTCGCCGATGCGCTCGCGCTCGCTACGTGCGCGCGCGACATCGTGCTGCTCGGCGACCCGCAGCAGCTCGGCCAGGTCTCGCAGGGAATCCATCCGCACGGGGCTGCAGCCTCGGTGCTCGAGCACCTCCTCGGCGGCGAGGACACCGTGCCGGCCGACCGCGGCCTGTTTCTCTCGCAGACCTGGCGGATGCACCCGGACGTCTGCCGCTTCATCTCGGAAACGTCCTACGAAGGGCGCCTCCACTCTGTGCCGGCGTGCGAGCGGCAGCGGATCGACTCGTCCGGCCTGGTGGGGACGGGGCTGCGCTGGCTGCCGGTGGCGCAGGAAGGCAACCGCGGCGCCTCGGTCGAGGAGGCCGATCGGATCGCCGCCGAGCTCGACCTGCTTCTCGCGGGGACGTTCACCGACAGCAACGGGCGCGAGCACCGGCTCGGCTGGGACGACGTGCTCGTCTTGACGCCCTACAACGCGCAGGTGCGCTGCCTGCGAATGCGGCTGGGCCCGCTTGCCCGGATCGGCACCGTCGACAAGTTCCAGGGCCAGGAGGCGCCGGTCGTCTTCTTCTCGATGGCAACCTCGAGCGGCGAGGATCTGCCACGCAACCTCGAATTTCTCTTCTCGCGCAACCGGCTGAACGTCGCGATCTCGCGAGCGCAGTCGCTCGCGGTGCTCGTGGCCAGCCCGAAGCTGCTCGAGATCCGCTGCCGCACGATCGAGCAGATGCGGATGGTGAACGCCCTCTGTCGGTTCGTGGAGGAGGCGGCGCACGAGAGCGATCTCGTCCACCGGCTCCAGACGTCGTCGGATAGCGCTCGGGACTGACAGCCTCGACGGCGACTAGTGCGGCCTCTCGTAACGTTCGACCCGAAACAGCGGCAACTGGAGGCCGCACTAGCGGCCGCTCCGCGGCCGTGTGGTTTGGTGGCGGGACGGGAGTCCGCCGGAACGCAAGCCGGC
>JBGQKY010000081.1:0-11845 GCA_041499745.1 Gaiellaceae bacterium
GGTGGACGACGAGCCGCAGATCCTGCGCGCGCTCCGCGCGACGCTTCGCGGTGCCGGTTACACCGTCGACACCGCGGCCACGGCAGAGGAGGCATTGACGGTCGCCGCTGCTGCCCCGCCGGAAGCGGTCATCCTCGACCTAGTGCTGCCGGACGGAAACGGCACCGATGTCTGTCGCGAGCTCCGCACGTGGAGCGAAGCCCCCGTGATCGTGCTCTCCGCTGTCGGGGAGGAGCGACAGAAGATCGCGGCGCTCGATGCCGGAGCCGACGACTACGTCACGAAGCCGTTCAGCGTCGACGAGCTGCTCGCACGGCTTCGCGCGGTGCTGCGACGGCGCGCGCCGGAGCAGGAGCCGGTGCTGGACATCGGCGAGCTGCGGATCGACGTCGCGCAACGGGTCGTGACCGTCAAGGGACAGCGCGTGAAGCTGAGCCCACACGAGTTCGACCTGCTGCGCGTGCTCGCACAGAATCGCGGCAAGCTCCTGACGCACCGGGCGCTGCTCCGCGAGGTGTGGGGGCCGGCGTACCAGGTCGAGGCGCACTACCTGCACGTGTACGTCTCGCATCTGCGCAAGAAGATCGAGCCGGATCCGTCGAGCCCGCGCTATCTGCTCACCGAGCCCGGTGCGGGCTACCGCCTCGTCGAGCCCGTTTAGGCACCTTTTAGGTTCCGCGCCGTTCCTTGAGCGGGCCTTGACGAGCGCGCTCGTACCGTCAGCCGAATGTACGACCTCGCCGCGCTCGCAATCGCCGCCGCCTGCTTCGCCGTCGTCTTCGCGCTCGTCTACGCCCTGGAGCGCATCTGATGTCCGCCACCGACGCGTTCGGTCTCGCGATCGCCCTCGCCGTCTTCGTGTACCTGGTCTACGCACTCTTCCGCGGGGAGCGGCTCTAATGAGCGGCCAGGGCATCTCCCAGATCGTCGTCTACAGCGCGGTCCTGATCGCTCTCGGCTACCCGCTCGGGCTCTGGATGGCGCGCGTCTACACGCGGGAGCGCGGCGACGTCCTCGAGCGCGGCATCTTCCGCCTCCTCGGCCGCAAGAGCTCCGACGATCAGGACTGGAAGAGCTACGGGAAGACCGTCCTCGTCTTCAGCGTCGTCTTCACCGCGCTCCTCTACGCGATCCAGCGGCTCCAGGGTCACCTCTTCCTCAATCCCGACCACCTGAAGGGCGTCTCGCCGCACATCGCGCTGAACACGACCGCGAGCTTCGTCACGAACACGAACTGGCAGTACTACGGCGGCGAGTACACGATGTCGTACCTCACGCAGATGGCCGGGCTCGCGGTGCAGAACTTCGTCTCCGCAGCGGTCGGCATGGCGGTGCTGGCGGCGGTCGTGCGCGGCATCGCGCGCCGCTCGACGAGCGGTCTCGGCAACTTCTGGCGCGACCTCTACCGGTCGCTGTTCTACATCTTGCTGCCGCTCTCGATCGTCCTCGCCTTGCTCCTCATCTCGCAGGGAGTTCCGCAGACGTTCCACGCCCACGCGACCGCCACGACCCTCCAGGGCGCGCACCAGACGATCGCGCGCGGGCCGGCGGCGTCGCAGATCGCGATCAAGCAGCTGGGCACGAACGGCGGCGGCTACTACAACTCGAACTCGGCCGTGCCGTTCGAGAACCCGACCGGCTGGTCGAACTTCCTCGAGATGCTCGCGATCCTGCTGATCCCGGCGGGGCAGGTCTTCATGTTCGGGAAGATGGTCGCCGCGCGCAGGCACGCCTGGGTCGTCTTCGCGGCGATGTTCGCGATGTTCGCGATCGGCGTCGGCGTCAACCTGCCCGCCGAGCAGCACGGCTCGCAGGTGCTGCGAAGCTCCGGCGTGAACATCACCCAGGGGCACGGCCAGAGCGGCGGCAACATGGTGGACAAGGAGGTGAGGCTCGGGCTCGCCGACACGGCAACGTGGACGGTGGCGACGAGCGACGCCTCGAACGGCTCCGTCAACGGCGCTTTCGACGCCCAGACGGCCGCGGGCGGCGCCGTGCCGCTCGTGAACCTCTTCGTCGGCGAAGTGATCTTCGGCGGCGTCGGCTCCGGCCTCTACGGAATGTTCTTCTACATCCTGATCGCGGTCTTCATTGCCGGGCTGATGGTGGGCCGCACACCCGAGTACCTCGGCAAGAAGATCGAAGCTCGCGAGATCAAGATCGCAGCGCTCGGCGCGCTCTTCGTGCCGACGATGGTGCTCGTGATGACCGCCGTTGCGATCGTGACGAAGTCCGGCCTCGCCTCGGTCTACAACCACGGTGTGCACGGCTTCACCGAGACGCTCTACGCCTACGACTCGCAGGGCAACAACAACGGCAGCGCCTTCGCGGGCTACGGCGCGACGAGCTTCTCAGCGAGCCTCGGCGCGGTAGCCATGTACTTCGGACGCTTCGTGCCCCTGCTCGCGGCGCTCGCGCTCGCAGGGTCGCTGGCGCAGAAGAGGATCGTGCCGGCCTCCGCCGGGACGTTTCGTACCGACGGCGCCACCTTCGGGGTCCTGCTCGTCGGCGTCATCGTCCTCACGGCCGGGCTGATGATCTTCCCGGCCCTGACACTCGGCCCGATCGTCGAAGGCTTGATGCACTGATGAAGACGCTCGTTCGCTCCCTCGCCGCGGTCGTGGTGCTGACGCTCGTGTTCGGCTTCGCATATCCGGCCCTGATGACCGGGTTCGCCTCGGTCGCGTTCGCCGGCAAATCGACCGGCAGCCTCGTCCATCGCAACGGGAAGATCGTCGGCTCGCGGCTCGCCGCCCAGGCGTTCACGTGGCCTCGCTACTTCCACCCGCGCCCGTCGGCGACGGCCCCGGCGTACAACGCCGGCGCCACGACGTTCGCCAACCTCGGCCCGACGAGCCCCGACCTCGCGAAGGCCGTACAGGACAACGTCCAGGCGATCCTGAAGCTGGAGCGCCCGTACAACCCGGGGCTCAGCGCGGGGCAGATCCCGGTCGACGCCGTGACGACCTCGGCCTCGGGGATCGACCCCGACATCTCGCCCGCCAACGCGGCCATGCAGTCCGGGCGCATTGCGGCGATCCGGCATGTTCCGCTCGCCACCGTACGCTCGCTCATCAAGGCACATACAGACGGGCGGAGCCTCGGCTTCTTCGGCGAGCCGGGAGTCAACGTGCTCGAGCTGAACCTCGCCCTCGACAAGCTGGGAGGGAAGTAGGTGGCACGCGAAAAGGCGAGCGTCTTCTCACGCGAGCTCGTGCTCGCGGCGATCCGCGACTCGTTCCCGAAGCTGGACCCGCGACTACAACTGAAGAACCCTGTCATGTTCATCGTCGAGCTCGGCAGCGTGATCACGACGGCGATCTTTTTCGTCGACCTCGTTCGCGGCGACACGGGTGCATTGTGGTTCGTCGGTGTGATCGCGGTCTGGCTCTGGCTGACCGTGCTCTTTGCGAACTTCGCCGAGGCGATCGCCGAGGGCCGCGGCAAGGCCCAGGCGAGTGCCCTCCGGGCGACCCGCACGACGACGAACGCGCACCTTCGCGACGGGCGCAGCGTCCCGGCCCCGGAGTTGCAGCGCGGCGACGTCGTGGTCGTTGAGGCCGGCGAGGTCATCCCCGCGGACGGCGAGATCATCGAAGGAGTCGGCTCCGTCGACGAGTCTGCGATCACCGGTGAGTCGGCGCCCGTGATTCGCGAGGCCGGCGGCGACCGCTCGGCGGTCACCGGGGGCACGAAGCTCCTGTCGGACAGGCTCGTGATCGAGGTGACACAGGAACCCGGAAAGTCGTTCCTCGACCGCATGATCGCGCTCGTCGAGGGTGCGGAGCGCCGGAAGACGCCGAACGAGATCGCCCTGAACATCCTCCTCGCGGGCCTCACGATCACCTTCCTCGCGGCGGTTGCGACCCTGAGGCCGTTCGCCCTCTATGCCGGAACCTCGCTCTCGATGACGGTGCTCATCGCGCTGCTCGTCGCATTGATTCCGACGACCATCGGCGCGCTGCTTTCGGCGATCGGCATCGCCGGCATGGACAGGCTCGTCCAGCGCAACGTCCTGGCGATGTCCGGCCGGGCGGTCGAGGCATCGGGAGACGTCGACGTGCTGCTGCTCGACAAGACCGGCACGATCACGCTCGGCAACCGCCAGGCTGCCGAGTTTCTCCCCGTCGACGGCGTCGAGGAACGTGAGCTCGCCGAGGTGGCACAACTCGCGTCGCTCGCCGACGAGACGCCCGAGGGCCGCTCCATTGTCGTGCTTGCGAAGGAGCGCTTCGGCGTGCGTGAGCGCGAGCTCGGCGAGCACACGTTCATTCCGTTCAGTGCGACGACGCGGATGAGCGGCGTCGACATGAACGGCATCTCGATCCGCAAAGGTGCGGGCGACGCAGTGAAGCAGTTCATCGTCGATCAGGGCGGAAGCCCTCCGGCCGACCTCGACCGGCTCGTTCAGGGTGTCGCGGAACAGGGAGGCACGCCGCTCGTGGTCGCGCGGGACAACTGGGCGCTCGGCGTCGTCCACCTCAAGGACATCGTCAAGGGCGGTATGAGCGAGCGCTTCGACGAGCTGCGCAAGATGGGCATCCGCACCGTGATGATCACCGGCGACAACCGGGTCACGGCCGCGGTGATCGCGCAGGAGGCCGGCGTGGACGACTTCCTCGCCGAGGCGACGCCGGAGGCGAAGATGGCGCTGATCAAGGAGGAGCAGGCAAAGGGCCGGATGGTCGCGATGACCGGGGACGGTACGAACGACGCGCCGGCGCTCGCACAGGCGGATGTCGGCGTCGCCATGAACACGGGCACGTCGGCCGCGAAGGAGGCCGGCAACATGGTCGATCTCGATTCGAACCCCACGAAGCTCATCGAGGTCGTCGAGGTCGGCAAGCAGCTGCTGATCACGCGCGGCGCGCTGACGACGTTCTCGATCGCAAACGACGTCGCCAAGTACTTCGCGATCCTGCCGGCCATGTTCGCGTTCACCTACGCGACGAAGCCGGGGGAGCGCGGGCCGCTCGACGCCCTGAACGTCATGAATCTCGGCACGCCGAAGAGCGCGATCGTCTCGGCGATCGTCTTCAACGCGTTGATCATTCCGGCCCTGGTTCCGCTCGCGCTGCGGGGCGTCAAGTACCGCGCGATCGGAGCGACCGCGCTTCTGCGGCGCAACCTGCTGATCTACGGGCTGGGCGGTGTCATCCTTCCGTTCATCGGGATCAAGCTGATCGATCTGGTGGTGCACAACCTCTTCGGCGCCTAGGTGGTACTGGATGCGCGGCCGCTACCGGATCCTGCTCGGCATGGCGGCCGGTGTCGGCAAGACCTACCGGATGCTCCAGGAGGGAAAGCAGGCACTGGACGACGGGCGTGACGTCGTGATCGGCTACCTCGAGCCCCACGATCGACCAGACACCTCCGCGCTCGCGGACGGGATCGAGGTCGTGCCGCGGCGCCGGGCGCAGCACGGGTCCCTCGAGCTGGACGAGATGGACGTCGACGCGGTGATCCGGCGCGCACCGGAGCTCGCGCTGATCGACGAACTCGCGCACACGAACGCACCGGGCATTCGCAACGAGAAGCGCTACCAGGACATCGACGAGGTGCTCGACGCGGGGATCGACGTGATCTCGACTGTGAACGTGCAACACCTCGAGAGCCTGAACGACGCGATCGCCGAGTTGACCGAGGTGCGCGTCCGGGAGACGTTCCCCGACCGCATCCTCGAGGAGGCGGACGAGGTCGTGCTGGTCGACCTGACGCCGGAGGCGCTTCAGGAGCGGTTGCGGGCGGGAAAGGTCTACGCACCGGAGCGAGCGGAGGTCGCCCTCCAGAACTTCTTCCGGGCCGACAAGCTGTCCGCGTTGCGCGAGCTCGCGCTGCGCGAGGTCGCCGAGGACGTCGGGGCGCGGCGGCAGGGGCTCGCGCTCGACCCGTTGAGCGAGAAGGCGGTCGCCGAACGCGTGCTCGCGCTCGTCACACCGGAGCCACGGTCGCAGCGCATCCTACGTCGGGCGTGGCGCTCGGCGGAGCGGCTCGGGGGACAGCTCGACGCGCTGTGGGTGAGACCGCCCGACCACGAGCTGAGCGCCGAAGAGCAGGTGGCGCTGGCCGCGCTGCGCCGCCTCGCGATCGTCCTCGGTGCGCACTTCCTCGAGGAGGAGGGGGACCTGATTCCGACCGTGCGACGTGTCGTCTACGAGCGCGGGTCGACGTACGTCTTCGTCGCCACGCCGGACGAGAGCCGCCGCCGGGAAGTGCTGCGCGGCTCGCTCGTCTCGGCCCTCGTGCGCGAGCTGCCCGGGGTCGACATCCGCGTCGTGGCGAACCGCGCCGACCGGCCGGAGCCTGGGCGATGAACGCGATCGACGTCTTCCTGCTGGCTCTGGTCGTTGCACTGGCGGCGGGCCTCGGCGCCTTGTTGGTCCGCGGGCGTCCGCCCCGGCGCTTGCTTCTGCCCAGCGGCGCCCGCCGCATCCTCGTGCCGTTCGAGGGGACACTGGATCCGACCGTGCTCGACGCGGCGATCCGGATCGCGCGGGCGGAGAACGCCGTTCTCGTGCCGGCGTATCTGCTGATCGTCCCGCTCCGCTACGCCGAGGACTCGCCGCTCCGCGACCAGGTGAAGATGGCGATGCCGCTGCTCGAGGCGGTCGAGCACGCTGCGCTGCGCGCAGGCGTTCCGGTGGACGCGCGCATCGAGAAGGGCCGCACTCTCACGCACGCACTGAAGCGCCTCTGGGAGGTCGAGCACTTCGACCGCGTCGTTGCGCCTGCGCCCACGAACTCGCACGGCTTCACCGAGAAGCAGCTCGCCTGGCTGCTGATGCACACGCCGTCCGAGACGCTCGTCCTGAAGCCCATGCCGCCCGCGGCGTGAACTACGGTTCGTTTCATGCAGAGTCTGCTTCGGTTGCCGCGGTCTCCGGGAGAGCTCATCGTCGGCCTGCTCGCGAGCGCGGGTGCGGTCGCCTTCGTCTCGGCGGCGATCGCCGTCGTCGACCGGTGGGTGCCGGTGCTGAGCCTCGGCGTTCTTTACATCTTCGCGGTGCTGCCGGTCGCGGTGCTGTGGGGGCTGGCACTCGCAACCGCGGTCTCGGTCGCGAGCATGCTCGCGTTCAACTGGTTCTTCCTGCCGCCGACTCACACCTTTCAGCTGAGCGACGGGGCAAACTGGGCGGTGCTCGCGGTCTATCTCGTCACCGCCGTCGTGGTCAGCGCGCTCGCGGCCCGCGCGCGCAGGCGTGCCGAGCTCGCCGAACTGCGCGAGCGGGAGGCGGCCGCTCGCGCAGCGGCCGAGCTCGAGACCGAGGCGCTACGTCGCAGCGACGCCCTCAAGACGGCACTCCTGCACGCCGTCTCGCACGATCTTCGGTCGCCGCTGACCGCGATCGTCGCGGCCGCCTCGAGCCTCTCGAATCCACAGGTCCGGCTCGACACCGTCGATCATGACGAGCTCGTCGCCACGATCAGGGTCGAGGCGGAGCGGTTGAACCGGCTCGTCGGCAATCTCCTCGACCTGTCCCGGCTGCGGGGCGGCGCGGCCGAGCCGCGGCCCGAGCTCTGGCCGGTCGACGATCTCGTCGCGCGCGCACTCGAACAGCTCGGCTCACGCGGCGATCGGGTCGTGATCGAGCTCGTCGAGGACACGCCGCCGGTGCACGTCGACGCCGTCCAGATCGAGCGCGTGCTCGTCAACCTGCTCGACAACGCCTTGAAGTTCTCGCCCCCGGGTACGCCGGTCAGGATGCACCTCGAACGGCTCGGCAACAAGCTCTTGCTGCACGTCGTCGACGAGGGGCCGGGGGTTGCCGACCGCGACGTCGTCTTCGAGCCGTTCCACAGCGAGGGCGGGGCGCGAGGCGCAGGCCTCGGACTCGCGATTGCGCGCGGGTTCGCGGAGGCGAACGGGGCGAGCGTGTGGGCCGAGGACGAGCCGCTGGGCGGCCATTTCGTCCTCGCGCTGCCCGTCGCCGTTCATGCTGCGGTACCGGCATGACACGAGTTCTCGTCGTCGACGACGAGCCGCAGATCCTGCGGGCGCTCCAGACGAGCCTGCGCGGGGCGGGCTACGAGGTCGACACTGCGACGACGGGTGAGCAGGCGCTCACGGCCGCGGCCGTGCGGCCGCCGGACGCGGTCATCCTCGATCTCGTCCTGCCCGATATACGCGGGACCGAGGTGTGCAGGGAGCTGCGTGCGTGGACGGCCGTTCCGGTGATCGTCCTGTCGGTCGTGGGCGACGAGCACGAGAAGGTGGCGGCGCTGGATGCGGGAGCCGACGACTACGTCACGAAACCGTTCGGCGTCGACGAACTGCTCGCCCGGCTACGGGCCGCGCTGCGGCGCGCTGACCCGTCATCCGAGCCCGTCCTCGAGGTCGGCGAGCTGCGGATCGACCTCGAGGCGCGCGAGGTCTCGACCGGCGGCGTGCCGGTTCAGCTGACCCCGCACGAGTACGCCCTGCTGCGGCTGCTCGCCCGCAATGAAGGCAAGCTGCTCACCCATCAGGCGATCCTGCGCGAGGTGTGGGGTCAGGCGTACGCGGACGAGTCGCACTACCTGCACGTCTACGTCTCGCAACTGCGGCGGAAACTCGAGCCCGACCCCGCGCGGCCCCGCTACATCCTCACCGAGCCGGGCGTCGGCTACCGGCTCGTCGACCCCTTGAGAGGATCTTGAGTCGCGGGTCGGCAAGCTTGAGCACGGCCTGAGCCGGCCGGTCATACGGTTGGAGCGTGGCCACCACGCTCGACCGGCGTTCACCGTATTCCGCGCTCGATCTACCGCGGCCCGGGCGGGCCGCGCTCGTCTTCAGCGCGCTCGTGGTGGCGGCGCTGGCCCTCGACGTGGATCCGAGCCTCCCGTGGCAGGCCGGCGTCGCCGCCGCGGCCCTGTTCGCCGCCGCGGGAACGGTACGCACCGTCCGAGAGCGCCGCGAGCTCGAGGCCGTCCGGCAGGCCGCCGACCGGCTGATCGTGCACGCTCCGCGCAGCCGCGATGCGTCCGAGCTCGTCCGCTGGCGCTGCGACGAGCTCACGTCGCGCGCGGTGCGCGACGGTCTCCGGCGCGAGGTCGAGCGTCTGCGTCGCTCGCTCGATCCCGCGCTCCTTCCATCTGCGTCGCCCGTGCGCCGCCCTGCCGCCCGGGGCTGCGAAGACCTGCTGGAGGAGCTCTCCGCACGCGTCGGCGACGAGCGGCCGATCTCGGCGCGTGGAATCCTCCTCGCTCGGAACTTCCTCCGCGATCCCGAGAGCCCGCTCTACTCCGACGCGACAGCGCTCCTGCTGCCCCGAACGCTGCGACGGATCCTGGGGGCCCTCGAGCCGTGACCGAAGTCCTCGCGCCGGCGCGGCGAGTGCGCCGGCTCTTCGTGGGCCGCCCGATGCAGACGGGGCAGCTCGAGGAGACGCTCCTTCCGAAGACGCTCGCGCTGCCGATCTTCGCGTCGGACCCGCTTTCGTCCGTCGCCTACGCCACCGAGTCGGCGCTCGTCGTGCTCCTGGCCGCCTCCGCAACCGCCGGGCATCTCGTCTTTCCGATCTCGCTCGGCATCGCGCTGCTGCTCGCGATCGTTGTGGTCTCCTACATCCAGACGGTACGCGTCTACGAGACGAGCGGCGGCGCGTACATCGTCTCGCGGGAGAACCTCGGCACGCTCCCCAGCCTCGTCGCGGCCGCGGCGCTGCTCACCGACTACGTGCTGACAGTGGCGGTCTCGATCTCGGCCGGCATCTTCGCGATCACGTCGTTCTCGCCGTCGCTCAGCAGCCACAAGGTTGGTCTCTCCCTCGCCTGCCTCGTGGTGATCGTCCTGGCCAACCTGCGCGGCGTGCGCGAGTCCGGACTGCTCTTCGCGCTGCCGACGTACCTCTTCGTCACGGCGGTGGGAGCGCTGATCGTCGTGGGGCTCGTACAGCTCGCAACAGGCCACGCGCACCACGCCGTGACGCCGAACGCGCTGCCCGTCGGCACCGGCGCGATCACCCTGTTCGTCCTGCTGCGCGCGTTCTCGTCCGGGTCGACGGCTCTCACCGGAGTCGAGGCGATCGCGAACGGAGTCAACGCGTTCCGGCGCCCGCACGGCCGCAACGCGGCGGCGACGCTGGCAATTCTCGGCGTGATCGCGATCACGCTCTTCGTCGGCGTCTCCTACCTCGCCGTGCACCTGCACGCTGCACCGAGCGCCACCGATTCGGTCGTCTCTCAGATCGGCCGCGCAGTCTTCCCGTCCGGCTCTGCCGCGAGCTTCATGTACTACGCGGTGCAGGGGCTGACGCTGATCGTCCTGATCCTGGCCGCGAACACGTCCTTCCAGGGCTTTCCGCGCCTCTCCGCCCTGCTCGCACGCGACCGCTTTGCGCCCCGGCAGTTCACGAACCTCGGTGACCGGCTCGTGTTCTCGAACGGGATGGTGGTGCTCGCAACCGTCGCCGGGCTGCTGCTGTGGATCTACGGCGCCAACACGAACAACCTGATCCACCTGTACGTGATCGGCGTCTTCACCGCCTTCACGCTCTCGCAGGCGGGGATGATCCGGTACTGGCTCCGTGTGCGCGGGGCGCGGTGGCGGCCGAAGCTGGCCGTCAACGGGGTGGGGGCGACCGCGACCGGAGTCGTGACGCTCGTCGTCGTCTACACGAAGTTCGCCGAGGGCGCCTGGCTCGTCACCGTCGCGATTCCGATTCTCGTCCTGGCGATGCTCGGCATCCGCCGGCACTACGTCCGGCTCGCGCGCCGGCTGCGTGCCGGCGCCGCGGCCGTTCTCGCGGCGCCGCCGGCGCGGAACACGACGCTGCTGCTCGTGGAGTCTCTGGACGAGTCGAGCGGAGCGGCGCTCCGGTTCGCGAACGAGATCGCGGACGGCGAGGTGCGCGCGGTGCACGTACCCACGCGGCGCACCGATCCTGGAATCCGCTCGAGGTGGTTCAAGCGGACGGGCGTGCCGCTCGAGGCGCTCGAGTCGCGACTGGGCGTCACCGAGGCGGTGCTCGAGCAGGTCTGGCGGCTACCGCGCGGCGAGTCCGACTTCGTGACCGTGGTCGTGCCGGAGCTCTTCGACCGCGAAGCGCTATTCGAGCAGGCGAAGCATCCGCGTGAGCTCGCGCTGAAGTTCCGCCTCCTCTACGAGCCGGGGGTCGTGGTGGCGGACGTGCCGGTCGTGCGCGACCGGCCGGAGACCGAGCCGCGCCGGCTGGTCGCCCGCGTCCTCGTCTCCGGCGTCAACGCGGCCTCGATGCGGGCCGTCAACTATGCCCACGCGCTGGGAGTCGACGACGTCCGCGCAGTCCATTTCGCCTTCAGCAGTGAGGACGCGAAGGACATCCGCGAGGAGTGGGCCCGTTTCGGACCACGCATCCCGCTCGAGGTCGACGAAGCTCCGTTCCGCGACATCGGCCGCCCCCTGCTCGGCTACCTGCGCGACCTGACCTCGGAGGACGGGACGCAGGTGCTCGTGCTCCTGCCCGAGCTCGTCACGCGCGGGTGGCGCCGGCTGCTCCACAACCAGCGGGCGCTCTACGTCAAGCGGCTGCTCCTCTTCGAGCCGAACGTGATCCTGGCGTCGGTGCCGTACCAGCTATTGCGCTAGTGCAGGTGCACTAGCCACAGCGCCATTTAGAGTCCGCGCGTGGCCAGGCGCCGCCGGCAGGCCAGTGAGCTGGAGCGCGTCCTCGGGGCGAACGCCCTCTTCGCGACCGCGTACGGCAATGTCGGCTCGTCGATCTACTATGCGCTCGGCCTGACCGCCGGCATCGCGCTCGGCCTCACGCCGCTCGTCTTCATCATCAGCGGGATCATCTTCGCCGCGACCGCCGCGACCTATGCGGAGGGCACGGTGCACTATCCGGAGGCCGGCGGCTCGTCGTCGTTTGCCCGCCACGCGTTCAAC
>JBGQKY010000082.1:0-11839 GCA_041499745.1 Gaiellaceae bacterium
CGGAGCGGCCAGCTCCGCTGCGGTGAACGCGGGCACCGTGGGAATGGACGAGGTTCCGTTCGCGTCGCCGCGTCCTGCTGCGGCGGCGGCGACGGCGACCCCGACCGCGACAACGGCGATGATTGCCTGACGGCGACGGCTCATCGATCCTCCTTCGGGGATAACGGGGCTTGGCGACCCTCGCCCGCTTATGTCACATCGCACAGGCGCTCGTCAACGGGCGAGCCGGCTGAGTAGCCTTGGAGGCGTGCAGCCGCATGTGGTGCGCATCTCGATCGCGCCGGTCAAGTCGCTCGGCCTCGTCCATCCGGACGAGGTCGTGCTCGAGCGCGACGGCGTGCGGGGCAACCGGCGTCTTTGGCTCGTCGACGAGGACGGCCGCCTCTTCAACAACAAGCGCAACGGGCCGATGGTTCGGGTCGGCACGGAATGGGACGAGGACACGCGCGAGCTCGCGCTCACGTTTCCGGACGGAAGCCGGGTCGAGGGCGTCGTCGAGCTCGGCGACGCGGTCGACAGCGAGATGTACGGGCACCCCCATCCGTCGCGCCGCGTCCTTGGTCCTTGGGAGGACGCGATCTCCGCGCACGTCGGCCACCGGCTGACGCTCTTGTGGGCCGACGGCCACGCCGGCGACCGCGGCTTCCGCGGCGGAACGGTCTCGCTGCTTTCGCGTGCGTCGCTCGAGCGGCTGCGCGAAGAAGCGGGCGCCGAGAAGCCGGTCGACGGGCGCCGCTTCCGGATGCTCTTCGAGATCGACGGCGTCGATGCACACGGGGAGGACGAGTGGCTCGGAATGCAGGTCCGCCTCGGGGACGCGACGATCGTGCTCAACGGCGATGTCGGCCGCTGCGTGGTCACCTCGCACGACCCCGACCGCGGCGTCACCGACCTCGACACGCTCGGCTTGCTCGCGAACTACCGGCGAGAGGGACGGAAGGAGGCGCTGCCGTTCGGCGTCTACGGCGCCGTTGCGGTTCCCGGCCGAGTGCGGGTCGGCGACGAGGTTCAGCCGCTTCAAGACAGGCTGCTCGCGGCGACATAGCAATCGCGCTATGCTTGGTCACAGTGGCAGCACGCACGCGACCCGAGGAGAAGCGACCGCTCGAGCGGCTGCACGAGCGCATCGTCGCCGGTGACCGTGGCTGGTTCTTCGCCGACATCGCCGACAAGGTTTCGGCGCGCCGCGTCGAGAAGAACCTCTCGCAGCGCGAGCTGGCCGAGCTCTGCGGCACGACCCAATCTGCGATCGCTCGCCTCGAGCGCGGCGGCAGGCCGCCGCGCATCGACACGCTGCTGCGCATCGCAGAGGCGCTCGAGTGCGAGCTCATCGTCGACCTCATCCCGCGCTAGTAGCGGCTCTCTTCGCGCTCGCGCTCGCGCCGAGTGCGGCCGCCAAGGTGCCGCAGCTGCCGCACGGCTGGCCGAAGAGCCTCCAGATCGGCCTCACGGACGGACCGGGCGGTGCGGCCGCACTGCGAACGAGCGCGCCGTTCGGCTTCCGCTATCAGTACCTCGCCGGCGGCGCGAACACGGGCAACGGCTGGGCGACGTGGAACCCGGACGGCTCGTTCGCCTCGATGTACGTCCAGGACTCGTGGTCGCACGGCGTCGTTCCGGTCCTCACCTACTACATGCTGCTCCAGTCGAGCCCGCAGGGAGGCGACGAGGCACAGACAGACCTTGCGCACCTCCGCGACGCGGCGCTCATGAAGACGTACTGGGACGACGTGCGCCTGCTCCTTCAGCGCGTCAAGGGCGCGAAGCCTGTGGTCGTACACGTCGAGCCCGACCTCTGGGGCTATCTCGAGCAGGCAAAGGAGACGGCGCTCGCACGAGCATTTGCGCAGCAATGGGTCAGCCTCCGGAACGAGCTCGCGCCAAACGTGCTCCTCGCCTATCACATGAGCGGCTGGGGAACGAAGCACGACATCGTGTACGAGGATCCGCCGGACGCGACGGTGCGCGCCTACGCCGCGCAATCGGCGGCGTTCTACCGGGCCCTTCAGGCGAGGTTCGACGTCTCGTTCGAGGACTTCTCCGATCGCGACGCCGGCTTCTACGAGAAGGTGCAGGGCAACCCGAACACGTGGTTCAAGCCTGCGGACTTCCATCGGAACCTCGTCTACGGCGCCACGTTCGTCAAGCTCGCCGGCATCCGTCTTGCGGCGTGGCAGATCCCCCTTGGCAACACGTTCCTGAACGACACGTCGGGCCGTTACCGCGACAACCGGGTGCAGTGGCTCCTCGGCCCGAGCGGCCGCGCGCACGTGCGTGCCTACGCGAACGCCGGCTACGTAGGCTTTCTGTTCGGAGGCGGCGCGTCCGGCACGACGTCGGCCGACACCGACGGCGGGTACTTCCGGGCGCACGTGCGCGCGTACTACAAGCAGGGTGCGGTGAGGCTTCCGTGATCGTCGCCTGCCTCGGCGACTGGATGGCCTGACTCAGAAGTTCAGCACGTCACCGTCCGCGGCTCGCTCGACCGACGGGTCGAGTGGCAGCTCCTCCGGGCGGTGGATGACGACGAGCCGTCTCGCGCCGGATGCGCGGAAGGCCTCGACCGCCTCCGCCTCGCTCAGGTGCCCGCGCTCGGCCGGCTCGGGCTCGCGGAGGGTGGCTTCGCAGAGGAAGACGTCGGCTTCTCGTGCGAGCTCGACGAGCTTCGCGCTCGGGCCGGTGTCGCCCGAGTACGCGAGCGTGCTGTTGTGGTTCGTCACGCGGAAGCCGAATGTGAGCTCCGAGTAGTGATCGAGCCGACGCGGCATGACCTCGAAGCCGGCGGCCCGAAACGGCGTCCCGTCCTCGTACTCGTTCAGTTCGAAGGCGCCGTCGATGCGGTCGGCGAAGCTCAGCTCCCTCCCGTAGGCGCGAAGCCGCGCGATCCCCTCCGGGGGAAGCCACAGCTCCGGCTTCGGGAGCTCGCGGCCCGGGCCGAAGCTCGCGCCGAAGATCCACGGCACGAGGTCGCCCCAGTGGTCGAGGTGGAAGTGCGTGATCACGACCGCGTCGATGCGCGGCCAGCCGTCGGCGGCGCGAAGCCGCGCCAGCACCCCCGGCCCGCAGTCGAGGAGGAGCCGGCCGTCGCCCTCGACGAGGTAGCCGGACTGGGCGCCGCCCGCGTTCGGCCAGGCGGGCGAGCAGCCGATGACGGTGAGCCGCACGGGCATATCCTGGCTGATTTCTTCCGCCTCGCGCGGTTTCGTTGTATAACTCCGCGGTGGCCAGGGCCTCTTCAGACGTGCTCAAGAAGGTGCCGCTCTTCGCAGGGCTCGACGATCGCGAGCTCGAGCAGATCGCCGCCACGATGCGCGAGCGGCGGTTCTCCGCCGGGGATACCGTCACCGAGGAGGGGGCGGGCGGCGCCGGGTTCTTCATCGTCGAGGAGGGCGCCGCGGATGTGAGCGTCGACGGCGTCCCTCGCGGATCGATCGGTGCAGGCGACTACTTCGGCGAGATCGCGCTCCTGACCGGCTCGGACCGGACGGCGACGATCACCGCGACGTCCGACATGGTCTGCTGGGGCATGACCCCCTGGGACTTCCGGCCGCTCGTCGAGAGCAACTCCACGATCGCGTGGAAGCTCCTGACCGCGATGGCCGACAAGCTTCGCTAGCGGCGGCCATTCCCGCCGCACAACCGCCGTTTTTCGGTTGGTAGTGTCGGCGCGTGGAACCGGTCGGGAGCATCGACTACCTGAGCGACGTCGAGCCGGCGCCGGGACGGCTCGCGCTCGTGCAGGCGTTCGTGAACACCGTCGACCACGAGCACGGGCGCGAGATGCTGAGCTCGCCCGCGCGATTGACGGCGGTGCTCGGGGAGCTCGGGCTGCTCGAGGGCGGAGCCCGGGCGACGCGCGGCCACCTCGCGCGCGCGCTCGCATTTCGCGAGGTCCTGCGGAGCCTGGCTCTCGCAAACAACGGCGGTGCCGTCGCGCCCGCGCTCGAGGCGCAGCTCCTTGTCCGGATCGACGGCGATGCCGCCGCCCTCGCGCCTGCGCGCCGCAACATCGACGGTGCGCTCGCGGACCTCGTCGGCATCGTCTACACCGCCATGGCCGACGGTACGTGGCCGCGCCTGAAGGCGTGCCGCCGCGACGTCTGCGGGTGGCTCTTCTACGACCGCTCCCGCAACCACTCGGCGGTCTGGTGCCAGATGGCCGTGTGCGGCAACCGTACGAAGACGAAGGCGTACCGCTCGAGGAGGGCTATGCGCGCAGCGCGCCCGGCACGAAGCGATCGTCCGTGAGCCAGAGCCCGATGACCGCGAGCGCGGCGCCCGCGAGCGCGAGGAAGACGCCTCCGGCTCCCGGAACCGTGAGCGCGAAGAATCCACGCGTGCCGGGGAGCGCGACGACGACCGCGTAGAGCGCGAGCATCGCCGCCGTGAGCGCGCCGACTGCGGCCGCACGAGGGCGGCTCGTAGCCTCGAGCACGAGGATCAGATACAGCCCGACGAGGACGAGCACCGTCGTCGCGATCGTACGTGCCTCCGCGAGCGGCAGGCGCCCGACGTTTCGGGCGAGGACGAAGCTCGCGAGCACGCCTAGCCCGGCCGCTGTTCCCGCGGGCACGGCGAAGCGGGCGACGTCGAACAGGAACCGCTGCGAGCGGAACCGACCCTCGCTCGGCGCGAGCGCGAGAAAGAACGCCGGAATCCCGATCGTCAGCGCCGCCGCGAGCGTGAGATGCCGGGGCAGGAGCGGGTACGGCTGCGGTGTGAGCCCGATCGAGAGGATGAGAAACGTCGCGAACGCCGACTTCGCGACGAACAGCTTGGCGACGCGCTGGAGATTGCGAAGCACCTTGCGCCCTTCGGCGACGAGCGCAGGAACGCTGCTGAAGTCGCCTCGCACGAGCACGAGGTCGGACACCGCCCTTGCCATCTGGGAGCCGTTGCCCTGCGCGATCGCGAGTCGCGCTGCCTTGAGTGCCGGTACGTCGTTCACGCCGTCGCCGACCATCGCGACGTAGCGGCCGTCCGCAGCGAGCGCCTCGACGACACGCTTCTTGTCCTCGGGAGCGATGCGGCCGATCACCGAGTGCTCCTCGAGCAGCCGGCGAAGGGACGCGGCGTCCCGCGGCAGCTCACGGCCGTCGATCGGTACGCCCACGTCGATGCCGGCGTCGGCGGCGACCGCTGCGACCGTCTCCGGCCGGTCGCCCGAGAGAACGGTGATGCGCACCCCCTGCGACCGGAAGAACTCGACCGTCTCGCGTGCGTCGGCGCGCAGCCGCTCATTGAGAACGACGAGTCCGAGCGGCTCCGAGATCGCCGGCGTCGTCTCGGCGTCGACGCGGCCTTCCGCGACTCCGAAGGCCACGACGCGGCGGCCTGAGCGCGCTTCGTGCTCCGCAAGCGTCTGCAGGTTCCCGGGCGGGAAGAGCTCGGGCGCACCGAGGACGTACGTCGTCGTGCCGAATGTGAGCGCACTCCAGCGACGCCGCGACGAAAACGGCACGGTCGAGCGAGGTTCCTCCTGAACGCCCCTCGTGTGATCGGCGATCGCACGTAGCGTCGCGTTCGCCGCCGGCGCGCTCGCGGCGTAGCGGCCGAGCTCGTGGGCGAGCTCGCCCTCGTCGACGCCGGGTGCGGGAACGAGCGTCTCGACCTGAAGGCGCGCATCCGTGAGCGTGCCTGTCTTGTCGATGCAGATAGCGTCGACCGACGCGAGCGACTCGATCGCGTTGAGCTGCTGCGCGAGCACGCCCCGGCGCGCCATCCGTATGGCCGCGACGGCGTACGTGAGGCTGGTGAGGAGAATGAGCCCTTCCGGGACGAGCGTCACGACCGCCGCCACCGTGGTCGGTACCGCGTCGTGGATCGAGGTGTGCCGCCGGTACAGCGCCCAGCCGAGCGCCACGCCGAGCGGGATGAGGATCCCGACGAGGATGAACAGGAGCCGGTTGATCGAGCGCTCGAGTGGCGAGCGCGGATGCCGGAACTGTCGCGCCTCGCCGGCGACCCTTGCTGCGTAGCTGCGCGGCCCGACGGCCGTCACGTCGAAGGCTCCCCCGCCTTCGACGGCGAACGAGCCGGAGCGCACCTCCTCGCCGGCGGTGCGGGACACGGGCTCCGACTCTCCGGTGAGGATCGACTCGTCGACCGCGAGCCCGTCGCTTCGGCGCACGACGCCGTCTGCGACGACCTGGTCGCCCGCCTCGAGCAGCACGACGTCGCCCTCGACGACCTCGTCGACGCCTACACGGCGGGGCCGGCCGTCCCGAACGACTGTCGCCGTAGGAGCGACGAGTGCCGCGAGCCGGTCGAGCGTCCGCTTGGCACGGACCTCCTGCGCGATTCCGATTCCCGAGTTGCCGATCAGGATTGCGAGGAACAGGGCGTCCTGCACGTCCCCGAAAGAGAGCGTCAGGACGCCGGCAGCGAGCAAGATCAGGTTGAAGACCGTGAAGACGTTCGCGACGACGATGCTCTTGTAGGAGCGACTCGAGCCCGGTGCCGCGCTCGGCCGGGCCGCCAGCTTGCGCTCGGCCTCGTGTTGCGTCAGTCCGGCGGACGCGGCGGTCGTCGCCACGCCCTCAGGCTACGCCGTGCGGAGCCGCCTGGCGCCCACGAAGCGGGAGCTGTACCAGCCGGCGAGCGTCTCGATCCGGACGCGCGTGCCCGAGTGGGGAGCGTGGATGAAATGGCCGTCGCCGACGTAGATCCCCACGTGCCCGAGGCCGTCGAAGAAGACGAGGTCACCCGGGTGGAGCGACGTGCGCGCGACTCGCCGTCCCCGGTCGAACTGGGCGTAGCTCGAGTGCGCCAGGGGCACGCCGAAGTGGGCGTACACGTAGCGCACGAAGCCGGAGCAGTCGAAGCCGCTGCGGGGCGAGCTTCCCCCGTAGACGTAGCGGACGCCGCGGAAGTGCTTCGCGTAGTCGACGATCCGCTTGCCGATCGGGAGGTGGATCAGCGTCTTCCGCGTCGCCTTCGTCTTCCGCTTCACCTTCACCATCGGGAGCAGCGGCACGACCGGGATCGAGTTCGTCGGCGTCGGGTCAGGCGGCGCGGGGGCGGTCCAGTCGTCGGCACGGACGGCGAGCGGCTTCACGAGGGCGACGGCCAGCGCACAGACGACGCACAACATGGAGATGAGGATTCGGGTCTGAGGCATAAGAGGATCCCTTCGGCACGTGCGACCCGCTCACCGAGCGGCCGCCTGTCGTTGGGATGCCCTCATTGGACCAGCGCACGGGATTCCCGTCTGTAACCCGTGCGGGGGGTCCGCCTACCACCCTGAGCCCACTCCTGGATCCGAGAATCGAGGAAATCTGGCTTTGAAGCCCCTTACGGTGCCGTCTAGGATCCGAAAATGGCCGTGCGACCTACGTTTCGGGTGCGAGTCGAGTCTCGTGCCCGGACGCTACGATTCGGCCAGGCCATCCGTCTGCGCTGCCAGCGCGTAGTCACGATCCGTGATGCCGTCGGCGGAATGCGTCGTCCAGCGCAGCGTTACCTTCCGATAGGCGACGGCGATGTCCGGATGGTGATTCTCCTGCTCTGCGAGCTCGGCCACCCGGTTGACGAACGCGATCGCCTCGGAGAACGACGGCAGCTCGAACGTCCGCTCGAGACCGCCGTCGACCTCAGTCCAGTTCGGTACGGTATTCATAGGACTACGAAGTATCCCTCCTAACTTAGGATCACGCCATGGAGCAGACGCGATATCTGATCGTCGGAGGCGGCATGACCGCCGCCGCCGCCGTCAAGGGAATACGAGAGCATGACAGCGACGGGCGGATCGTGCTCGTCGGGGCCGAGCAGCACCCCCCGTACAAGCGCCCACCGCTCTCGAAAAAGCTCTGGTCGGGCGGCGAGGAGCAGAAGATCTGGATCGGGACGGCCGACGACGGCGCCGAGCTGAAGCTCGACTGCCGGATCGGTGCTCTCGATCTCGAGGCCCGGCGGGCGACCGACGGCGCGGGGAACGAGTACGCCTACGAGCGGCTCCTCCTGGCCACCGGCGGGACGCCGCGGCGGCTCGGCGTCGGCGATCAGGAGGTCATCTACTTCCGCACGCTCGACGACTATCGCCGGCTGCGCGAGCTCGCCCGCGAGGGCGCACACGCCGTCGTGATCGGCGGCGGCTTCATCGGCTCGGAGCTCGCGGCCGCGCTCGCGGGCAATGGTGTTCGTGTGACGATGCTGTTTCCGGAAGCCACCATCGCGTCCCGTCTCTTTCCTGCGGGACTCGCGGAGTTCGTGACCCGGTACTACGAAGAGAAGGGCGTCGAGGTCCTCACCGGCGAGACCGTCGCGGGGGTAGACGGGAACCGCGTCACGACGGGCTCGGGCCACGTACTCGAGGCGGACGCGATCGTCGCCGGTCTCGGCATCGAGCCGAACGTCGAGCTCGCAGCGACTGCGGGGCTGCTCGTCGACAACGGCATCGTCGTCGACGAGCACGGGCGCGCCGGTGGACGCGACGACGTGTTTGCCGCCGGTGACGTCGCGAATTTTCCGAGCCCTGCGCTCGGCAGGCGCTTCCGCGTCGAGCACGAGGATCACGCAAACGAGCACGGCCGCCTCGTCGGCGCCAACATGGCCGGCGCGCTGGAGGTCTACGACCACCTTCCGTTCTTCTACTCCGACCTCTTTGAGCTCGGCTACGAGGCGGTCGGCGAGGTCGACTCGCAGCTTGCCACCGTCGAGACCTGGCAGGAGCCCAACCGCAAGGGCACGATCGTCTACGTCGACGACGACCGACGGCCCCGCGGCGTCCTCCTCTGGAACGTCTGGGACAAGGTCGACGCGGCGCGCGACCTAATCCGCACCGGCGAGCCCGTCGATGAGGGAGCACTTGTCTAAGCCGGCGATGTCGCTCGCGAGGTCGCGGAAGGCGAGGCTGCGGCAGGAGGCGCTGTGCGAGGTCGTGTTTCGCCCGCTCGCGCACGTCGTCGTGCTCGCGCTCGCACCGCTCCGCGTGCCGCCTCCCGTCGTCGTTCTCGCCTCCACCGCCTGCGGGGTCGCCGGCGCCGTCGAGCTCGCACGCGGGCACCTGATCGCAGCGGCACTCCTCGTGCAGCTGAAGACGGTGCTCGACAACGCAGACGGGCAGCTCGCTCGGCTGACGAACCGCGTCAGCGTCTTCGGCCGGTATCTGGATTCCGAGTGCGACCTGCTCGTGAACGCCGCGCTCTTCGCCGCGCTCGGCTGGTACACCGGGCGGCCGGTGGCTGCGGCGCTCGGCTTCGCGGCGCTGACGGCGATCCTGAGCGTGAACTTCAACGTCGAACGGCTCGCGCGCGGCGGGCAGGTCTCGAGCGACTCGTCCGTGCTCGGTCGTGTCTACACCGTGATGTACGGCTGGCAGGACAGGCTTGTCGAGCGCTTCGTCGGCTGGCGGAGCGGCGGTGCCGGCGCGTACCACGACACGTTCACGGTGGCCGCACTGGCACAGCTCGGCATGTCGACGCAGCTTGCCCTCTTCGGAGTGTGCGTCGCGCTCGACCGGCCGCTCGCCGCCGCTTTGCTACCGGTAGCGCAGCTCGCGTTCGTCGCTCTACTGTTCCTGCGTCGGGAGACGCTGACCCAGAATCGGGAGGTATCTCTTGAGCATCATTGAGCTGCCCGCACGGCCGGAGCCGGACGGCGAGCGTGAGATCACGCCGGACGAGTGGGCGCGTTTCGAGCGCTACGCCGGCGACATCTTCACCGCGTTCGGGATGGATCTCGAGACGCCGGGGACGCGTGAGACGCCACGGCGGTTCCTGCGCGCGATGTTCGAGGCGACGGCCGGCTACTGCGGCGACCCGAAGTTGCGCACGGCGTTTCCCTCCGAGCGTCCCGAGGGGGTCGACGGCTCGCACAGCCAGATCGTCGAGGGACCGATCTCGTTCTTTGCCCTCTGTGAGCACCATGCTCTGCCGTTCCACGGCGCTGTCCACATCTCGTACCTGGCCGCCGGCGAGATCCTCGGCATCTCGAAGCTGACCCGCCTCGTGCGCCTCTACGCACGCCGTTTCACGGTGCAGGAGCGGCTCGGCGAGCAGATCGCCGATGAGCTCGTCCGGCTGGTGCGGCCGCGAGGCGTCGCCGTCCACATCGAGGCGGCCCATCTCTGCACGCAGATGCGCGGCGTGGAAGAGGAAGGCTCGCGGACGGTGACCACGTTCTGGCGCGGCCTCTTCGACGAGGACGCCGACCTGCGGCGCGAGTTCCTCGACGAGGTGCGCAGCCACCGGCACCCGTGACGCTCGAGCTGCTCTGGGAGCAGCAGGGTCTGCCGCAGGTCGAGTTGCCGCAGGAGCTGCGTGGGTTCTATGGCGGGGGTCTCGGGTTCGAGGCGCCGTGCGTGTACGCGAACTTCGTGGAGACCATCGACGGGGTCGTCGCGGTGCCGTCGCTCGAGCGGTCGAACGCCCTAGTCGCAGACGAGAGCGCCGACGACAAATTCCTGATGGGGACGCTCCGCGCGTTCGCCGATGTCGTGCTCGTGGGCGCCGGAACCCTGCTCGCGTCCCCGAACGGCCGCTGGCGGCCGGAGGGCGTCTACCCGGAGGGCAAAGACGCATTCGCGAAGCTGCGCGCGCAGCTCGGCAAGCCGGAGCGGCCGTCGGTCGCCGTCGTGACGAGCGGCGCGTCGCTCGACCTCGCTCATCCCGTGCTCGCCGAGGCGGTCGTGCTCACGACCGAGCGCGGAGCCGCGCAGCTCGCCGGGTCGCTTCCGGACGTCGTAGCGGTGAACGACGGCGACCTGGTCGACCTTCGGACAGCGCTCGACGTGCTGCGTGCGCGTGGGCACGCGCTCGTGCTCGCCGAGGCAGGCCCGACGACGTTCGGCTCGCTGCTCGGAGAAGGGCTCGTCGACGAGCTGTTCCTGACCCTCTCACCGGTGCTCGCCGGACGCCTCGGACCCGGCCGCCTCGCGCTCGTCGAGGGCATCGAGCTGCTTCCGGGGGTGCGCGTCGCCCTGAGCCTTCTCTCCGTGCGCCGGGCGCACGACCACCTGTTTCTGCGCTACCGCTTCTAGCCCGTTCGGGCGAGGCGGTTCTCACGAACGGCTGCTACTCCTTGGTGGATGCTCGCAGTCGGTCTCATCGCGCTGACGCTGTCCGGGTCGGTCGCCTATTCGAATACGCCCGGCGATCTGGTGCTTTCGGACGCGACCGGCTCCGGGGCGAAGACGCTGTTTCAGGCGGACGGGACGACGTCGCTCCAGGCGCTCGCCGTCTCGCCGGACGGCAGGAACGTCCTGGCGCTCGCGAGCGGCGACCCGGCCGGGCTCGTCCTGGTCCCGGTTGCAGGCGGCACGCCGAAGCCGATCGCCGGCGCCGGGGAGGCCGACGCGGGAGCGTTCTCGCCCGACGGCAAGACCGTCGTCTTCACCACCTCCGAGGGGATCTTCTCCTTGGCTTCCGGCGGTGGGTCTCCGAAGCAGCTCGCGACGACGCCTGACGGCGCGGCCGACTCGCTGCCGCAGTATTCGCCGGACGGCAAGCTGATCGCATTTGCGCGGGACGCGGTCGACGACAACGGCGACGAGCAGGTGACGCTCGAGCTGATGCCGGCCGGCGGCGGCCCGGTCACCGCTCGCGCGGACGGCCTGATCGCGACGTTGACCCAGGGTGGCCGCATCTCCTTCTCGCCCGACGGCAGCAGCCTGCTCTACGCCGGGGACTATCCGCAGTCCGGGATCTTCACCGTCGCAGTCGCGGGCGGCCGCGGGACGCAGGTGACGACCGATTCCGACTACTGGCCCTCGTACTCGGCCGACGGCGCGACGGTGCTCTTCGTACGCGACTCCTCGAGCGACAACTCGGACTCGAGCCAGGCGGATCCGGTCGATCCCCAGGACGACGACCTCTACGAGCTCTGGTCGATGGCGGCCGAC
>JBGQKY010000083.1:0-11438 GCA_041499745.1 Gaiellaceae bacterium
GACATGCGGAATCGCGTATGGCCTCATGGCGGCGTCCGCACACCTACGGGCTCTGCCACGCCGCGCCGGGTCGGAGCGCGGTTAGAACTCGAATCACAATGACTTCTGAAGCCTCCTGAAGCGGATGAGGCAGCAGCCGATCGCGAGGAAGGCTTCGGGGATCTCGTGTCGGCAGTCGTAGCGGACGAGCAGCCGCTCGAAGTGGTGCAGACCTCCGCGCGAGCGGGCGAGGATCCACGAGCTCGACGTTGGAGATCCGTTCGCGTAGTTCGGAAGGGAGCGAATCAAGGGCGTCCAGGACCGCGCGCTCGAAATCGGAATCGTCGTCGTGCTGCGCGCTCTCCTGCACTGCGAGAGCGTAGCCCGCCAACACATCACTGGACGCGATAGAGACCGTCGTGGGCCGAGACGGCCCCGGCCAGCTCGAGCTCGACGAGCTCCCGCGCCACCTCCGACGCCGCGCGTCCCGTCCGTCGCACGAGCTCGTCGGCCGTGGCCGGCAGCAGGTCGAGGAGACCCGAGGATGCAACCCGTGGCTCGGCCGGCGCGAGGCCGAAGCACTCGAGCGCGTCGGCCGCTCCGGTCAGCGGCGAGGCCCCGAGCTTCAGGAGCGTGTTCGTGCCGACCGAGAGGGCCGAGGTGATCTCACCCGGCACCGCCAGAACCTCCCTTCCCTCCTCGAGCGCGAGATCCGCGGTGATCAAGGCGCCGGAGCGCTCTCGGGCCTCGACGACCACCGTTGTGGCACAGAGGCCGGCGACGATCCGGTTGCGCGCGGGGAAGCGCCAAGGCGCGGGCTCGACGCCCGGCGCGTACTCCGAGACGAGGAGCCCCGTCGCCGCGATGCGCCGGGCGAGCTCGCCGTGGGCGGCCGGATAGTCGCGGTCGATACCGCAGCCGAGCACGGCGACCGTCGCCGCGCCCGCCTCCAGCGCACCGCGATGCGCCTCCGCGTCGATGCCGCGGGCCATGCCCGAGACGACGACGACGCCGGCGCGCGCGAGCTCGCGGCCGAGCGAGCGCGAGACCGAGGCGCCGTAGCCGGAGCAGGCGCGGGCGCCGACGACGGCGACCGAGGGGCGCAAGAGGAGCTCCACCTCCGCGGTGCCGCGCACGAAGAGGCCCGCCGGCGGATCGTGTATTGCCCGCAGCAGCGGCGGGAAGCCGGTCGCCGATCGGGCGACAAAGCGAAGGCCGCACGCGGCGAGCCGCTGCTCGTACGCGCGTGCATCGAAGCTCCGCAGGTGCGACGACCAGGCTCGGCCGGGCGGCGGTCGCAGGAGGTGCGTTCCGGTCTCGGAGGCGAAGACGGCGAGTGCGAGCTCGCTCACGACGCGAGCTCCTGCGGCGAGCGATACGCGAGCGCCTCGGCCACGTGTTCGCCGTCGACGCGATCCGCGCCGGCGAGCGCGGCGATCGTGCGTGCGACGCGCCCCACACGCGCGCGGCCTCGTCCCGACAGCGGCAGCCGGTCGACGGCACGGGACAGCAACTCGTCCGCAGCCGGCGTACGCCGGAGCGCCGGGCCGGCCAGTCGCGTGCGCGCGCCCGCGACGCGCCCGGCAACCGGCGCCGACGGCTCGGCCGCTCCGGCCGCCAGCTCGGCGGCCCGCGCGCGCGGGACCGTCACGACGAGGTCGAAGCGGTCGAGCAGTGCGCGCGAGAGCTTGTCACGATAGGCGGCGAGTCGCTGCGCGGAGCACGAGCACGACGCCGCCGGGTCGCCGCGCGCACCGCACGGACACAGGTTCATCGTCGCGACGAGCTGGAACCGCGCCGGGAAGATCGCCCGGCCCGCGGCGCGCGCGATCAATACGACGCCGTCCTCCAGCGGCTGCCGGAGCGCCTCGAGCGTCGGGCGCGGGAACTCGGCGAACTCGTCGAGGAGGAGCACTCCGCGGTGCGCCAGGCTCGCCTCGCCGGGACGGATACCCGGGCCGCCGCCGATCACGGCCGCCGTCGAGGCGCTGTGGTGCGGTGCGCGAAACGGCGGCCGATCGACGAGCGGCTGGTCGAGCGCGAGAAGACCCGCGACGGAGTGGATGCGGGTCACCTCGAGCGCCTCCGGACCGGCGAGCGCCGGCAGGAGGCCGGGGAGCCGGCGCGCGAGCATCGTCTTCCCCGTCCCCGGCGGGCCTGCGAGCAGGAGGTTGTGCGCTCCCGCCGCGGCGATCTCGAGCGCGCGGCGCGCGCGCTCCTGCCCGCGCACGTCGGCGAGGTCGGGCTCCTGCGCCCGCGGGCGGGCGCGAGGCGGCACGATCGGATCGGGCTCGAGCTCGCCCCGCAGGTACGCCACGGCGTCGGCGAGATGGCGAACGGGGATCGGCTCGATGCCCGCGAGCGCCGCCTCGGCGGCGGAGTCGCTCGGGCAGAGCACGCGCTCGAGCCCCATCCGCCGCGCGCCCTCGGCGACGGCGAGCACGCCGGCGACGCGCCGCACCCGGCCGTCGAGCGCGAGCTCGCCGACCGCCGCGTGCCGGTCGAGCTCATCGTGCGGCACCTGTTTCGAGGCCGCGAGCACCGCGAGCGCTATCGGCAGGTCGTAGCCGGAGCCTTCCTTGCGCAGACCGGCGGGCGCGAGGTTCACCGTGACCCGCCCGCGCGGGAAGTCGAGCTCGGCCGACGTGATTCCTGCCTTGACGCGCTGCCGTGCCTCCGCGCACGCGCGGTCGGGCAGGCCGACGATCACAAACGCCGGCAAGCCGTCCTTGACGTGAGCTTCGACCTCGACGCGCCGCGGCTCGAGGCCGACAAGCGCATGCGTGACTGCGCGTGCGAGCACACCGCCGACGTTAGGCGGCGAGTGCGTACGACTTCGTCAGTCCTTCCGTACCACGAGGAGTAATCTCAGCGGCGACGGCGATGGATGTTCGCGGCAAGCGGCGGCCGCTACGTGGCCCCGACCGACGAGGCGTCGGGCATCCCCGAGTCCCACCTCGCCATCCGGACGGGCACACGTTCCGGATCGGCTCCGGACTGCCTGAGAGCTAGACCACTGCGCGTACGACGACGTCAGGCCTTCTGCACGACGAGCACATCTTCGAAGTACTCGCCCGCGCGGCGGCCGGTGCGGCGGTTCACGTGGCGGCGCAGCCGTCCCTCGAGGCGCAGGCCGGCGCGCTCCAGGATCGCCGGATAGAGGTCGCGCCGGTCGTTGACGACGATGCAGAGCGGTGCGCCCGGGGTGAGCGCTTCGGCGGCGTTCGCGAGCGCGCGCGCGATGCCGTCGGTGTACGCCAGGATCGCGGCGCGGGCCGTCCCCGCCTCTGCGGCGCCGAGCTCGAGCTCGCGCGCGTCGTCGAGCCCGAGCAGCTCGTATGCATAGCGATGCTGCTCGTGGTAGTCGATCAGCCCTGGGTACGGCGGCGACGTGACGACGCCGTCGAACGTGGTGGCGTAGGCGACCGTGCGCGAGTCTCCGTGGAGCACGTGCGCCGTGCGCCCCGAATCGCGCACGAGCGCGAATGCCTCGATGCGCGCGAGCGTGTCGAGCGTGTAGCGGCGCAGGAAGCCGACGGCGGTCTCGACGGGCTTGCAGATCCGCTTGTGCTTGTAACACCAGTACGCGCCGGTCTGCGGCTCGGTCGGCGCCTCGAGATCGAAATGCGCGGCCCGGCGCGCCGAGCGTGCGGATCGCGAGAGGATCACACGGAGGACGTCCCGATGCTCGTACTCCTCGATGAGATCGCGAAATGCCAGCAGCTCCGACGACGCGCGCGCCGCGTACCAGTGACGCACGTACGCGCTCGCCGCGCGGCGTTTCGTCGGCAGCGAGTCGAGCCGGGCGTACGCATCGCGCAACTCGCCGCCGAGCGCGTCGGCGTCGTAGTGCGCGGTCTTGACGCCGATCAGCAGGCAGTTGAACGCGGCGAGCTCGGTGCCCGTCGCGTCGAGACCGGACTCGAGCGCCTGCACGAGCGTCGTCCCGGAGCCGGCGAACGGATCGAGCACGTGCGCGCCGCGCACGAAGTACCGCTCGAGCAGCACCTCGACGAGCTGCGGGATGAACTTGCCGTGATACGGGTGGAGGCGGTGCACGTGCTTCGTCCGCGCGTACTCGGGCAGGTCGCGCTCGGACCACGAGAGCTCGAGGTCCAGCCCGGCATACAACTCGTCTTGTGTGACGGCCACGGGTCGGGTCTTCGACGCCACCGCGCGAAGCCCTAGTGCGGAGGCAGGAACTCCTCGCTGAACGAGATCGGTTTCGCCTCGGGGAACCTCGCGTACGCCTCCTTCGACAGCGTCGTCTCGCGCTCGACCACTCCGCCTTGCGCCGACGCTACCCCGCTCACCGGACAGACCTCGAAGCCGCCGTAGAGCCCGAACCGACGGCGTCGAACCACTGCACGTCACGGATGTTCCGGACGAACCAGCTCACTCGGGCAGCAAGCCCTCCCGGTACGGGCCCCACGCGAAGGTGAACGGCTTGTACGCCTCTTCCGGCGACGCCGTCTCTTGCGCAACCCCCGCATTGTTCCGCTGCGCGACGGGATCGGCCGGATAGAGGAGACCGTCGTCCTCCGAGCCGGTGCGCGCCCCGACGGCGAGCACGAGCGACGGCCCGTCGCCGGCCCCGACGACCGCGTGCGCGACGCCG
Organism: Gaiellaceae bacterium; assembly: GCA_041499745.1. GTDB lineage: Bacteria > Actinomycetota > Thermoleophilia > Gaiellales > Gaiellaceae > Palsa-739. Next base: position 4,598 of record JBGQKY010000083.1, read on the forward strand.
GCCGGGCAATGGAAGAGATCCCAGCGCCGCAAAGGCCGCTCCTCCCCCTCGACGATCAGCAGGCACTCCCCGTGGAGCACGAGGAAGTCCTCCTGCGCGTTCTCGCGGTGATACATCGTCATCGACTCGCCCGGCTGCATCACGTTCAGGTTGATGCCGAGCTGGGCAAAGCGCGCCGCGTCTCTGCCCTCCCACGGGACGTAGGCGCCGAGCTCGCCGCTGAGCCACCGCGCGTGCTTCGCGTTCAGGACGAACCAGCCCTCGCCCTCGGGGATCAGGCCCCCGTTCTCGCTCTCGACCAGTCGGGCTTCCGTCATGCGGCTGATCCTAGAAGACATCCGCCAGCCGTTCGAGCCGCCCCTCGCGCACGGCGACGACGTCGAAGCCGACGCCGAGCCCGTCGAGCTCCGGCCTGGTGGCAAGCCACGCCTCCGCTGCGCGCCGGACCCGCCGCTGCTTCTCCTCGCTCACGGCCTCGCGCGGATCGCCGTACGCCGGACCTCGCTTCTCTTTCACTTCGACGAAGCGAAGCTGCCGCCCGCGGCGCGCGATCAGGTCGAGCTCGTTGCCCGCGGCCCACACGTTCGCGCCGAGGATCCGCCACCCGCGCAGCCGGTACCAGCGCGCCGCACGGCGCTCCGCCTCATTCAACGGAAGCAGGTCACCGGTAGCAGAGCGCCTGGAACGACATTCGGTGGACGGCCGACGGTCCACGCTCGCGCACCACGGCGGAGTGCTGCGGAGTGATGTAGCCGACGTGCTGCACGAATCCGTACGCGGGATAGAGCGCGTCGAGCCTGTGCATGAGCCGGTCGCGCGTGACCTTCGCGATGATCGACGCGGCCGCGATCGCGGCGCTCTTCGTGTCGCCGTCGACGATCGCGATGTGCTCCGGGGCGCTCGGCCCGAGACGGAAGCCGTCGACGAGGCACGCCTCTGCGGGCGGCGCGAGCGCGTGCAGCATCGCGCGCAGCCCGGCGAGATTCGACTTGTGCAAGCCGATCCGGTCGATGTCGCCGGGCGGGATCACGCGCACCGCAACCTTCTCCGCGCAGCCGAGCACCGCATGGAAGAGCAACTCGCGCTCCGCCGCAGGGAGCTGCTTGGAGTCGTTCAGATAGGTCAACGGCCGGACCTTGTGCTCCTTCAGGCACGCGTAGTCGAGCAGCACGCCGGCGACGACGAGCGGCCCGGCGAGCGAGCCGCGACCGGCCTCGTCGGTGCCAGCGACAAAGCGGGCGCCGAGCTTTCGATCGAACGTCAGGAGCCTCTGCCCGGTCCGCTTCACCGCGGCCGAGGATAGCGCCAGGGTCAGCCGGCGACTACTGGCGGGTCGGGACGGCGTCCGCCTCGGCCTCGGCTTCGGCTTCGACCGCCGGCGCCTCTTCGGCAACCGGCTCGTCGGCGGCCGGATCGTCGCCGACCGGCTCGATCTCGGCGACGGGTTCCGGAAGATAGCCCTCCTCGCTCACGGTCAGCTCCTCGTCGGGAACCTCGAGCGCCGGCCCGACGCCCTTCTCGACCTGTGAGACAGGGCCGTAGCGCTTCTCGCGGACGCGGGCCTTCTTGCCAACGCGGCCGCGGAGGTAGTAGAGCTTCGCGCGGTTGACGTCGCCGATCGCCGTGACCTCGATCTTCTCGATCTTCGGCGAGTGGAGCGGGAACGTCCGCTCGACGCCGACGCCGAACGACTGCTTTCGGACCGTGAAGCTCTCGCGGGCGCCCGAGCCTTGCCGCTTTATCACGATGCCCTCGTAGACCTGGACGCGGCGGCGTGCGCCCTCGATCACCTGGAAATGGACGCGCACGGTGTCGCCGGCCTTGAAGCGGGGCACTTTGCGCAGTTGGGCGCGCTCGATCGACTCGATGATGTTGCTCATACGCAAGAAGGGCCCGGCGGGCCGAGGGGCAAGATTAGCGGAAGCCCAGCCGATTCGGCGGCCAGTAGACGAAGAAGACCTCGCCGATCAGGTTCCCGCGCGGCACCGATCCCCAGACCCGGGAGTCGCAGGACTGGGCCCGGTTGTCACCCATGAAGAAGTAGTGACGGGGCGGGACCCGGGGCCACGTGCGAGGCGGCTCGTGGTCGCGGCGTTCCGGCTTCATGTACGGCTCCTCGAGACGCCGGTTGTCGATGTAGACGTAGCCGTCCCGCTCGCTCACGACCTCCCCGGGGAGCCCGATCAGCCGCTTCACGAAGGTGCCGCCGGCGCCGCAGCGGATCTTGGCCTCGGGCGGCGTCTTGAAGACGATGATCTCCCCGCGCTTGGGGTCGCGGAAGCGGTAGATGAAGCGGTTCGCCAGCACCCGGTCGCTGAAGCGCGACTCGCAGCCAGGCGCCGGCGTGGCGCAGTGGAGGGTCGGCTCCATCGAAGACGACGGGATCCGGTACGGGTTGACGATCCACGCCTTGAGGGCGAAGACGATCAGGATCGCGCCGCCGATCGTCAGCAGCCAGTCGAGCACGACGCGGACGGAGCGCGGCAGGCCCGGGAAGAGCCGTCCGAGCGGATCCCTCATCGCACCCCTCCCCGGCGCCAGGCCTCGATCTTCGCGTGGTCGCCCGAGAGGAGCACATCCGGAACCGTCCACCCGCGAAAGTCGGCCGGGCGCGTGTAGTGCGGGTACTCGAGCCCGCCGCAAAGCTCTTCCGAGAAGCTCTCGAGCTCGCCCGAGCCCTCGGCGAGCGCGCCGGGTAGGCGCCGCGCGACCGCGTCGAGGACGACCATCGCCGGCAGGTCGCCGTTCGAGAGGACGTACGGCCCGATCGAGATCGCCTCGGTGGCGAGATGCTCGACGATGCGCTCGTCGAAGCCCTCGAAGCGCGCCGAGAGGAGGGTCACGTGCTCCTCCTGCGCCAGCTCCTCAACGATCGCCTGCGTGAGCGGTCGCCCTTGCGGGGTGAGCGCGATCACGGGGCGCGGAGCCTTCCCGCCGTAGACCGCCTCGAGCGCCGCCGCGACGACGTCGACCCGCAGGACCATCCCGGCGCCCCCTCCGTAGGGCTCGTCATCGACCTGTCCGGCACGCAGGGGCGTCGTATCGCGGTAGTTGATCAGCCGCAGCTCGAGCTCGGTCCCGAGCACGCCGGCAAGCGGTTGCTGCTCGGTCAACCATGCGAAGGCATGGGGGACGAGGGTGAAGACGTCGATTCTCATTCCGTGTCTGCAAAGCCTGGCGCAATGACGATTCGCCCGCCCTCGATGTCCACCTGCCGGACACAGGTCTCCACGAGCGGGAGGGAGAGGCCCGAGTCGAGCTCGAGCACGTCGTTCGCAGGGTAGTCGAGCACGTCGCGGACGCGCCCGACGACCCGCCCTCCCTCCTCCTCGACCGCGAGGCCGACGAGCTGGAAGGCGTAGTACTCGTCCTCCTCGAGCGGCGGCAGCGCCTCCCGCGGCACGGCGAGCATCGCTCCGCGCTCGACCCGGCGGTCGAGCCGGATCACCGGCCGTCCCTGGGAGGCGCGCTTCGAGCCGGCGATCTCAGCCGGCTCCCCGTCGACGTAGACCGTGCTGCCCTTCGCGAACGCGTCCGCCCGGTCGCTCGGCCCCTCGACGAAGAACGAGCCGTCGAGCCCGTGCGGCCTGCCCACGCGTCCGATCGTCACGAGCTCAGGCTCCGACGGCATTGGACTCGAACAGCGTGATCGCATCCTCGCGCGACAGCGCCGGCCACTCGAACGGCCATTCGCCGACGTCGAGCGCGTACGGCGTGTAGCGCGGCTCGAGGTCGAGCGTCCAGTACGCACCGCGCGGCTCGTCGTACGACATTCCGACACTGCCAGAGTTGACGACGCGCTTGCCCGCGATCGTGCGGTCGAACTGCATGTGCGTGTGCCCGCACACGACGGTGTCCTTCACCACGTCCTCGAACAGGAAAGCGATCCGCTCCTCCTCACCCAACCCACGCAGGCGATCCACGGTCTCTTGAGGGAACGGGCCGACCGCGACGTCCCCACCCACGATGATCGTGGCCTCCGGCGGGAGCTCAGAGAGAACTGCTTCCAGCGCCGGGAGACTCCCGTGCACGTCGTACAGCGTCGCGATCACTAACCGACGATCTCGAGCTGCAGCCGGCGGCCCGCAGTCGGCCCGCCCGCGCGCACCACCGTGCGCAGGGCGCGCGCGAGGCGGCCCTGACGCCCGATCACCTTGCCGACGTCGCCGTCGGCGACGTGGAGCCGGAAGACGAGCGAGCCGTCGTCACCCTCGACCTGCTCGACGCGCACCGCGTCCGGCTCGTCCACGAGCCGCCGCGCGAGCTCCTCGAGCAACTCGGCCATGGTTAGCGTCCCTTCACGTGATGTTGCCGTCGCTTCTGGGGCGCGAGCACCAAGCGCTGCAAGGACGCAGGGAGCGCCGACAGTCCACTATCGGCGCGACCGAGGACGCGGCAGCGCGCAGTGTGATCGCATTCCAGAAGCCCGGAGGACATTGCGTGAAGGGGCGCTATTGAATGCCCTTGGCCTTCAGGAGCCGGGACACCGGCTGCGTCGGCTGGGCGCCCTTTTCGAGCCAGGCACGCACCTTGTCCTCGTCGAACTCGATCAGCGACGGGTCGAACTGCGGGTTGTAGCGCCCGACGATCTCGATGAACTTGCCGTCACGCGGAGAGCGCGAGTCGGCGGCGACGATGCGATAGATCGGGTTCTTCTTCGAGCCGACCCGCGTCAGCCTCAATTTCACAGCCATTCGCTTACCTCTTCGCTTTCTTCTTTCGCTTGCTACTGGACTTTCGCGTCGCGCTCGGGCGGGGCTTGCCGCTCGGCGTCTGCGGCATGGTGCCTGGCAGAGAGGGCATCTTGCCGGAACCCATCGTCTTCATCATCTTCGCCATCTGCTTTCGGCCCTCGATCAGCTGGTTCACCTGCTCGACCGTGGTGCCGCTGCCGGCCGCGATTCGCTTCCGCCGCGACCCGTCGATCACGTGCGGAACGCGCCGCTCGTGCGGCGTCATCGAGAGGATGATCGCCTCGACCTGCCCGAGCTGGCGCTCGTCGACCTCGTCGAGCCCCTCGAGCTGCTTGCCGAGCCCCGGGATCATCTTCAACACGCCCTGGAGCGGGCCCATCCGGCGCAGCATCCGGTAGCTCTTCAGGAAGTCGTCGAAGCTGAACTCGCCCTTCATCAGCTGGCGCTCGAGGTCTTCCTTCTCGTCGTCGTCCACCGACGCCTCTGCCCGCTCGATCAGCGTCAGCACGTCGCCCATCCCGAGGATGCGGCCGGCCATGCGGTCCGGGTGGAACCACTCGAGCGCGTCGAGCTTCTCGCCGACCGATGCAAGCATGATCGGCTTGCCGGTCACCGCCTTCACCGAGAGCGCGGCGCCGCCGCGCGCGTCCCCGTCGAGTTTCGTCATCAGCACGCCGTCGAAGTCGATGCGCTCCTGGAACGCCTTCGCGACGTTCACCGCCTCCTGGCCGGTCATCGCGTCGAGCACGAGCAGGACGTTCGTCGGCTTCGCCTCACGCCGGATCGCTGCGAGCTCCTCCATCAAAGGCTCGTCGATGTGCAGCCGCCCCGCGGTGTCGAGGATCACGACGTCTCGTCCGTCGGCGCGGGCGCGATCGATTCCGTCGCGCACCGCCTTCACCGGATCGCTGCGCTCCTCGGCGTAGACCGGAACATCGACCTGCGCGCCAAGCTGGATCAGCTGCTCGATCGCGGCCGGCCGCTGGAGATCGGCCGCGACGAGCGCAGGCTTCTTGCCGTCGTCTCGGAGCAGCAGCGCGAGCTTGCCCGCCGCAGTCGTCTTGCCCGAGCCTTGGAGCCCGGCGAGGAGGATCGTCGTGGGCGGCCGCGACGAGAAGGCGAGCCGGGACGAGCCCGCGCCCATGAGCTCGGTCAGCTCCTCGTGGACGATCTTCACGACCTGCTGGCCCGGGTTCAGGCTCTTCTGGACGTCCTGGCCGATCGCGCGCTCGCGCACCTGCGCGACGAATTGCTTGACGACGTCGAAGTTGACGTCCGCCTCGAGCAGGGCGAGGCGGACCTCGCGCATCGCGCGGGTGATTGCCTCCTCGTCGAGCGTTCCCCGGCCTTTCAGGTTGCCGAGGGCGTTCTCGAGCTTGTTCGCGAGGGCGTCGAACATCGGCCGCCCAGTGTACTGGCGAGGTTTCGGCCGACGGCGCTAGCCGGCGAGAAGCGCTCGGGCGAAGTCTTCCGGGTCGAACGGACGAAGATCGTCGAGCTGCTCCCCCACGCCGACGAGCTTCACCGGCAGGCCGAGCTCGTAGGCGATGGGGATCGCAACGCCGCCCTTCGCGGAGCCGTCGAGCTTAGTCAGCACGACACCGGTGACGCCCGCCGTCTCGCTGAAGAGCTTCGCCTGCTGCAAGCCGTTCTGGCCGGTGGTCGCGTCGACGACGAGCAGCGTCTCGTGCGGGGCGCCCTCGACGCGGCCCTCGATGACGCGCCGCACCTTCGCGAGCTCCTCCATCAGATTCGTCTGCGTGTGCAGCCGGCCTGCGGTGTCGACGATCACGACGTCGCGTCCGCGCGCCTGTGCCGCCTCGATCGCGTCGTAGGCGACGGCCGCAGGATCGCCGCCGCGCTCGGAGCCGACGAAGTCTGCGCCGGCGCGCTTCGCCCAGATCTCGAGCTGTTCCTCCGCCGCCGCGCGGAATGTGTCGGCCGCCGCCACGACGACCGAGTGGCCGTGCTCGGTGAGCTTCGCGGCGAGCTTGCCGATCGTCGTCGTCTTGCCGGTGCCGTTGACGCCGACGACGAGCACGACGCTCGGCCGCTCCTGCACGGCGAGCGTGCCCGGGTCGCCGAGCAGGCGCTCGAGCTCCTCCGCCAGCGCCGGGCCGAGGTCGCCGTCGGCGCCGCGCGTCTCC
>JBGQKY010000084.1:0-11225 GCA_041499745.1 Gaiellaceae bacterium
CGGGCTCGGCGGTCGACATCGGTTGGGCGATCTTCTACGCGCTGCTGGGCGCCAGCGCGCTGCATCCGTCTACCCGGACGCTCTTCGAGCGCCAGGCCGCGCAGACGTTTCGACTCACCGGCAGGCGTATCGGGCTGCTAGGTACTGCAGCCCTTGCAGTCCCGGCGCTCCTGCTCATCCGTGCAGTGTTGGCGACGAATCTCGACGTCGGGGTTCTGGCTGTCGCCTCAGCGGCGCTATTCGCATTGGTCCTGATGCGTATGACCGGCCTCATGCATCGCCATGCCGAAGCCGTCCAACGCGAGGCGGACCGCACGGCCGAGCTTGCCTCCGCTGAGCAGAGCGCGAAGGCCCAGAACCAGTTCGTATCGCAGGTTTCGCACGAGTTGCGGACGCCGCTCACTTCGATCCGTGGCTTCCTCGCGATCCTGCTAGATGATGACGCCGGCGGGGTGACCGCGGCCGAGCGAGACGAGTACCTGGCAGTCATCGATCGCAACGCAGGGCGGCTGCTTCGCCTCATCGAGGATCTCCTCTTCGTGGCACAGATGGACGAGGGCAGGTTCGTGCTCGACAAGACCGAGTTCGACCTCGTCGAGGTCCTGGCCGAAGCGGTCGAGGCCGCCCGTCCGCTCGCCCACCGGCGCCGAATCGAGCTCAGGGATCAAAGCGAAACGAAGCTCCAGTTCCTCGGCGATCGCGACCGCGTCGCCCAAGTGATCGACAACCTGCTCTCGAACGCGCTCAAGTTCACACCCGAAGGCGGAGAGGTCACGGTCGACGTCGCACGTTCGAACGGCAACGCCCGGCTCGTGGTCGCGGACACCGGGGTCGGCATGCGCCGCGATGAGATCGGCCACCTGTTCAAGCGCTTCTACCGAACTGAAGCCGCGAACGCGCAGGCGGTTCAGGGCACCGGCCTCGGTCTGTCGATCTGCAAGGCGATCGTGGAAGCGCACGGAGGCGCGATCACGGCCGACAGCCAACTCGGTCTCGGCACCTCGCTGACCATCGAACTTCCCACCGGGTAATGCGCCCGGGAGGATTCGAACCTCCGACCCGCGGATTAGAAGTCCGCTGCTCTGTCCCCTGAGCTACGGGCGCGTGGGGAGACAGGGTACCGCCGCACCGCGTAGCCGTTCGCCTCGGTTTCCCTTCGGAGGCGGCTGGCGGTACCCTGTGCGAGCTTCGCGGTGGCGGTAGCTCAGTTGGTAGAGCCCCGGGTTGTGGTCCCGGTGGTCGCGGGTTCGAGTCCCGTTCGCCACCCTCTCGCAAGCCCGTTTCCGAAGCGATTTCGCGGCTCCCCGGGCCTGGCAGCGGGTGCCGCGATGCCCTGGTGGCAACGTCGTGGCAACACTCAGAGCCGTGGATTGCAAGTGTGCGCGTGTTGCGCGACGCCTACTCATCCTGGGGATGTGGCGGCCGACATTCCGCCGTACTCGCCCCGACGGTAGAGCATGACGACGACCATCGCCACGATCGTGGCAAAGCAGTACACGCCGCAGATCGGCCCGCTGACGACGTCGAGGAGGCGGAGGCAGATGAGCGGTACTGCAGGAATGACCATCGCCGCGGCCATTTCCGAGGAGCTTCTCCAGGTATGACGGCGGTGGCGCATCCAGGCGACCATTGCCAGGGTCATCCCGGATGCCTGCAAGATCACGAACAACACCGCGTGCTGACGCATCGCCTCGGCTGCCGTCATTCCAACGGCACTGAGAAAGACCGTGGCGCTGACCATCATCCCGACCATCATCGCGAGCAACATTTCCACTAGGTGGCGGACGAAAGGAGACTCGTGAACCGCGTGACCGGGGCTTCCCGGCCGGATAACGCCGCTTACGCTCATGGCTCTTCCTCTCGTGTGTAGATCGACGTATGCACCCGCACGCGAGGAAGGCATCGGGGATTCCTCGTATCTCGGTACGTAGTACACCGCAGAGCCACCTGCGCCCTCACGCCTCGAGCGCGGCGCGCATCCGCTCCAGCCTCGCCGCGGCGGAGGGTGCGTTCTAGTACGAATTGAAGCAGGCCCCGAAACGCTCTCGCAAGGACACAGGTGCCGTAGGTGGTGGCAACACTCGGCGACCAATCGCGACTCGCAGCATGCGTCGCACACCCGCTCGAACCGCGTCACGAGCCGGGTCCGACGCATCCCGACTCCCCGGGCTGCACCCTGAGCGCAGTTGTGGTCCCGGTGGTCGCGGGTTCGAGTCCCGTTCGCCACCTGCTCTGGCTCGACCCGCGAGCGCGGATCGCAACCATCTAGGCTCCCGGGATGGCCGACGCTCTCACGCAGCTCAAGTCGCGGCTCGCCGAGTACTACGGGCTCGAGTCGCTCACGTCGCTGCTCGTCTGGGACCAGAGGACGATGATGCCGCCGGCGGGCGCGCAGCAGCGAGGCGACCACCTCGCGCTCCTCGAAGGGCTTGCGCACGACATGCTGAGGGACCCGGAGGTCGGGCGTCTGCTCGACGAGCTCGCTCCGGTGGAGGGCTCGCTCGATCCGGACTCGTGGGACGCCGCGACGATTCGCGTCGCGCGCCGCGACTACGAGAAGGCGGTGCAGGTGCCGTCGGAGCTGAGGGCGGAGATGGCGCGCGCGGGCGCTGAGGCGCTGCCCGTCTGGATCGAGGCGAAGTCGACGTCGAACTTCGACATCTTCCTGCCGCCGCTCGAGCGCACGGTCGAGCTCCGCCGGCGCTACGTCGAGTGCTTCGGTGCGCAGAGCGAACCGTACGACGTGCTGCTCGACGACTTCGAGCCTGAGATGAAGACCGCTGAGGTGACGCGCATCTTCGACGAGATCAAGGCGGTCCTCGTGCCGTTGATCGCCGAGCTACGCGAGCGCGACGTCGACGACTCCTTCCTCGTCGGCGAGTTCCCGATCGAGGCGCAGGCTGCACTCGACCACGAGGTGGTCGACCTGTTCGGCCACCGGCCGAGCTCGTGGCGTATCGACCCGACGGAGCACCCGTTCGCGGCGGGCGCCGGCATCGACGACGTCCGCATCACGACGCACTACTACCGCGAGGAGCTGAAGTCGCTCTTTTCGACGATGCACGAGTACGGACACGGGCTCTACATGCACCAGCTCCCGCGCGAAGTCGCACATCTGCCTGTCGGGTCGCACACATCGCTCGGCATCCACGAGTCTCAGAGCCGCATGTGGGAGAACCTCGTCGGGCGCGGCCTCCCGTTCTGGCACTTCTTCTACCCGAGGCTTCAGGAGATCTTCCCGAAGCCGTTCGCGGGGATCGAGGTCGATCGGTTCTACGCCGCGATCAACAAGGCCCAGCCGTCACTCATCCGCATCGACGCGGACGAGGTGACGTACGGCATGCATGTGATCCTTCGCTTCGAGCTCGAGCAGGACATCATCAACGGCCGCGTGGAACTCGGCGACCTTCCCGACCGCTGGGCGCAGAAGATGCACGAGTACCTCGGGATCGAGGTCCCCGACCACGCACAGGGAGTTCTCCAGGACATGCACTGGGCTTCCGGGCTGCTCGGCTACTTCTCGACGTACCTGCTCGGCACCGTGATGTCGGTCCAGCTCTGGGAGCAGGCGGACGACGATCTCGGCGGCCTCGACGAGCAGCTCGAGCAGGGCGAGTTCGCGCCCCTGCGCGGCTGGCTCGAGGAGCACGTTCATTCGCAGGGGCGCAAGTACCCGCCGCAGGAGCTCATGCGGCGGGCCACCGGCTCCACGATCGACGCGAAGCCGTACCTCGCGTATCTCAGGCGGAAATTCGGCGCACCCGTGGCCGCCTGACGGCGGGGCTACCCTTCACCCACACGGCCCCGTAGCTCAGTGGATAGAGCGGCAGCCTTCGAAGCTGCGTGCGGTGGTTCGACTCCACCCGGGGCCACTTCGCTCGCGCCGCCGGCGCGGCGGCTCGCTCTCACCTAAGCCGCCACTCACCAGGTGCGGGTACTCGGCTCAGGCGGCGAGGGCTTGCGCTCGGCGGCGGACCAGCTCTAGGCGTTCCACGAGCTCCGCTGCGGTGAACGGCTTCGTCAGCACCTCGTCGCCGTCGGCGATCATCCGGTCGCCGCTCAGCACCTCGGCCGGATAGCCGGAGACGAAGAGGACGGGGAGCGAGGGCACGTGTTCCCGCGCGCGGCTCGACAGCGTCTTGCCGTCCATCCCGGTCATCGCGATGTCGGTGACGAGGACATCAAACGCGGCGCCTTCGGCGATCAGCGCAAGCGCTTCCTCGCCGCTCGCGGCCGTCCTGACCTCGTAGCCCGAACGGCGGAGCATTGCGGCGATGACCTTGCGGACGAGATCCTCGTCCTCGGCGAGCAGCACGCGCCCGGTCTCGGCGGTCGGCGGCCGCGCGACGGGAAGCTCGACCGCGGCCATCGGCTCGTCGACGAGCGGCAGGCGAATCGTGAACGTTGTGCCGTGCCCGCGGCTCGTGTCGACCGAGATCGTCCCGCCGCTCTGGGCGACGATTCCGTCCACCGTCGAGAGACCGAGCCCGGTGCCGGAGCGCTTCGTGGTGAAGAAGGGCTCGAAGATACGAGACTTCGTCTCCTCGTCCATGCCGGCGCCGTCGTCGGCGACGCTCAGCTCGGCCAAGCCCCCGGCGGTGCGAACGCCGATCCGCAGATGACCGCCGCCGGGGAGGGCGTCGCCTGCGTTCAGGGCCAGGTTCAGCAGCACCTGCTCGAGCTGAGGCTTGTCGACGCGTGCGACCGCTCCGCGCTCGAGCTCGGACGTGATACTGATGTTCGACGGGAGCAGGCTGCGGAGGATCGGCTCGAGACCGTTGACGACGGAGGCGAGGTCCACGGGCTCGAGACGCAGGACCTGGCGGCGGGAGAAGGCGAGCAGCTGCTGCGTCAGATCGGCGGCGCGCAACGTGGACGCCGCGATGATCTCGACATGCTGCCGTCGCGGATCGTCTGCGGCGAGCTCGTCGAGGAGGATGTCGGTGCAGCCGGTCACGGCGGTCAGCATGTTGTTGAAGTCGTGTGCGATGCCGCCGGCGAGCTTGCCCACGGCCTCCATCTTCTGCGCCTGGAGCAGATCGTCTTCGAGCGACTTGCGCGCGGTGATGTCGTCGATCATCGAGATGCCGAAGCTGCCGTCTCGAGCCAGCGTCAGCGTCACCTCGACCCAGACGACCGTTCCGTTCTTGCCCATGAGCCGTTTCTCGAATGTGTGCGACGGGCGCCGGCCCGACAGCACTTCGTCGCTCGAGGTCAACGCGAGGTTCCTGTCGTCGGGGTGCGTCGTCTCCGTGTAGTGCATCCGGGAGAGCTCCTCGCCCGTGTAGCCCAGCATCGCCTGGAGCGCCGCGTTCGTCTCGGTCATCATCCCTTCCGAGCCGATCGAGATTCCGTGGCCGGCCGAGTCGAACACCATTCGGAAGCGCTGCTCGGAGGCCTCTGCGCGACGCCGGAGGGCGTCGGAATGCCGGAGCAGCTGCCAGAGGCGGGCGAGGACGAGAGCGCTCATCGCGGCACCGACGATGGTCAGCTGGACGACGTTCGTCGTTCCTTCCACCCTCCGGCTGAACACGATTGCCAGGGGCAGCGAGAGCCCGGCACAGCCGAGCAGCACGAGCAGCCGGCGGGGCGCGGCGTCCTCCGCGCTCGACGCGCGGACCAGCACCTGGCGCATCGACGGGTGCAGGGCCGCCGCACCGAAAAGCATGTAGGCGAGCACGTAGGCGACCCCGATGAGACGACCTGCGAGCTCGCCGTTCGCGAAGACCGGGCTGAAGTACGCCACGTCGGCCGCGACCAGGGAGACCGATGCTCCGGCGAGGAGATGGGATGCCGGCATGTGCAGGCGCAAGAAGAGTAGGCGCAGCACAAGCAGCAAGAGCAGCACGTCGCAGAGCGGGAAGATCGCGGCCAAGGCGCCGTTCAGACCGCCGATCTCGACGGCGTTCGGCTCGACGACGAGCGGCCAGAGGAACGAGCTGAGCGCAAGCGCGCCGATTCCGGCTTCGAGGCCTGTCACGCGGAGCGGGCCGAGCTCGCGTACGAGTGAGATCGCGGCGCCTGCGATCGCGAGATACGCCGGGATGTACACCAGGTCGCCGAGGCGGAACGACGCAGTCGAAACGTAGACACCGGCGATCGGGAAGATCGCTGCGCCCACGCCCCCGGCACCGAGAGCGGCGGCGACCCAGAGCCAGAACCTAGGGCACGTTGGCCGGTAGGCGCGGATGCCGTGGAGAACCGCGCCGATCGCGACGAACGCCGCGATCGCGCAGGGAACCGACGCCAGGTGCGGGTTCGGCGCGAGAAAGAACTCGAGCGAGGCCACGGCTGCGGCCGCGACGAGATACGACGTGAGGACCCACCGCATGGTCCTAGCATCGGCATGCGCCACCGGATCCGGCATCGGCGGGTTCGCGTATCCGGTGTCACCCGATTCGGGGATGGCGAAGAAGACTAGGATCAGCGGACGTGCGGCTCGAGCTGACCCCCGATGAGCTCCTTTCGACCACGCGCGCCGTCCGCAAGCGGCTCGACCTCACGCGGCCGGTCGAGCGCGAGGTGCTCGAGGAATGCCTCCAGCTCGCCCAGCAGGCACCGACCGCGAGCTACTCGCAGAACTGGCACTTCGTCGTCGTGCAGGACGCCGAGAAGCGCAAGGCGCTCGCCGAGATCTGGCGCGAGGTCGCCTTTCCCTATCTCCAGCGCGGCGGCGGTGCGCGCGAAGGCCAGCTGCTGCGCATCAGCGAGGCGGTCGTGCACCTCGCCGAGCACATCCACGAGGTGCCGGTGCACGTGATCCCGTGCGTGCACGGACGATACGAGGGCCAGTCGAACCCGCTCGTCGCCTCGATGTTCGGCTCGATCATCCCCGCTGCGTGGAGCTTCATGCTCGCCGCTCGCTCGCGCGGGCTCGGCACGGTCTGGACGACGTTCCACCTCATGCAGGAGGAGAAGGCGGCCGAGATCCTCGGGATTCCGTACAACGAGGTGACGCAGGTCGCGCTCATCCCGGTCGCCTACACCCTGGGCACCGACTTCAAGCCGGGCACGCGCAAGCCGCTCGACTCGATGGTGCACTGGGACACCTGGTAGCGGCGGCTGCTCAGGTGCCGGGCGCGAGGTAGCGGCCGAACCACTCGAGAATCGTCTCGAACCGCTGCACGCGGTGGATCGGCGAGCCCGCGCGCGAGAGCTCGTGGCTCTCCGCAGGAAACCGCACCATCTCGACGTCTCTGCCGAGCAGGCGCAGCTGCGTGAAGAGGTGCTCGCCCTGCTCGATGTTGCAGCGCAGGTCCTGCTCGGAGTGGAGCACGAGCACCGGCGTCTCCATGTCTCGCGCGTAGGTCGACGGCGACTTCTCGAGATATGCCTCGACGTCCTCCCACATCGGCCCGCCGAACTGCCGCTCGAAGACCCAGAAGAGGTCGCTCGAGCCGAACATGCTGACGAGGTTGTTCACGGCACGCTCGGAGATGGCCGCCTTGAAGCGGTTCGTGTGGCCGATGATCCACGACGTCATGTAGCCGCCGTACGAGCCGCCGATGACGCCGAGCCGCTCGGGGTCGACGAAGTCGAAGCGCTCGAGCGCCGTGTCGACAACCGCCATCAGGTCCTCGTAGTCCACCGTTCCCCAACCGGGCCCGGCGTCGCCGAGCGGCCCGCGGATCGCGCGTCCGTGCTCCTCCGAGTAGCCCGAGCCGCCGCGCGGGTTCGCAAAGAGCACGACGTAGCCGCCGCCCGCATAGACCTGGAACTCGTCGAAGAAGCCGGTGCCGTACTGGGTGAACGGCCCGCCGTGGATGCTCAGCAGCGCCGGATAGCGCTTGCCCGGCTCGAAGCCGGCAGGCCTCACGACCCAAGCATCCACCTCGTAGCCGTCTGGGGAGACGGCTGTGAAGCGTTCGGGCTCGACGAGCTCACGCCCCTCCTCGAACGCCCGTCCGACGTCCGTGACGCGCCTTCCCTCGGTGCCCACATAGAGCTCCCGCATCGTCGTGTGCGTCGACGTGATGTAGGCGAGCTTGCCGTCGCGCAGGTCGTAGCCGCTGATCGTCTGCTCCCCGCCGAGCATGAGCTCCGGAGCGGACGCGCCGTCGGTGGCGACAGTGTAGAGATGGACATTGCCGCCGTCCTCCACCGTGAAGACGAGACGGTTGCCGTCCCAGAGCGGCTCGCGGTACTCCGGGTGCGGCGCGCAAAGACGGTCGAGCGAGGTCGTGAGCGTGCGGGCGCCGCCACCGTCCGCGTTCATCACACCGAGCTGAGTGTGATGCGGGTCAGTACCGTCCTCGACGAGCATCCGGTACGCGATGCGGGTGCCGTCGGGCGAGAACGATGGGCCCTCGTATGAGCCCTCGTCTCCGGTCAGCGCCCGCGGCTCACCGGGGTCGTCGACGTCTACCACATAGAGCCGGTTGATCAGCCGCGTGTCCCAGCGCTCGTCGCGCAGCCCGTCGAAGGCGAGGCGCTTGCCGTCCGGCGACCACGCGGGACCGTCGTGCTCGAAGTCGCCGTTCGTGAGCTGCCTCGGCTCGCCGCCTGCGAGGTCGACGACGAAGATGTGCTTCCTGCGGTCGCCGGTCCAGCCGACGCTGTCGAGCTTGTAGAAGATCCGCGTGAACCGCCGCGGCGCCCGCTTGTGCTCGTCCTCTTCCTCGTATGCCTCGTCGCGGACACGCGCGGTGAACGCGATACGCGACGAGTCGGGCGACCAGGCGATCGCCTCGACGCCCTCCTTCAGGTCGGTGAGCTTGCGCGCTTCGCCGCCCTCCGCGGGGATGACGTAGATGTTCGCCGGCGTCTTCTCGTCGCCACGGTTCGAGGCGAAGGCGAGCCAGGTGCCGTCCGGCGACCAGCGGGGCGTCGTGTCGCGTTTCTCGCCCGACGTGAACGGACGCGGCTCGGCCGAGCCGTCGAGCGCCGCCACCCAGATCGCGCTGCGGTACTCGTTCGCCTCCTCGTCGAGCCCGGTGACCGTGTAGGCGACCCGCGACCCGTCGGGCGAGATGCGAGGATCACCCGCGCTGACGAGCTCGTAGACGTCCCGCGGTTGCATTCCGGCAGCCATCGGGCCGGGACTCTAATGCGAGAAGGGCTACTCCCGCCCGAATGCGAAGGCAGGCGAGAGCCGGCGCCTCCGGCTGGATCCCGCTCTATCCTGGGTGCGCCAGCGGGTGTGGCGGAATTGGTAGACGCGGCGGGTTTAGGTCCCGTTGGGCCTCACGGCCCTTGGAGGTTCAAGTCCTCTCGCCCGCACTGACGTACCGCCGCCGCGCGTGCGCGACGAAGTACGCGACCGCCGACACCATCCCGACCCAGATGGCGGCGACGCTGCTCATGAGGAAGGCGGCCCAGACGGTCATCTCAGGGAGGTCCGAGTTCGCCGCCGGTTGCGCATGCCCTTCTCGTGCTACCGAGTGAGCTCTGCGAGCCGCTGCGCCGCGCGGGAGAGTGAGCGCTCATCGAAGAGGTACGGCGTCGCGTTCGGGATCTCGTGCACCGGCCGGTCGAGCTCGTCCGAGCCGCCCGCCGCGTTGAGGGCGTACCGGACCGGGATCTCGTGGCAGACGACGAGCACAACCCGCTCGGCGCGCTCGACCAGCGCCTCGAAGGCGAGGCCGTACCGTCGCGCGGCATCGTCGAGGCTCTCGCCGCCCGGGAAGGGGTCAGCGCGTTCGTGCGCCTGTTTCCACGCGCGATAGGCGGCGACCGTCTGGCCCTCGAGCCGGCCCACGTCGATGTCGTCTAGCAGCGGCTCCACGATCCGCGGCACGTCTCGCCCGCGGAGGATCTCCTCGGCGGTCTCGAGGGTGCGGCCGAAGCGGGTGTGCAGGCAGAGCTCGACCGGCAGGTTGGCGAGCTGCTGTCCGAGACTCCTCGCCTCGGCGCGACCCTCGTCGGTGAGTGCGACCTCGACGCTCGGGTCGCCGTTCACGCGCCCCTCGAGGTTGAGCATCGAGTGCGCGTGGCGGGTCAGCACGAAGAGCCGCACGCCCGGACCCTAGGCGACTCAGAAGCGAAGGGGTCTGCTTGAATGGCCGGGTGCAGGCTCAGATCGAGGAACTCTCGGAAAACCGCGTTCGCCTGACGGTGCAGGTGCCGTCGCACGACGTCCATCACGCCGTGGAGCACGCGGCCACCGATCTCGCCCGCAGTGCCAAGATTCCCGGCTTCCGGAAGGGCAAGGTGCCGAGGCAAGTCCTGGTCCAGAAGGTCGGCAAGGAGCGCCTCATGACGGAGGCGATCGAGAGCCACATCGGCGGCTGGTTCTGGAACGCGGCGGCGCGCACGCGCGTCCGCCCGATCGCGCAGCCGGAGTTCGAGTTCGAGCTGCCTGCCGCCGACAACGCGGATTGGGAGTTCAGCGCGACCTTTCCGGTGCAGGAGAAGCCGGACGTCGCAGACTGGACGACGCTCGAGGTGGGCGCGATCGAACCGGAAGTTCCCGAGGAGCTCGTGCAGCAGGAGCTCGACGCACTGCGCGCGACGATCGCGGAGCTCGTTCCGGTCGAGGGCCGGGCCGTCCGGCCGGACGACACCGTCGTCATCGACCTGATCTCCCCGAACGGGGAGACCCGGCGGGACTACGTCGTCGAGCTCGGCCGCGGCGCAGTCGTCGACGAGGTCGAGCAAGGCGTCGTCGGCATGAGCGCCGACGAGACGAAGGAGATCACGTTCGAGCTCGCCGACGACTCCGCGCAGGCCGTTTCGGTGACGGTGAAGGAGATCAAGGAGAAGGTGCTGCCCGAGCTCGACGACGAGCTCGCGCGTTCGGCGAGCGAGTTCGAGACGCTGGCGGAGCTGCGGGAGGACATCGAGTCGCGCCTTCGCGGGCAGATCGGGGAGGAGGCCGAGGCGCAGTTCCGGTCCGACGTCGCCGACGCACTCGTCTCCGCGTCGCGGGTGAACGCCGCGGGACCGCTCGTCGAGGCACGCACGCGCGAGCTGTTGCGCGGCCTTGCGGCGCAGGTCGAGGCGCGCGGCGTTCCGTTCGAGAGCTATCTCACGATGACCGGCCAGGAGCCCGAGCAGCTGATCGCGCGGCTCGCCGAGGAGGCGTCGCGATCCGTCGCGCGCGAGCTCGTGCTCGATGCCGCTGCAGACAGCCTCGGGATCGAGGTGTCCGACGACGAGGTCGAGGCGCTCGTACGCGAGCGGGCCGAGCTCGTCGCCGACGACGCCGACGAGACGCTCGGCCGGCTCCGCGAGAGCGGCCGCTTCGAGACGCTTCGCGACGACCTGCGGCTCCGTAACACCCTCGA
>JBGQKY010000085.1:0-11191 GCA_041499745.1 Gaiellaceae bacterium
CGAAGCCGTCGTTCTGGAGGATCTTCTGCAGCGAGCCCACCGTCCTCGGGCTCGCCGTGTGGAACGACATCTGCGTGCCGCCCTTGAAGTCGATCCCGAAGTTGAGGCCCTTTAAGCCGATCAGGAGCACGCTCACGACGATCATGACCGTCGAGACCGAGAGCAGGATGCGGCGGCGGCGGCGGCTTGCAACATCGATCTTCGCCCAGCGCGGGATCGACTCGCCCTTCGCGCCCATGAAGCGTGGATTCGCGAACCACTTGAAGCCGCCGAGCAGGCCGAGGATCGCGCGCGTCGCGGCGACCGCGGTCAGAAGCGAGATGAGCGTGCCGAGCAGCAGCATGAGCGCGAAGCCCTTCACCGACGCGACCGCGATCAGGAAGAGCACAAGTGCAGTGATCGCGGTGACGACGTTCGCGTCGAGAATCGTGTGGAAGCCCTTCGCGTAACCGGTCGCGACCGCCGCGCGCACGGACCTCCCGCCGCGCACCTCTTCCTTGATTCGTTCGAATACAACGACGTTCGCGTCGGCCGCGACGCCGATGGTCAGGATCAATCCGGCAAAGCCCGGTAGCGTGAGCGTCACGTTGAAGAGCTGGATCGCCGCGTAGTACAGGAGCGCGTAGATCGCGAGCCCGACCACCGCGACGAGACCGAGGAACCGGTACAGCACGAGCAGGAAGAGCGCGACGACGACGAGGCCGACCGCAGCCGCGTGCCATGCCTGGGTCAGCGACTCCTTCCCGAGCGTCGCCGAGACGTCGGTGCGCTCAATCTGCTCGAAGCTGACCGGCAGCGCACCGGTCTGGAGGATGAGCGCGAGGTCCTTCGCCTCCTTGATCGTGCCACCGTTGCCGAGGTCGATCTCGGCGTTCGGCCCCGGGATGCCGTCCGGGTTCCGCTTGAAGTCGATGTACGGCGTGGACTGGAGCTGCTGGTCCAGCACGATCGCGAAGTGCTGGACGTAGTTCAGGTAGTCGCCCTGCCGGCCGGCCCCGTTGAACCGGATGTCACCGCGGGTCGCCTCCTCTTGCGTGATCTTCTTGAACTGGTTCGAGCCGTGGTTGGTGAACTGGAGGAGGACGACCGGGCCGCCGCTCTGGCCGAAATCCGCGCGCGTGCCGGAGAGCACGAGGTCGCTGCCGGTCATCTCCGGGATCGGGCCCTTGCCGTTCGGCTGCCCTTCCGGGAAGTACTTCATCAGGTAGTAGTAGGTGCCGCTCCGCACCGCCCCCGCGCCGAGGCAGCTGCTTGCCGCAGCGCAGCGCACGACGATCTGGTGCGCCGGCACCTTCAGCACCTCGGCGCCCTTCGGCAGCTTCCCGCCGAACGGCTTCAGCAGCTCGGTCAGCGTCGACGCCGGGCTGCGTCGGTCGAGCGAGTGCAGCACGGTCGTCGTCGGCTTCGCGCCCTTCTTGACCGCCTTCTTCGTCACCGTCTTCGCACGGAAGAGGTAGTACGCCTCCGGCGAGCCCTTCTTCGCCTGTACCTGCACCTGTTTCAGCAGTGCGTAGAGCGACGGAGCGGCGACCGGGTTGCCGTTCGCGTCGACCGATGGCCCGGTCAGGTCGTTCTCGAAGTCGAACAGCATCAGCTGGGCCGTCTTGCCGATCAGCTTCGCCGCCGCCTCTGCGTCGTGGATGCCGGCGAGCTGGATGACGATCTGGTTCGAGCCCTGCTTGCGGATCTCCGGCTCGGAGACGCCGAGCTTGTTGATGCGGTTCTGCATGATCGTGATCGACCGGTCGAGGTCGGCCGGCGTCAGCTTGTGGCCCTTGGGCGGGACGGCTTTCAGGATCACTTCGAGGCCGCCCTGGAGGTCGAGGCCGAGGGTCGGCTTCTTGTAGATCGGCGAGCCCGGTATGGCGAGCAGGAGCGCGCCGATGAGCCCGGCCGAGATCGCGCCGATCAAGATCAGGTACTTGCGCCGGTCGCTCACGTTTCGCGTGACAGGGTAGCGACGGGATTCAGGTGCCCGGGGTCGGCTCGGCCCGCTCCGGCTCGTCCGGTGCCTCGAACGCGTCCTCTTCTGCGTTTGCTCCCTGTTTGTTGACGATGGCGCCGATCGCCCGGCGCGCCACCCGCACCTCGATGTCGGGTGCGATCCGCACGCGGACGTCCTCGTCGCTCTCGACGCCGGTGATCTCGCCGTAGATGCCGCCGGCGGTCACGACCTCGTCGCCCACCTGGATCTCGCGGAGCATCCGCTGCTGCTCGACCTGCCGCCGCTTCTGCGGGCGGACCAGCACGAAATAGAGGAAGAAGAACGCGATGATGATGATGAAGAAGCCGGCGCCGCCCATCAGGTCTCCAATCGTGTGAGTGCGTCCGCTCGCCAGCTCTCGAACGCGCCGCGCTCGACCGCCTGCCGCGCCGCCGCGACGAGATCGATCAAGAAGCGCAGATTATGCAGGCTGAGGAGCCGCAGGCCGAGAATCTCCTGCTGGTTGACGAGGTGCCGGATGTATGCGCGGGAGTATTTCGTGCACGCGGGGCAAGCGCACCCCGGGTCGAGCGGACCTGGATCGCGGGCGAAGCGGGCGTTTCGGAGATTGAGCCGTCCCTCCCAGGTCAGCGCGCTCCCGGTGCGCGCCGTGCGTGTCGGGAGAACACAGTCGAACATGTCGACCCCGCGTGCGATCACCTCGATCACGCCCTCGGGGTCGCCGATGCCCATGAAGTAGCGGGGCTTCTCGGCGGGTAGGAACGACGCGGCGTGCGAGGTCGCCTCGAACATCGGCCCACGCGCCTCCCCCACGCTGAGCCCGCCGATCGCGTAGCCGTCGAAGTCGAGCGGCACAAGCTCTTCGCTCGAGCGCCGGCGCAGCTCGGTGTCGAGGCCGCCCTGCGTGATCGCGAAACGCAGCTGGCCGGGCGCCCGCGGCAGGTCGCGCTGGCGCCGGG
Organism: Gaiellaceae bacterium; assembly: GCA_041499745.1. Lineage (GTDB taxonomy): Bacteria > Actinomycetota > Thermoleophilia > Gaiellales > Gaiellaceae > Palsa-739. Next base: position 2,905 of record JBGQKY010000085.1, read on the forward strand.
CCCAGAGCGTCGTGCGGCGCACTGCCTCCTCGAGCTCGGCGCGCGGCCCGCCCGCGGGCCGGCAGATGTCGAGGCACATCGCGATGTCGGAGCCGAGCCGCTCCTGGACGCGTGCCGCAAGCTCCGGGGTGAAGCGCTCGGGGCTGCCGTCGTAGACCGAGCGGAACGTGACGCCGTCATCGTCCGTTCCCAGCAGCGTGTCGCGCAGCGAGAAGACCTGGAAGCCGCCGGAGTCGGTGAGGATCGGGCGGTCCCAGGACATGAACGCGTGCAGGCCGCCGAGCTCGGCGATCACGTCCTCGCCCGGGCGGAAGTGCAGGTGATACGTGTTGCCGAGGACGATCGACGCGCCGAGCGCCTTCAGCTCGTCGGGATCGACGGACTTCACCGTCCCCTTCGTGCCGACGGGCATGAACGCCGGCGTCCGGACATCGCCGTGCGCGGTGTGGACGACACCCGCGCGCGCAGAGCCTTCGGTCGCCTCGAGCGTGAACGCGCTCCGCATCTTCACCGGATCAGCATTGCATCACCGAACGAGTAGAACCGGTAGCGCTCGTCGACTGCGAGTCGGTAGAGGCTGCGTGTCTCCTCGATCCCGGCGAACGCCATTACGAGGGCGAACAGTGTCGAGCGCGGCAGGTGAAAGTTGGTGAGGAGCATGTCGACGCGGCGGAACGCGAAACCCGGCGTGATGAAGAGTTCCGTGCGGCCGCTGAGCGGCGCGCCGCGGGCGAGTGTCTCGAGCGTTCGCGCGGTCGTCGTGCCGACGGCCAGCACGCGGCCGGCGGCGGCGATGCGCTCCCAAGCGGCGGGCGCGACCTCGTACCGCTCGCCGTGGATCGCATGCTCCTCGAGACGCTCCTCGCTCACGGGCCGGAACGTGTCGAGGCCGACGTGGAGGGTGACGCGCTCGACGTCGAGCCCGGCGAGGAGCTCCGGCGTGAAGTGTAGGCCGGCGGTCGGCGCTGCCGCCGACCCGGGGTCGCGCGCGTACACGGTCTGGTAGCGCTCCGGGTCGTCGAGCGGCGCCGTGATGTAGGGCGGCAGCGGGGTCTCGCCGTGCGGCTCGCCGTCGAGCCGGAGCCGCCAGCGCCCCTCGCCGAGGTGCTCGATCAGCTCGACGGGGCCGTAGCGGTGCCCGGGCTTGAGCTTCCGCGTCGGCCGCGCGAGCCCTTCCCAGAGGTCGCCCGCGATTCGCTCGAGGAGCAGCACCTCGCCGCGCGGAGACTCGATCGGGATCCGCGCCGGCACGACCCGCGTGTCGTTGACGACGACGAGTTCGCCGTGCAGCTCGTCCGGCAGCTCGGCGAACGACCGGTGCCGCGCATCGCCCGTCGCCCGGTCGTAGACGAGGAGCCGCGAGGCGTCGCGCCGCTTCGCGGGGTGCTGAGCGATCAGCTCGGGCGGCAGCTCGTAGTCCAGCTCGGAGACGTCCATCGCCGCCACGGTAATTGTCACGACTTCCGCACGACTTCGTAACGGTGTCTGACACCGCGACAGGCTCCGCCCGGACACGGCTGATGCCCCTGTGCAGGCGTTTCCCCCGCAGTGTCTGACACCGGGACATGTCCGTTCAGTCGTTCCGTCCGACGCCGCGAGTAGCGTCGCCGGCGATGGACGCCGACGCGATCAAGCGGGCGCAGGAGCGGATCGACCAGGCGGCCTCCGGCCGCGTCGAGCCGGCTGCGCTCGACGCGACGCTCGAGCGGGCCCGCGAGCAAGTCGAAGCGCTCGCGGCGACCGCGGCCGAGCTCGAGTCGACGCTGCCCTCGCGGATCGGCGACGCGCTCCAGGACGGGCTGCGGGCGCAGGTGCTCCCCGTCGGGCGCAACCTCGCCGAGATCCGTGGCCTGATGAACCAGGTGATCCCCCGGCTCGAACGGGTCGAAGGTGACCTCCTCTCCGAGCGGCACGCCCGCGTGGACGATCTCGCCCTGCTCGTCGACCTCGTCGCGAGCGGCTGGCGCGGCGTCGAGCAGCGGCTCACGCGAATCGAAGCGCGGCTCTCGCAGGGCGGCGACGCCGCCGTATACAGCATCGCGAGCTAGCCGGGCTCCCTAGCTCCGCACTTCTTAGCCGGGCAGCACGAGCACGAAGCGGCTGCCGAGCCCCGGCTCGCTCACGAGCTCGATCCGGCCGCCGAGCGCAACCGCGAGCTCGCGAGCGATCGCGAGCCCGAGTCCCGTCCCGCCGCCGTCACGCGACCAGAACGGGCGGAAGATCCGCTCCCGCTCCTCGCTCGTGATCCCGGGGCCGTTGTCGGCGACCGCGACCGCGACGGAGCCGTTCTCCGCCGAGAGCTCCACCGCGATCCGGCCGCCCTCGGGCGTCCAGCGAAACGCGTTCGAGAGCAGGTTCACGATGATCTGGAGGACGCGGTCGCCGTCGGTCAAGATCACCGGCCGGGCCCGCACGTCGAGGCGGTAGTCGATCGCGCGCCGACGCGCCTCCTCGCCGAACGCCGCGTGCGCGCGCTCGGTGAGCCGCTCCATGTCGACCTCTTCCTGGAGCACCGTGAAGCGGTGGGCGTCGAGCTTCGCGAGGTCGAGGACGTCGCCGACGAGCCGCTCGAGCCGCATCGCCTCCTCGCCGATCACCGATAGCGACGCCTCGCGCATGTCCGGGTCGTCGATAACGCCTTCGCGGAGTGCGGAGACGTGGCCGCGGATCGCGGTCAGCGGTGTGCGCAGCTCGTGGGAGACCGACATGAGGAAGTTGCGCGACAGCTGCTCCGACTCTGCGAGCTTCGCCGCCATGTCGGAGAAGCGCGACGACAGGTGAGAGATCTCGTCGGATCCGCGGGGCGGGGGCAGCGCGACGCCGTAGTGTCCGGCCGCCACCTCGTCTGCGGCCTGCGAGAGCGCCCGGAGCGGATCCGTGATCCGCCGGGAGAGATAGAGCCCGAGCAAGCCGGCGACGATCACGCCGCCGCCCAGCGCAATCCCGAGACGCTCGATGAGGGTCACGGAGCGGCTGCGCAGCTGCGATTGCGGCTTCGCAACGACGAGCGCCCCGAAGAGCGCGTCCCCGAGCCGGAGCGGCCTCGCGACGGCGAGGTAGTCGGCGCCCCCACGTGTGATCTCGACGGTGGTCGGCCCACGCAGGCCGCGGACATCGATGCCCGCGCTTTTCGGAAGCTCGGGCAGCTCCTGGTAGAGCGTGGCCCCCGCGAACGCGGGTGCCCAGAAGATCCGGTCACCGCCGAGTGCGCCGCTCAGGCTCGAGACCGGCACCGTCTCGACGCCGGCCTGCCGTGCGTAGAGCTGCACGATCCCGACCGACTCCGAGCGCAGCTCGTCGATCGCGCGGGCGCGGGTGTAGCTCTGGAAGAAGCGGATCGAGATGAGCGACGCGACGAGTCCGGCGAGCACGATGCCGAGCAGGAACAACGCCGAAAGCCGGAACCGAAGCGACCCGAACATGGGTCGAGCCTACGCGCTCAGGCCTTGGCGGGCTCGCGCGCAGGACTCACCTTGTACCCGACGCCCCACACCGTCACGATCGGCGACGCGTCGCCGAGCTTGCGGCGGAGCTGGCGCACGTGCACGTCGACGGTGCGCGTGTCGCCCGCAAACGTGTAGCCCCAGACGCGTTCGAGCAGCTGGTCGCGCGTGAGGACGAGACCGCGATGATCGAGAAGCTCCCAGAGCAAGTCGAACTCTTTCGGCGCGAGCCGGATCTCCTCGTCGCCGACGCGGGCTTCGCGGCGCCCCGCGTCGATGACGAGGTCGCCGTGCACGAGCACAGCCGACTCGCGCGCCGCCTTGTCGGGCGTCGAGCGACGCAGGATCGCGCGCACCCTTGCGACGAGCTCGCGCGGGTTGAACGGCTTCGTCATGTAGTCGTCGGCGCCGACCTCGAGGCCGATGATCTTGTCGACGTCCTCGTCTCGGGCGGTCAGCATCAGCACCGGCAGGTCGCCATGCTGGCGGATCCGCTTGCAGACCTCGACGCCGTCGATGTCCGGCAGCATGAGATCGAGGACGACGAGATCGGGCTTCTCCGACTCGACGAGCTTCAGCGCCTCGTTGCCACTTGCCGTTGTGCGAACTGCATAGCCGGCGTTCTTCAGGTACGCGGCGACGAATGACGCAATGGACGCCTCGTCCTCCACGACGAGCACCGTTTGCGGTTTGCTCGACATGCGGGTGCGCCTTACCCGCTCGCGCGGATCGAGAGCGTGTCGGTCGGCGTTCCGGGCAGCGAGACGAAGTCCTTCTCGTTCAGCGAATAGACGCCGTCCCCATGCGGTGTGTCGGGCATGCCCGCGAGCTTGACCGTGCCTTTGCCGACCGCGACGAGGTTTATCCCGGAGCCGTAGATGAGGATCGTGTACTTCCCGCCGACGGCGCGGAACTTGAGATCCGAGCCCTTCCAGAACTGCGCCGTCTCGATCACCTTCGAGTCGCCGCGCGACTCGTAGCCGGTGACCAAGGGCGCGTCGCTCGAGACGCTCGAGTCGATCACGATCCTGCCGTAGTTCACCGTCCCGATCACCGAGCCGGTGATCGTCATCGCGACGACCGGGACGTGGTTGCCGGGGAGGTCCGGCGCGACGCCGTTCTTCACGACGAGTGTGCCGTCGCCCGTGGCGGCGTAGAGTGCGCCCACAGGCACGGCGAGGGCCGCCAGGAACGCGAACATGACGATCAGGCGCCGCATAGGTTTACAAAGTATCGTCATGTGTCGTTGCCTGCGATTCATGGGTCCGTAAAGGTTCTGTTACGGGGCAGGTCGGGCACCTCTGGCTGGAGGAACGATGAGACCCGAGTCGACCGCCTTCAACGTCAGCGAACGCGTCGATGCGCTCGCCGAGGCGTTGCGTGCCGCGGGGGTGCCGCCGGAGCGCTCGGCAGGGCTGCTGGCCTCCGCCGCCACCGCGGCGATGCACGCCGTCGTGCTCGACGCGCTGCTCGACGAGGCCACCTGGGTGCCCGCGCCGGTCGCCGCCGCCGAGCCGGCCGGCGAGCAGCCGATCGTCCTGGCGGCCTAATACGCGTAGAAGCCGCGGCCGCTCTTGCGGCCGAGCAGGCCCGCGTTCCGCATTGCGACGAGCCGCGGCGGCGGCGCCATGCGCGGCTCGCGCGTCTTCTCGTAGAGCGCCTCGCTCGCGTGCACGTGCACGTCGATGCCGATGAGGTCGACGAGCTCGCATGGGCCCATCGGCCACCCCGCGCCGTGCTTCATGCCGGCGTCGAGATCCTCGGCGGACACGCGCGCCTCGTCGATCACACGAATGCAGTCGTTCAGTAGCGGAATGAGGACGCGGTTGACGACGAAGCCCGGCGTGTCGTAGCAGCGGATCGGATGCTTGCCGAGCTTCTCCCCGAACGTGTACGCCGTCTCGAAGGCCTCTTCGGACGAGAGCTCGGCGCGAACGATCTCGACGAGCGGCATGAGCGGCGCCGGGTTGAAGAAGTGCATGCCGACGACCCGCGCCGGTGTGGAGGTCGCAGAGGCGATCTCGGTCACCGAGAGCGCGGAGGTGTTCGTGGCGAGCACCGTGTCTTCCCGGCAGATACCCTCGAGCTCTGCGAGGAGCGCCCGTTTCGGCGCGAGCTCCTCGACGATCGCCTCGATCACGAGGTCGCAATCGGCGAAGTCGGCGAGCTCGGTGGTGAGCGAGAGCCGCCCGACCGCGGCATCCCGGGCGTCCTGCTCGAGCTGCCCCTTCTCCACCTTGCGCGTCAGGAAGTGCGCGATCCGGTCGCGCGAGCGCTCGCCCAGCACGGCCGAGACCTCGCGGCCGACGGTCTCGACACCGGCCTCGATGCAGAGCTGCGCGATCCCGGCGCCCATCGCGCCAAGCCCGACGACGCCGACCTTGCGGATCTCCCTCGCCACCGACGCGGAGCCTACCGTTCCTGACGCTGCTCTCCCAATCTGGGTCCGAGCAGTGCGATCAGCGCGCCACCGACGCCGATGAGCGAGAGCGCTCCGGTAAGCCCGATGCCGCGCGAGAGGAAGCCGATGGCCGGGCCGTTCACGACCCCGCCCGTATAGCCGAGCGTGGCGACCGCCGCGATTCCCGCCCCGTGCGAGACGCCCGGCACCGCCGCCGCATAGCGGAAGAGCGCCGGGACAATCGCGGCGCAGCCCGCCCCGACGAGGGCGAAGCCTACGAGCGCAGGAACCGTGGACCGTGTCGCGAGCGCGAGCGCGATTCCCACGCACGTGAGCACCCCGCCGCGCTGTGCGATGCCGCCGATGCCCCAACGCGCCGTGAGCGGGTCACCGGCGAGACGTGCGATCACCATCGCCACCGAATAGGCGACGACGCCACCCGCCGCCACGGACGCGCTCGTGTGCACGGGACCGGCGAGGAACACAGCCGTCCAGTTCATGGCCGCCGACTCGACGAAGATCGAGCAGAAGGTCAGGAACGCCGGCAGCGCGAGCGCGCCGCGCGGCAGCGCGAAATGCGCCGTGTCGAGACCGGCGGCGGTTCCCGGAAGCAGCCGTGGAACGCAGACGACCGCCACGGCGGCCGCGGCGGCGGCGACGAGCGAAAACTGGACCCGAGGGCTGATCCCGGCGGCGGCGGCGCCGGCGGCGATGCCGGATCCCGTCAGCAGGCCGAAGCTCCAGGCGCCGTGCAGCGCCGACAGCAGCGGCCGTCCGGCCTCCTGCTCCAGCGTCACGCCGTGTGCATTCGCGGCGACGTCGATGATGCTGATGCCCGCTCCCAGCACGCACGCGGCAGGGATCAGCACGCCGAGCGAGGGCGCGAAACCGGCGAGCGTGAGTCCTCCCGCGCAGATGAGCAGCCCGAGGCTGTTCGGGCGCCGGCTGCCGAAGCGCGACGCGAGCCAGCCGGCGACCGGCAGCAGAAGCGTTGCGGCGAGCGTGGCGCTGAAGATGACGACGCCCAGCCGGCCGTTGTCGAGCCCGAGCCGGTCCTTCAGCGCCGGGAGCCGGGCCGCCCACGCGCCGTCGATCGTTCCGAGCGCACCGAAGACGACCGCGAGGGCCACATGCGCGGCGCGGAACCTCTGTGGCGTTGCCGTCGAGGAGCTAGAGACGCTCGACGACACCGGCGATGGCTTGGCCGAAGCCGATGCACATTGCGCCGATCCCGTAGCGGGCATTGCGCCGCTCGAGCTCTGAGACGAGCGTCGCGGTGATGCGCGCGCCCGTCGCGCCGAGCGGATGACCGAGCGAGATGCCGCCCCCGTTCGGGTTCACGTCACCGGCCTCGTAGCGCTCCTTGAGCCCGGTGTCGGCGAGGAACTGGAGCACGACCGACGCGAACGCCTCGTTCACCTCGATCACCTCGATGTCGTCCCACGTGAGGCCCGCCTTCACGAGCGCTCGCTCGCAGGCGTCCGGGTTGCCGTGGAGCATCATGTGCGGGTCGACGCCGGCGATCCCGAAGCCGAGGAAGCGGGCGCGCGGCTGGAGGCCGAGCTCGGATGCCTTCTGCTCCGAGGCGACGAGCACGGCCGCCGAGCCGTCGACGATCTGGGACGAGTTGCCGGCCGTCACGACGCCCTCGGGGAGGAACGCCGGCTGAAGCGAGGCCATCTTCTCGAGCGTCGTCTCGCGGATCGCCTCGTCCACCGCGAACCTGGTGCGCGTGAGCGTCGCCGTGCCGCCGCCGCCGTCGTCGGGCGACGGAACGTCGACCTCGACCGGGATGATCTCCTTCTCGAAGCGGCCCTCGTCGCGGGCGCGGGCTGCGCGCGCGTGGGACTCGTAGGAGTACCGGTCGAGATCCTCGCGCGACAGCTTCCATTGCTTCGCGATCTCCTCGGCGGAGATCCCCTGCATCACGATGTCGAACCGCTCGTACACGGCATCGGACATCGAGCCGCCGCCGGAGCCCATCGGGACGCGGGACATCATCTCGACGCCGCCGGAGACGACGAGGTCGAGCTGGCCTGACCACACCGCCGCCGCGGCGTTGAAGTTCGTCTGCATCGAGGAGCCGCACTGCCGGTCGACCGTCGTGCCGCAGACGCTCACCGGCCAGCCCGCCGCGAGCGCGACGTTGCGGCCGATATTCCACGTCTGCTCGCCGACCTGGGTCACGCAGCCCCACTGGAGATCCTCGATCTGCCCGGGATCGACCTCGTTCCGGGCGAGCAGGCCGTTCAAGACCTGGGCCGAGAGATCGTCGCCGCGGATGTGCGAGAGCGTGCCGTTTCTCTTGCCGATCGGGCTGCGAACAGCGTCGAGGATGAGCGCATCGGTTCGGCTGGACACAAGCACACTGTAGCCGTCCGACTTGACCTGCGCGGCTGCGGCAGCTGAGAATCCCCCAATGCTGCGCAAGGACGCAAAGGTC
>JBGQKY010000086.1:0-11107 GCA_041499745.1 Gaiellaceae bacterium
GCGCTCGACGCGCTGGAGATCGGTCCCGGCGACGAGGTCGTCTGCCCGGCGTTTACGTTCTATGCGACGGCCGAGTCGATCGCCCAGCGGGGCGCGACGCCGGTGTTCGCCGACATCGATCCGGTCACGCTCAACATCGACGTAAAGGACGTCGCCGCGAAGGTCACGGGCCGGACGCGCGCGATCATGCCGGTGCATCTGTTCGGGCGCCCTGCCCCGCTGGACGAGCTCGTGCAGCTCGGCCTCCCGATCGTCGAGGACTCGGCGCAGGCGTTCGGCGCCCCTGGTGTCGCGCAGCTGGGCACGATCTCGACCTACAGCTTCTATCCGACGAAGAACCTCTTCTGCCTCGGCGACGGCGGGCTCGTCGCCACGAACGACGAAGCGCTGGCCGAGCGAGTGCGCCTGCTCTCCTTCCACGGCTCGCGCGACAAGGTCGACTTCGACTTCGTCGGCTACAACTCGCGCCTCGACGAGCTGCAGGCCGGCTTCCTGCGCGTCTTCCTCCCGCACCTCGACGAGTGGAACCGCGGCCGCCGCGAGGCCGCGGCGCGCTACGCAGAACTCGGCCTCGGCGAGCTCGTCGAGCTGCCCCACGACGAGCCGGGTCACATCTACCACCTCTTCGTCTGCCGCTCGCGAGAGCGCGGCCGGATCCGCGACGCGCTCGTCGAGGCCGGCATCGGCACCGCGACCTATTACGTGACTCCGCTACACCTCCAGCCCGCGCTGCGCTTCCTCGGCTACGAGCCCGGCTCGCTGAGGGAGACCGAGCGCGTTGCGGAGGAGAACTTCTCGGTGCCGCTCTGGCCGGGAATGCCCGTCGAGACGCAGGAGCGGGTCGTCGCGGTCGTCCGCTCGGCGGTCGGCGTCGCTGCGCACGCATGACCGGATTCGGGCGTCACCGCCTGCTCCAACTCCTCGTCGACAGCGGCATCGTGGCGCTGTCGTGGTTCCTCGCGTTCCAGCTCCGCTTCGACCAGGGCCTGCCCGTCTACTACGACACGCTGCTGCGCCGCACGATCATCCTCGTCGTCGGGATCAAGATGGTCGTGTTCCTGCTCTTCGGCTTCCACCGGCGCTGGTGGCGCTACGTCTCGGTGCACGACATGTGGAGTGCTGCACGCGGGGTCGTCGTCGCATCGCTCCTTGCCTACGTGACCGTGTACTTTGCGTCGCCGGTGCACAACGTCCGGCTGCCGAGATCGGTTGCCGCGATGGATCTGCTGATCACGCTCGCGCTCATCGCCGGGGCACGGTTGTTCGCGCGCACCGTGATGGAGAGGCCGCGTTCGGGCATGGTCGCGCGTGGCCGCGAGGTGATCGTCGTCGGCGCCGGTGACGCCGGCCGCACCCTTGTGGGAGAGATGCAGCGCTCGCGGATGCTGCGCTACACGCCGATCGGCTTCGTCGACGACGACGCGACGATGAAGAACATGCGGATCCTCGGCGTCCGTGTCCTCGGCACGACCGCCGAGCTGCCGCGCATCGTGCGCGAATACACGCCGGACGAGGTGCTGATCGCGATTCCGTCGGCATCGGGCGAGGTGCGGGCGCGCGTCGTCGAGGCGGCGCAGGCGTCGAACGTCCCCGTGAAGACGCTGCCGGGCCTGTACGAGCTGATCACCGGCGACGTCCAGGTCGCCCAGATCCGCCCGGTGCAGGTCGAGGACGTCCTCGGCCGCGAGCAGGTCGAGGTCGACATGAAGCAGGTCGGCTCGTATCTCGAGGGGCACACGGTCCTCGTCACCGGCGCCGGCGGCTCGATCGGCGCCGAGCTCTGCCGGCAGATCTCGCGCGTCGGTCCGGCTCGGCTGATCCTCGTCGACAACGGCGAGACGGCGTTGTTCGAGATCGAGCGCGAGCTCGTCTCGGAGCGCGGCTTCACCGCCGCGATCCCGAAGCTCATCGACGTGAAGAACGGCAAGGCGCTGCGGCGCGAGGTCTTCGAGAAGTACAAGCCGACGATCGTCTTCCACGCCGCCGCGTACAAGCACGTGCCGCTGATGGAGACGCACCCGCTCGAGTCGGTGCGCAACAACGTCGTGGCGACGAAGATCGTCGCGGAGCTCGCTGCCGAGTTCGAGGTCGAGCGATTCGTCCTCATCTCGACCGACAAGGCCGTCAACCCGAAGACGGTGATGGGCCAGTCGAAGGCGCTCTGCGAGTGGATCGTCGAGTCGCTGGGACGCCGGCGCGACGTCGAGACGCGCTTCGTCGCGGTCCGCTTCGGCAACGTCCTCAACTCGTCGGGTAGCGTCATTCCGACGTTCCGCAGGCAGATCGAGAAGGGCGGCCCCGTGACCGTGACCGCGCTGGAGATGACGCGGTTCTTCATGACGATCCCGGAGGCCGTGTCGCTCGTGGTGCAGGCGGGTGCGATCGGCGGTCGGGGTCAGGTCTTCGTGCTCGACATGGGCGAGCCGGTGCGGATCCTCGACCTCGCGTGCAACATGATCCGCCTCTCGGGCAAGGATCCGCGGCTGCCGGGGGACGAGGTGGCGGGCCCGAACGACGTTCCGATCAAGATCGTCGGCGTGCGGCCGGGCGAGAAGCTGCACGAGGAGCTCTGGGGAGACGACGAGTCCGTCGGCGATACCGGACATTCGAAGATCATGCGGCTGAGCCGGCCGCCGGTCGACGCCGAGTGGCTGGCGGGGCAGCTCGTCGAGCTCGAGTGGCTCGCCGACGAGGGCGACACGCTCGAGGTGGTCGCGAAGCTCGGATCAATCGTGCGTGAGCCGAGGCTCGAGGTGCACAGCGCTAAGGGCTCGCCGGAGGGCGCCCTTCGCATCGCAGCGTCACCGCGAACGGAAGCACCACCGGCTGCGTCCGCGTGAAACTCGACAGGTAGCGGAAGCGCAACGGCAGCTTGTCGGCTGTCGGCTCCCTCTTTCTCTGCGTGCAATCGAGGCGCCAGCGGACGACGACCGTCGCCGAGTCCTTGGGGTCGAGCCGGAAGCGGCCCAGCGGTTGCAGGTGGCTGGGCTCGGCGCTCGCGGTCGGCGAGTCGGTGGAGAAGAGGCGGATCGGCGCCAGGCCGGCCGCTCGGAGGCCCGGCCCGAGCCCCGTCACCGTCACCGCGAAGCGGCCGGTGTTGCGCAGCGTGAAGGCGGTATCGAACGGACGGCCCTTCCGGTAGGCGGGGATGAACACCGTCTTGCCGCCGGAACCGCTGACGGGCTCGATGTCGGCCGCAAGACCGGGCCCGGGCGCGTAGCTGCCGTCGGCCGCGCTGAGCGGCGCGTACGACCTCACCCAGAGGAAGAGACCGAGTGCCGCGATCGCGAGCACGAAGGCGGCGCCCCCGGTGATCAGCCCGGCAAGGCGGAACGGGTGCCGTTGTGGAGTGCCACCGGCGGCCACAGCCGGGATTCTGCACGCTCTCGTCACGAAAGCCGACCGACTGCCCGGCTACGGTGGTCCGCCTTGAACACCGAGCGGATCTTCGCGGGCCTGAACGACGAGCAGCGCGCGGCCGTCGAGGCGACGCGCGGCCCCGTCTGCATCCTGGCCGGCGCGGGGACGGGGAAGACCACGACGATCACGAGGCGAATCGCGTGGCAGGTCGCGAGTGGGGCGTTCGCGCCGGCGGAGCTCGTCGCCGTCACGTTCACCGACAAGGCGGCGGGAGAGTTGCGGTCGCGCCTCGCCGGGCTCGGAGTCGAGGGCGTGCGCGCGTCGACATTCCACTCCGCGGCGCTTGCACTGCTGCGCCGATTCTCCGGGGATCCGGGGCGGATTCTCTCGACGAAAGCCCTCCTGCTGCGGCAGATCGGCAACACCCTGCCGAAGCCGTACCGCTTCCGGCCCGCGGGCGACCTCGCGACGGAGATCGAGTGGGCGAAGAACCGCCGGCTGACGCCGCAGACGTACGTCGCGGGCCTCGGCGACCACGAGCCGCCGCTGCCGGCCGACCTCGCGCACCGCGTCTTCCGGGAATACTAGAAACGCAAGGCGGCGGGCGGCGCGATCGACTTCGAGGACCTCCTCGAGCGCACGATCCGGCTCCTCGACGAGGACGAGGGCGCGCGCACGCTCGTCTGCGGGCGCTGGCGCGCGTTCACCGTGGACGAGTACCAGGACGTCAACGTGCTACAGCAGTCGCTGCTCGACCTCTGGCTCGGCGAGCGCGACGACGTGTGTGTCGTCGGCGACGACTACCAGTCGATCTACGGCTTCACAGGCGCGAGCGCCGAGTGGCTGCTCGCGCTGCCGACGCGGTTTCCGCATGCGCACGTCGTCAGGCTCGAGCAGAACTACCGCTCGACGCCGCAGGTGCTCGAGCTCGCGAACAGGCTCGTGCCGAAGCTAGGAGGGTCCGCGAAGACGCTGCGGGCGACGCTTGCCGACGGGCCGGAGCCGGATGTCCGGCCGGGTGTCGCCGTTGCGAAGCGGATCGCAGAGCTCGCCGCCGCCGGTGTGCCGCTCGAGGAGCAGGCCGTGCTCGTGCGGACGAACGCACGCGCGGTCGACTTCGAGGAGGAGTTTCACGACGCAGGCATCCCGTTTCAGGGTGCGTCGCTGCTCGCGCGCGACGCCGCGCGGCGGCTGTTGAGGGCGTTGCCCTCGGATCCGGTGCCGGCGGCCGCTGTGGTGCGGGGCGTCGCGGTTGCGCAGGGCTGGCTCGAGGACCCGCCCGAGAAGCTCGGCGAGCGCGAGCAGACACGCCAGGCCGATCTCGCGCGTCTCGTGCGGCTCGCCGAGGAGTTCGAGGGCGCGGTGCCGGAGTTCGTCGACACCTTGCGCGAACGTTTCGGCGCGAGCGCCGGGCGCGGCGTGCATCTGTTGACGCTCCATCGCGCGAAAGGGCTCGAGTTCGAGGCCGTGTACCTGCCGCAGCTCGAGGAGAACGAGCTGCCGCACCGGCGTGCGGACGTCGACGAAGAACGGCGATTGCTCTACGTCGGCTTGACGCGCGCGAAGCGCCACCTGGTCGTGTCGTGGTCCGGGAAGCCGAGCCGGTTCCTCGCCGAGCTGGGTGCTTCGCCGGCCGCGGCGCCCGCGCCGAAGCGGGCGGCTCTGAATCTCGACGAGCTGCCGCCGGCATTCGGTGCTCTGCGCGAGTGGCGCCTCGAGCGCGCGAAGGCCGACGAGGTTCCCGCATACGTTGTCTTCCACAACGCGACGCTCGCGGAGATCGCCGAGCGGCAGCCTCGGACGCTGGCCGAGCTAGCCCTCGTGCCGGGCGTCGGCCCGGCAAAGCTCGAGCGCTACGGCGAGGACGTCCTCGCCGCGCTCGGCCGTGTCGCGTAGGGCCGCTCCCATGACCCGGAGGGCCCTGTTACGACTTCGTGACGACTTCGCAACGGTGTCTGACACCAGGTGATGCCCTCTTGCGACGCGTCCGGCTGCTGAAGCGGCGTAGCCAAGCCGAAACGTTCCGCCGGTGTCTGGAACCCGGACGTGTCCGCTCGAGGCTACGGGAGGGCCGAAAGGAGGAGGTCGAGCATCAGCTGCGGGTCGCGCTTCACGCGCTCGCCGGCGGACGGGTCGCGCTTCTCGAGGTCGAGGGCCCGCGGGTCGGTGAGCGGCTTCAGCCGGCCCTCGCGGATCAGCTCCTCGTCGACGCCGCCGAGCCGGCCGCCGTACGTGGTGTAGACCGGCACTCGGAGCGCGGCCGCTTCGCGATTCATCGTGCCGCCCGCCGAGACGACGAGATCGGCCAGGGCGATCAGGCTCTGCGCGTCGACGGCCTGCTCCGGCAGGATCACCGACGGGAGCGCGAGCCTCCGGACGTACTCCCGCTGCTCCTCGGTTCGCGGCAGGACGACTGCGTGCACGTTCTCCAGGCGGCCCAGATGCTCGAGCGTCATCGGGAACAGCGGATTCGAGTGCCGGTGGTAGAGCGACACGTCCGGCGGCGGGCGCAGGACGACGAGCACGCGCGCCGGGTCGACGCCCAAGCGGTCCAGGAGCGAACCGTCCGGCTCGAAGTCGGAGAGGTAGTACTCCTCCTTCAGGCCCGGGTACTGGAGGAGCTTCGGCGGCTTCACGCCGTATGGGCGGAGCCGCACCGGCGGGATCGCGGCGGGAACGACGACCCTTGTCGCCGCGCGGCAGCCGAGCTGGTGCTGGAGGATCGCGAACTCGTAGTCGAACGTCGTGGAGCTCGGGATGCGGAGCCGGCGCGCCGTCATCGTCAACTCGTGCGAGCCATGCGCGAGAGCCACATCGAAGCCGCGGCCCTTCGCCCAGCGGCGCAGCGCACCGAGTCGGTGCGTCATCTGTCTCGCCTTCTGGAAACGCGAGCGGCCGCCGTGACGTCCGATCACCTTCGCCGACATTCCGTGCAGCTCGAGTAGCTGCAACGTCTGCGCGTAGTCGCGCGCCGTGATCTCCACCTCGTCGCCGCGCTCCTCCATGATCCGGATCAGCGGCCTGAAAACGAGCACATGCGCGCTCGCCGTCATGTCGATCCATACCTTCACGCGAGCAGCGCCTCCATGCGGGCCGAGTTGAGCGCCGGCGGCTCCTGCTCGACGTGGCGCTCGTGCCAGAGCGTGAACGCGAGCAGCCCCCACAGCTGCCGGCTCCAGTCCTGCGCCCCAGCAACGTGCTCGTCGAGCAGCCGTCCCACCGGCTCCGGCCGGAAGAACCCCTGCCGGCGCAGCGTCTCGGGTGAAAGCGTCGCACGTGCGAACGGCCCGAGCTCGCCGCGCAGCCACGCCGCCGCCGGAATCGAGAAGCCGCGCTTGCGCCCGTGCACGATCTCCCGCGGCAGGAGCGGCTCGGCCGCCTTCCGCAGGAGCACCTTCTTCGAGAGCCCCCGCACCTTGTGCTTCGCGGGCAGCATGAACGCGAAGTTCGTCACCACCGGGTCGAGGAACGGCACGCGCGCCTCGAGCGAGTGCGCCATCGAGGCACGGTCGGTCTTCACGAGGAGATCGTCGACGAGGTAGATCCCGAAGTCGACATCCTGGAGCCGCGCGAGCGGATCGGCGCCGTCCGTCTCCGCATACCGAGTGCGGTAGACGTCCACAGGGTCGAACGACGCGCTGCGGCCGGTCAGCTCCGCACGCATCTCCGGCGCGAAGATCTCCTTCCAGCCGTGGTGGCGCTCGAGCGGCGGCAGATGCGCGGCGCGCACGAACCGCTTCGCCTTGTAGTCGAAGCTCGCCCTCGCGCTCGAGCTCGGCAGCCGCTCCACCAGAGGGCGGGCGAGCCTGGCGAGCGGCGCGACCCGGTCTGCGAGCAGGTCGGCCGCGTACGTGTAGTAGCCGCCGAAGAGCTCGTCGCCGCCCTCCCCGGAGAGGGCGACCTTGACGTGCTCGGCCGCGAGCTGGGAGACGAGGTACGTCGGCAGCGCAGACGAGTCGGCGAACGGCTCGTCGAAGACGTCGGCGAGCGCCGGCACGAGCACGAGCGGATCCGGGTGCACGAGTAGCTCGTGGTGGCTCGTGCTGTAGCGCTGCGCCACGCGTCGCGCCTCTACCCGCTCGTCGAAGCTCTTCTCCTCGAAGCCGATCGTGAACGTGTGCACGGCCTCGGCGGTCTCTTGCGCGGCGAGCGCCGCGAGCAGCGCCGAGTCGACGCCGCCGGACAGGAGCACGCCGACCGGCACGTCCGAGAGCAGGTGCGCGCGCACCGAGTCGCGGAGGCGGGCGCGCAGCTCCTCGACGAGCTCCGCCTCGTCGTCTGCCCGTAGCTCCGCGACCGGCACAGGGCCCGGCCGGGCGTAGCGCTCGACGCTCAGGCCGCCGCGCTCCTCCCAGACGAGCACGTGGCCCGGAGGCAGCTTGCGGGTGTCGCGGAAGATCGAATACGGCGCCGGAATCGAGTTGAACGCGAGGAACGCCTCGAGCGCGTCGAGATCGATCTCGCCGCGCGGTAGTGCCCGGAGCTCGGAAGCGAACTCGAGCAGGCCGCCCGAGCCGCGGTAGTAGAGCGGCTTGATGCCGTAGCGGTCGCGCGCGAGCACGAGCCTGCGGCGTTGCGAGTCCCAGAGGGCGACGGCGAACATGCCGCGGAGCCTGCGCGCGTACTCGGGCCCATGCTGCTCGTAGAGGTGCAGGTGCACCTCGGTGTCGCAATTCGTGCGAAAGCGGTGGCCCTCGCGCTCGAGCTCGTGCCGGAGCTCCGGGTAGTTGTAGATCTCCCCGTTCTGGACGACGACGCAGGATCCGTCCTCGTTCTCGATCGGCTGATCGCCGCCGGCGAGATCGATGATCGAGAGCCTGCGGGCGGCGAGCGCGACCGGACCGTCCACGTGCTCGCCGCCGCTGTCCGGACCGCGATGGACGAGCGCTGCGCTCATCGCGGCGAGCCGCTCGACGTCGGGCGCGCCGTCGCGTGAGGCGATGCCACAGATTCCGCACATGGGGCCGAACTCTACGGACGGGTGGAACAACCGGTGGCAGCCTGCCGCACGGCGCGCGCGAAGGCCGCCGCAGCGGGCTTCCGGTGCACGCCGCGCCAGATCAAACCCGATTGCCAGCCTGCAAGCCGCGGCTCGTCGACGAGCTCGAAGTTGAAGAACGCCCGCACGTGCTTCTGGCACGCGGCAAGGCGGATCGCCTCACCGAGGCGCTGCGCCTGCTGCTCCGGCGTGACCGTCTGCACGTTCTCCCGGCCGTCGTAGTGGCGCGCGAGGCGAGCGGGCACCGACGACTGGAAGCCGGTCTCCAGATACCAGACGTCCGGAGTGCGGCCGAACGAGGCGTGAAGTACGCGCATCAGGTGCTCGTAGTCGCCCTGGCCGAGGAATCCGTCTGCATGCACGGCCTGCGGCGGCTCGCCGGGCGTGCGCGGGTACGGGTTGTGTCCGAATGCGTCGACGAGCGGCTGCGTGCGCCCGCTCGCCCGGTACGCGGCGCCGAGCTCGCGGAGGAAACGATCGGGTGCATGCGCCGAAGCTGTCGAGTCGAGCACGGTCACGCTGTGCCGGTGCAGCACGTCGTAGCAACGTGCGAGGAGGGATGCGTATTGCGCGGCCGTGCCGCTCCAGAAGGCCGGCGAGTTCGCCTCGTTCCACACCACGACCGCCCGCGCGTGCGGGACGCGAGCGAGCGCCGAGCGGGCGTAGGCGCAGAAGCGGGCCTGCGCGCGTTGCGCCGTCGGCGTGTCGCGTGAGAAGCCGAACACGGCGAGCACGACGCGCGTGTGCTTCGCGGCCTGCTCCGCGCGGGCGAGCTCGTCGAGTCTCGCCCCCGCGGGCCGTGCCTCGCCGTGCCACGGAACCCACACGCGCACCGCCTGCGCACCGAGCGCCTGCTGCCAGCGGACGACGCCGAGCGGCTTCGCCGTCCACTTGAGCGTGTCGTCGTCGACACCGACGAGCAGCTTCGGCGCATGCCCCGGCTCCGGTCGCAGCGCGAGCCAGGCGCCGAGGCCGAGCGCCGCGAGCAGCAGGACAGCGATTACTCGCTGCGCGATACGAGGCCTCGCAGCGACTGCTTCGTAACCCGCCAGCCCGTCGCGAGCACGGTGCGGAGGTAGAGCCGCGCCGAGCGGTCGGCGATCCACTCGAGGTCGTGCGCGAGCTTCTCCGCCATCGACGCTTCGTAGCCGCGCCGTACCTGCGCGAGGCCCGTGAGCCCCGGCCGCACGATCAGCCGCTGCCAGTACGCCGGCAGCTCGTGCGCGAGCTCCTCGAAGAAGACAGGTCGGATCGGTCGCGGGCCGACGAGGCTCATGTCCCCGCGCACGACGTTGAGGAATTGCGGGATCTCGTCGAGCTGCGTCGCCCGCAGCCACCTGCCGACCGGTGTGAACTCGTCCTCCGTCCGGCGCACGAGCTCCTCGCCGAGGAACGGGCCGAGCCGTGTCTCCGCGTCCGCTCTGAGCGTGCGGAGCTTCAGCATCGTGAAGACGCGGCCGCCCCGTCCGACGCGCTCGCCGCGGTAGAAGAGCGGCCGTCCGCTCGTTGCGAGGAGGACGAGCGTGAGCGGCAGCACCACGGGCAGGGCGCAAACGAGGAAGACGGTGGAGAGCACGACGTCGAACAAGCGCAGCACGGCGTCGCGCGGACGGGCCGGCGTCTCGAGCGCCAACTGCCGGTAGCCGCGGATGAAGGTGTCCTCGACGATCAAGGCGGATGCTAGACCCTTACCTGGGCTGCCCATGCATAATGATCGCTCGGAATTATATACTTGACAAACCCACCGTTATAGACGAAACTATGGGCATGGACGAAGCCCTCACACTCAGCGTTTACGAGCCGCGCTTCTCCGATCCAATCGAAGCGGCGACCTACCTAGAGTCGATCCGCTGGCCGAATGGCCCCGTCTGCCCGCATTGCAAGGAGTCGGAGCGCAGGCCCTATCCGCTCAAGTCCAAGACGCGGAAGCTCTACAAGTGTGCGGCCTGCCGCAAGCAGTACACGGTGACGGTCGGCACGATCTTCGAGGGGTCGCATATCCCGCTGAACAAGTGGCTGCTTGCCTTCTACCTGCTCTGTTCGTCCAAGAAGGGCATGAGCGCCCATCAGCTTCACCGCATGCTCGGGCTGACCTACAAGAGCGCTTGGTTCATGGCGCACCGCATCCGCTACGCGATGGAGCAGCCCCCTTTCGCAAGGCCCTTAGAGGGCGTCGTAGAGGCTGACGAGACCTACGTCGGCGGCAAGGAGCGCAACCGCAAACGTCAGGACAAGCAGAAGAAGACGGGGCGCGGCACGAACAAGACTCCGGTGGTGGCTCTTGTCGAGCGCGGCGGTCAGGTTCGTTCGTTCCGCATGGCGAACGTGACGGGTGCAGAGATCAAGGGTGCGATTCGTCGGAACGTTGCCCGCGAGGCGCGCATCATGACGGACTCGTTTGCGTCCTACCGCGGCCTTGGCAAGGAGTTCGCTTCACATGAGTACGTCAGCCATGCCGACGGTGAGTACGTCCGCGGTGACGTTCATACGAACACAGCGGAAAACTACTTCTCGATCCTCAAGCGCGGGATCGACGGGACCTATCACCACATCAGCGAAGCGCACCTGCCGCGCTACCTCGCGGAGTTCGACTTCCGCTACAACAATCGCGTCCGTCTAGGTGTGAGCGATGCGGAGCGGACTCGGCGCGCGCTGCTCATGACCGAGGGGAAACGATTGAGGTACGCCGATTGAAAGCGCCTGACCCCGGAGCAACGTGAAGAAGGCCGGCGGCAACGAGAAGAACGA
>JBGQKY010000087.1:0-10777 GCA_041499745.1 Gaiellaceae bacterium
AAGATAGACGAGGAGGCGTTGAAGACTCTCGTTCGCGCAGCCGTGACCCTGAACAAGTCCACAGCCAAGAGCTAGATCCGGCCACCGCGCAGCGCCTGCCCCGATACGTGTCGTCTGCCCGTCGCGCGGAGGCCCATCAAGGGCATAGCCCGGCCCCGCGGCGCGGGGTTGACGATCTGCACAAGGGTCTGCACGCGAACACATTGCCGACCATCCACGACACGCCCGGACACAGCATGGTTGAGCCAGATCGACCCAACCAAGCGGAGTAGAAAGGCGCATACGGGATTCGAACCCGTGCCGCCGCCGTGAGAGGGCGGTGTCCTAGGCCACTAGACGAATGCGCCGGTGACGAGGGGGCAGTGTAGCCGCGCGACGGGGGGCAGACCACCCGCCCGACCGCATCTACCGCGCAAGCCGGACCGTAAGCGCGACGACGAGCACCGCGGCCGCCGAGCCGAGAATCGTCCAGCCGAGGCCGCCGCCCACCGGGACGGCCGCGAGCGAGACGACGACGGCCGATACCGCGAGACCGGCCAGCGTCAGGAGCGCGACGGCGACCGCACGCGAGGCGACAACGGCGCGTTCCGCCGCGATCGTGAAGCGCTCTCCGATCGACCACGCTGCAAGCTCGCCGCACAGCAACAGTCCGGCCCCCACAAGCGGGGCCGCCTCGTCGATCTCGGCGCCGCGCGCGGCGATCGCGACGGCGTAGGTCGCCGCAAGCACCAGAAGCGCCCACGGCAGCAGCTCGTCCCACCGCCGCACGAGCACGAAGCAGAGCAACAGCGCGCCGAGCCCGCCGACGGTACCGAGAAGCGATGCGATCGGCGGCTTTCTCGTCGTCACGTACATGAGCAGGCCCGCGTACACCGCCGCTGACAGCAGCGCGAGCGTCACGCGCGCGCGGGCCTTGCGTAGCGCCTGAATGCCGTCACCTCCCCGAGCACGGCCTCGAGGGCCTCCCCATCCTTCCACTCAACCACCGGCACGTCGGCCTGCTCGTACCGCCGGCGCAGCGATTCCCGCGACAGGCGCCACAGGCGATACGAGACCTGCGACAGCTCGTCCGCGCCTGGACGCACGAAGGGAACCGGGGAGACCTCGATCACGACGAGGTCGAAGCCACGCGCCCGCAGATCGAGCAGCGCCGCAGCAGACCGCGCGTCGAGGAGCGGTGTCAGGGCGAGTACGAGCGCCTTCGGCGGCAGCGTGCGCGGCGGCAGGATGTCGATCCCCTTCGCCGCGAAGCTCAGCACGACGTCCATCTGGAGCAGCGAGTCGACGATCCGGTAGAGCTGGCGCGTCCCGGAGGCGGGCAAGAGCCACGAGAGGAAGCCGCCGAAGCTCACGACGCCCACGCGGTCCTTGCGCTGGAGATAGCGATGGGCGAGCGACGCGGCCGCCCGGACTGTCAGGTCGAGCGTGCCGCGCCCGCTCGTGCGGACGTCCGTGAACGTGTCGAGGAAAAGGACGACGTCAGTGTTCCGCTCGGGGTGCTGCTCGTTCACCCAGAGCTCGCCGCGCCGTGCGCTCGCCCGCCAGTTGATGCGGCGGCGGCGGTCGCTGGGCTCCCATTCTCGGAGGTCCGCGAACTCGATGCCCTCGCCACGCGCGCGGGAGACCTGATTGCCGATGAACACCTGGGTCTCGAGCGGTGCCAGCATCGTGCGCAGCGTCTCGACGCTCGGATAGACCCGAAGCGGTTGCCGTATGCCGACCTGGGTTTCCCACGCGTGGAAGCCGAGCCGATCCCGCGAACGGACGAGCGCCGGTCCGAGCGCGAACGCGCCCCACCGCTCGCAGGCCAGCGTCAGCTCGACGGTACGGGGCACGCCGGGAGCGAGTGCGACGGCGCGCGGGTTACCGTCGCGCGTGCGCAGCTCCAGCGGCAGCGGCAGGAAGACGTCGACGCGATCGGCTCCTTGCGTCGACGATAGCTCGAGCGACGCGCGCAGATCATCCCCCTCGAGCGCGCGCTCCCGGTCGAGAACGAGCGTGCCCGTGAGCTCCGGCGGGCGCGTAAGCGCCGCGCCGACGACGGCCGCGAGTGCGAACGGCGCCGCGAGCGCGACGAGCTCGACGCGCCCGAGAACGAGGCCTGCGAGCAGCCCGAATGCGGCAAGCCCGGCGTACGCGACGACGCGCGGCGAATCGAGCCGGGTCATCCGGCGGCGCGGAGCGCGTCCTCGGCGGGCGGCGTCGGCACCGTCTCGAGCGCCTCCTCGACGATATCCGCGGCGCGCACACGTTGCACCCACAGCTCCGGGCGGAGCATGAGCCGGTGAGCGAGCGCCGGCACCGCGACCGCTTTCACGTCCTCCGGGACGACGAAGTCGCGGCCCGCGAGCGCGGCCTTCGCACGCGACAGCTTCAGCAGTGCGAGGCTTCCGCGCGGGCTCGCGCCGACCGCGAGCCGCTTGGAGGCGCGCGTCGCCGCCACGAGGTCGACGATGTAGCCCTCGATGGCGTTCGCAACATGGACCTGCTCGAGCGCTCGCTGCATTGCGATGAGCGTCGCCGCGTCCACGACCGGAGTCAACTCGATCTCGTCGTCACCACGCTCGATCCGTCGTGTGAGCATCTCGATCTCGTGCTCGCGGCTCGGGTAGCCGACCCCGATTCGTAGCAGGAAGCGGTCGAGCTGCGCCTCGGGCAATGGGTAGGTCCCCTCGTACTCGATCGGGTTCTGCGTCGCGAGCACGATGAACGGCCGCTCGAGCGGGCGCGTCTCGCCCTCGATCGTCACCTGGTGCTCCTGCATCGCCTCGAGCAGTGCGGCCTGCGTCTTCGGCGGGGCGCGGTTGATCTCGTCGGCGAGGAGGAGGTTCGTGAAGATCGGCCCGGGGAGGAACGTGAACTCGGTGCGGCGCTGGTCGAACACCGAGGAGCCGGTCACGTCTGACGGCATCAGGTCGGGCGTGAACTGGATCCGCGAGAAGTGCAGAGACGTCGCCCTCGCGAACGAGCGCGCGATCAGCGTCTTCGCGAGGCCCGGGTAGTCCTCGATCAGGATGTGCCCGTCGGCGAGGACGCCGATCAGGATCAGCTCGAGCGCGTAACGCTTGCCGACCACAGCACGCTCGACCTCGTCGAGCACTGCGGCGCCCCGGTCGCGGACCTCGTCCAGTTCCATCAGAGGCGCTCGAGGGAGTCGACGATCGAGCGGACGCGGGCGAGTGGCACGCCGGGGCCGCTGCGGTCTTCCGGCGCGGGCCGGTCGGGTCGCAGGAATTCCCACGAATCGCTGCCGAGCCGCGCGCGCGCGGCGTCCGGCCGCTGGTCGAGAGCGAAGCCGAGGCGGGCTCCCGCCGCGTCGCGCAGAAGCGGTGCGAGCCGGTTGTGGAAATGGCCTGCACTCGACGTGCCGAGCGTGATCTCCCGCTCGATACGCACGAGCTCAGCCGGACGGCTCGGTTGCTCCGGATTCCGCGTCAATGCGTGCTCGAACTGCGAGGCGTACAGGTGCGTCGACTCGGAGGCCACGATGCGCGTGAGAGCCCCGAGCGCGATTCCCGCGAGCGCGAGCACGTAGGCGGCGAGGATCTGCTCGACCGAGACCGGCTGCACGCCGAGGGCGATGACCAGGCCCAGCGTCGTGAAGACGAGGAGTTTTGTGACGCGGCGCCGCTCGGAGCTCACGCCGGCACGGCTTCCCGCTCGGGTGTGCGCAGCTCGTCCCGCACGGCGACGAGCGCGTCGATCGCCTCGTCCCTCATCTTCGGCTCCGGATCATGCTGGCTGAACTTTGCCCACTCGAAGAGCCCGGTGAGGCGCCGGACGGACTCCGCGCTCGTGTCGAGGCTCCCGAGCGCGCGCTCGACGTACTCGAACGGCGCCTCCGCAGGATGGCGCGGGAGACCGGCGCGTGCGAGTGCGTGCTCCATGCGCGCGTACGCGGCGACGATCGCGCGTCGCAGATCCGGATCGTTCCGCAGGTCGTCGAGCGACTCGTCGAGCGCAGCCGACACGGCTTCCCCGCGGCCGAAGCGCCAGGGCCGGGGAGCCCGCTTTGCCTGCCGGCTCGCGAGCAGCACGATCGCCGTCCCGGCGAGTAGGGCGACGACGATGCCGATCTCGTCCCAGCGCAGACGCGCGTCGCGGACGTTTCTTGCCGGCGGTTCTGCCGGAAGGTGCGACTGCGCCGCCTGCTGGCTCTTCTGGAGCTGCTCGCTGAGGCTGCGGAGGCGGTCGATGACGCCCGTGTGCACGAAGATCCAGGCGATCATCGCGACGGCGAAGAGCGGGACGATCGAGGCCCAGAAGCTCGAGCGGTCACGCGGTGGACCGCCGCCGTTGCGCTTCGAGAACAGGAACCAGATCACGACGCCGAGCAGCACGAGCGCGAAGATGACGAGCGTCGTCGCGGCGTAGTCGAAGAACGTCGAGGTCGGTCCGCGTCCGCGGCCGCCGGAGAGCGGCCGGCCGTGGCTTGCGATGCCCGTGAGCACGAGGAGCGCGGCGACGGCGAGTCCGAGCGGGAGCCATCTCCGCGTGTTCACGCCGTGAGCTCGCGCTCGAGCGAGTCCAGCACCTCGTCAGGGCTCCCCGGGCGCTCGTCCACCTCCCCCCAGCGCCATTCCTCGAGGTACGCGTCGCTTCCGACGAGGCCCTGGTCCATCGCGCGGCGGTCGATCTCCTGCTGGAACCACTCGGGAAGCTGCCGCTTGACCGCCGTGCCGTCTTCGGCGAACGCCTGGATGATCGACGGGACATCCTGCCAGTAGAGGATCTGGAAGCTGGCCACTGGACCCTCCTAGCGGCGGTTGACGAATTCGTACCCGAAGCGGCCCTTGACGCACAGGTTGCCGCTCGTGACGTCGTGGTCGTGCGGAGACGTCACCTTCACGATTGCCTCGTCCTGGACGTGGAGCGTGAGGTTGCAGCCGACGCCGCAGTAGGGACACACGGTGTCGACCTCCGTCTGCTTCGACTCGTCCCACGTTCCCGCCTCGCGGAGATCGAACTCGCTCTTCCCCATCAGCGCGCCCGTCGGGCAGACGGCCACGCAGTTGCCGCAGTAGACACACGCCGAGTCCGGTAGCGGCACGTCGAGCTCGGTCGAGATGTGCGAGTCGAAGCCGCGCCCGGCGACCGCGATCGCGAACGTGTTCTGGTGGTCGACGCCGCAGGCTTCGACGCACTTGTAACAGAGGATGCAGCGCGAGTAGTCGCGGACGTAGAGGTCGTTGTCGACCTTCACCGGCTGCGCGACGGTCGCCGAGTCGCCGAAGCGCTCGGCGTGCGCGCCGTACTCGCCGATATAGCGTTGCGCGTCGGGTGCGAGCGAGAGGTCGACCGAAGAGTCGAGCAGCTCGAGCACCAGGCGCCGGCTCGTGCGGACGCGCGGCGAATCGGTGTGTACGACCATGCCGGGCTCGACTTTGCGTGAGCATGCCGGCACGAGCGTCCGGGCGCCCTCGACCTCGACGACGCAGACGCGGCAGACGTTCACCGGCGTCAGCGTGTCGGCGTAGCAGAGCGTGGGCGTCGAGATCTCGAGCCGCCGGGACGCGTCGAGGATCGTCGACCCCTCGGCGATACGCACGGCCCGGCCGTCGATCGTCACCTCGACGAGGCGCTTCGGCGCTGCGACGCTGACGCTCATGGGGTGAGCACTTCGAAGTTGATCATCGCCGACTCGACGGCGGTCATGGCCGTCTGGCCGAGGCCGCAGATAGAAGCATCTCGCATGACCTGGGCCAGGTCGGCGAGGACGGCGAGCTCGTTGCCGTTCGTCTTGCCCTCGGCGAGCCGGTGCAGTGCCTCCTCCTGGCGGATCGTGCCGACGCGGCAGGGAACGCACTGGCCGCACGACTCGTCCCGGAAGAACTCGGCGATGCGCAGCACGGCGTCGACGAGGTCGCCCGACTCGTCGTAGACGATCACGACCCCGGAGCCGAGGCTCACGCCGGCGGCGCGAGCGTCCTCGAAGGTGAGCGGCAGATCGAGCTGGTCGGGCCGCAGGAACGAGCCGGCGGCGCCACCGAGCAGCACTGCCTTCGGCGGCCTGGCGCCGGCGCGCTCGAGCAGGTCGCTGAGCAGCGTGCCGAACGGCACCTCGTAGACCCCTGGCCTGGCGACGTGGCCCGAGAGGCAGAACAGCCGGGTGCCGGTCGACCCCTCCGTCCCCGTCGCCGCGTACGCCGCTCCGCTGTCCGAGACCACGTCGAGGACGTTCAAGAGGGTTTCAACGTTGTTCTCGACTGTCGGCTTGCCGAAGAGCCCGACCTCGACCGGGAACGGCGGCTTGTTGCGCGGCTCGCCGCGGTAGCCTTCGATCGACTGGAAGAGCGCCGTCTCCTCGCCGCACACGTAGGCGCCCGCGCCGATCCGCAGCTCGACGTCGAACGCGAAGCCGGCGCCCATGACGTCGTCGCCGAGCAGCCCGCGTGTGCGCGCCTGTGTGAACGCGTTCTCGAGCCGCTCGTGCACGATCGGATACTCCGCGCGCACGTAGACGAAGCCGTGCTCGCAGCCGGTCGCGTAGGCGGCGATCGTCATCGCTTCGACGAGCGCGAACGGATCCCCCTCGATGAGCACGCGATCCTTGAACGTTCCCGGCTCCGATTCGTCGGCGTTGCAGACGAGGTAATGCGGCCGCGCGGCTTGGCGAGCGACGGCTTCCCATTTCGTGCCGGTCGGGAAGGCGGCGCCGCCGCGACCGAGGAGGCGGGAGTCGCTCACCTCGCGCAGCACGCCGGCGGCCCCGAGCTCGATCGCACGCCGTAGCGCTGAGTAGCCGCCGTGGGAGCGGTACGCGTCGAGGGAGTCCGGATCGACTCCGGCCGCGATGCGGCGAAGGAGGCGCAATCCCGGCTCGCCCGCCTGCGGAAGCGGTGGTGAGGTCTCAGGCTGGGGGATCTCGCGCGGGTGCTCGCCCGCGATCGTGCGCAGCGCCGCGGGCGCGCGCTCACAGAGGCCGAGGCACGGTGACGCGTGCGCGCCGGGCGGCGCCGCCCGGACGCCCGCGAGCCGGCACGCGAGGTCGGTGCAGACGTGCAGGGCGTCGGGCTCCCGCTCCTCGAGCGCGATCAGCGCGTAGAAGCTCGCGACGCCGTACGCGTCGGCGGGCGGCACGCCGAGCCGCCGCGACGCGTAGCCGAGGGCGCCCTCGCTCACCCAGCCGACGCGCCGCTGGGCGGCGCGCAGCGCGGGCAGCAGCAGGTGCCGGCCCGTCCGGTTCGCGCGCCCGACACGGTCACCGTTCGTTTCGGGCCCGCCGACGGCGGCGTCGATCGCCTCACGCTCGGCGTCGCTCGGCTCGGCGGCGAGGAAGCGGAGGTCCACCAGCGCCCCTAGACCGGCTCGAGCCGGATTGCCGTCGCCTTGAACTCCGCCGTGCCCGACTTCGGGTCATTCGCGTCGATTGTGAGCATGTTCGTCGCCACCTCGTCGGGGAAGTGGAGATTCATGAACGCGAGCCCGGGCCGCAGCTTCGCGTCGTACCGGACCGGCGCCTCGATCGCCCCGCGGCGCGAGACGATGCGGGCGACGGCGCCGTCCGCGACGCCGTAGCGAGTGCCGTCCTCCGGTGCGAGCTGGATCGCGGTGCCGCCGCGGTGGAGGGGAGACTCGTAGCGGTTCGTCTGTACGCCGGTGTTGAACGACTCGAGCCGCCGGCCCGTCGTGAGCCGGATCGGGAAGTCGTCGTCGAGGAGGTCGACCGGCGGCGAGTGCTCCACGACGTGGAACGGGGCGGGCTTCTCGACGTCGTCCTCCCACAGCCGGCCGTGGAGGAAGAGCGAGCCGGGGTGCGACTCGTCCGGGCAGGGCCACTGGATGCCGCCGAGCTCCTCGAGCCGCGCGTAGCTCATCCCGCCGTGCATCACCGGCGAGAGGGTGCGCAGCTCGTTCCACACGTCCTCGGCGCGCGTGCTGCCGAGGTCGTGTCCGAGGCGGCGGCCGAGCTCGTAGACGATCTCGATGTCGTCGCGCGCCTCGCCGGGCGGGTCGAACGCCTTGCGGACCCGCTGGACGCGCCGCTCGCTCGAGGTCACCGTGCCCTCCGACTCGCCGAGGCACGACGATGCGGGCAGCACGACGTCTGCGAGCTCCGCCGTGCGCGTCAGGAAGAGGTCCTGCACGACGAGCGTGTCGAGGCTCGCGAGGAGGTGCTCCGCGTGGCCCTGGTCGGCCTCCGACTGCGCCGGGTTCTCGCCGATCACGTAGAGCGCGCGGAGCGTGCCCTCGTCCATCGCCTCGAACATCCCGGAGAGATGCAGCCCTCTCTTCGGCGGCACGGTCGCGCCCCACGTGGCGTCGAAGCGCGCGCGGAGGGCGTCGTCCTCGACCGCCTGGAAGCCGGGAAGCTTGTTCGGCAGCGCGCCCATGTCACCGCCACCTTGGACGTTGTTCTGTCCGCGAAGCGGGTTGCATCCACAGCCGTAGCGGCCGACGTGCCCTGTGAGCAGCGCAAGGTTGATCAACGAGACGACGTTGTCGACCGCGTTGTGATGCTCGGTGATGCCGAGCGTCCAGCAAATCATCGCTTTGTCGGCCGTGGCGTACTTGTGCGCTGCATCGCGGATGACATCGGCGGGAATGCCCGTCACCTGCGCGGCGAAGTCGAGCGTGTAGGGCTCGACCGCCTCGCGGAAGGCTTCGAAGTTCGTGGTGCCACGCTCGATGAAGCGTTTGTCCTCCAAGCCGGCGAATATGATCTCACGGGCCATCGCATTCGACAGCGCGATGTCCGTTCCCACGTTCAGACCAAGCCACACGTCGGCCCACTCGGCGGACGATGTCCGCCGAGGATCGACGACGTGCAACTGCGCCCCGTTCTGGATCCCCTTCAATAGATGGTGGAACCAGATCGGATGAGCCTCACGGGCGTTCGAGCCCCAGAGAAAGACGAAGTCAGTATGCTCCGCTTCCTCGTATGAGCTCGTCGAGCCGCCCGCCCCCAGGATTGTCGTCAGACCGACGACGCTGGGAGCGTGTCAGGTCCGATTGCAGCTATCGACGTTGTTGTTCCCGAAGACCGCGCGGGCGAATTTCGACGCCAGGAAGTTCACCTCGTTGGTGGACTTCGAGCAGCTGAAGATTCCGGTCGTGTTCCGCCCGTGCTGGGCCAGATTGCGTCGGAACCCATCGGCTGCGCGATCGAGGGCTTCATCCCAAGTAGCGGGACGGAGAACGCCTTGATCGCGTACCAATGGCTGGGTCAGGCGAGGATATGCGCCAGGAGCGGTAGAGCGAGCCTTCCGAATCACGTGCATCTCCTTGGGAGTCTTGCCGTTGCCTAGGAGATTGGTGCCCGGAATCCACTCAGGCAAGTGCTTCGGACTACCCCGCGAACCAGGTCCAACCCAACCCGATTGCCGCCGCCGTCATCAACATACCCGCTACGCCGCCCAACACGTTCAGCCAGCGGCCATTTCGGTGGCTCCCCATGGCCTCGCGATTGTTACACACGATCAGAATGAGCGCAATGAGCGGTGGCGCAAGCAGGCCGTTGATCACCGCGGACCCGATCAGCAGCTTGATTGGATTGGCGTGCGCGATGCTCAGCGCCGTGCCGACGAGCATCGCGACGGCGATGACGCCGTAGAACTGCTTCGCGGTGTGCACCGTCTCGTCCATGCCAGCGCGCCACGATGCCGCCCCGGCAACTGCGTACGCCGCCGATCCCGCCAACACCGGCACGCCGAGCATCCCCGTGCCGACAAGTCCGGCCGCGAAAAGCACCGACGCCCACCGACCGGCCAACGGACGGAGCGCCTGAGCCGCCTGCTCCGTCGTTTGCACATCGTGCAGCCCCGCGCGATGCAGCGTCGCCGCGCTCGTGAGGATGATGAAAAACATGATCGCGTTGGAGAACGCCATGCCGGCGTTGACGTCGCGCGCCGCCGCGCGGAGCTCGCGCTGCACGGCGCGCGTCGGCCGCTCGGCGGACTTGCCACGCCAGTGCGCGTCCTGCTCCGCGTTCTGCGCCGCCTGCCAGAAAAAGAGGTATGGAGAGATGGTCGTCCCGAGAATGGCAACGAGCATCAGCAGATATTCCTTTGTCCACGCGACGTGCGGTGTGAACGTGCCACGAAGGGCATCCAACAAGTCCGGCTCCGCGAGAAACGCGGCGAACACATAGCTGAGCAGCGCGAGCGTGAGCCACTTGAGGACTTTGGTCATTCGCTCGTACGACGCGAAAACGAGGAGCCCCATGATGAGCGCCGTGAACGCGGGCACGAACCACGTCGCCGGAATTCCCGTGAGCAGCTCGGCCGCGGCAGCCATGCCGCCGAGATCGGCCGCGATGTTCACCGTGTTGCCGACCACGAGCAGCGCGCACGCGCCCCAAAGGACTGACCTCGGGTAGTGTGCGCGAAGGACGCTCGCGAGACCGCTCCGCGTGACGATCCCGATGCGGGCGCACATCAGCTGGACGGCGGCCATCAACGGCAGCGTGATGAGCGCGATCCAGAGCGTGGAGTAGCCGAACGCCGCGCCCGCTTGCGAGTACGTCGCGATGCCCGACGGATCGTCGTCCGCCGCGCCAGTGATGAGTCCGGGACCGAGCTCGCGCGCGCGTGACTGAAGTCGATCGATGGTGCGGTCGGCGCGCTCGCGATACGGCCGCAGCGCGCCGCGTCGATCGCCCGGAATCAGGGGCAGGCTCGCGATGTCGCTCGCGATGTCGCTCGCGACGTCGTCAGGTGGATCTGCCGGCGGCTCCATGTGCCCGAACTGAAGGGCACAAGGCGAGCCAGCCGAAACATCGACGAGTCGTCTTCTAGAGACGCGCCGTCAGCCACGACGACGCAGCCGCGAGGCTCTC
>JBGQKY010000088.1:0-10702 GCA_041499745.1 Gaiellaceae bacterium
ACCTCTCCACGCTGCTCTGGGCCCCTGCGCTCGGGCTCGCAGTTGTCGCCGGCGGTCTGCTTCTGCACGGAGCGTGGCTCACGCTCGCGTGGGCGGCCGGCGCCGCCGCGCTCGCCGGTGTCGCCGTCGCACTGCGCGAGAAGCGCCTCCAGGTCGCGTCGTTCGCCTACCTCGTTCTCACGGCGGGCGCGGCGTTCGACGAGGCACCGCCGTCGCACCTCGTGATGGCACGTACGCATCCGGCGCACGGCATCCTCGGCCTGCTGCTGCTCATCGCCGCAGCCGTCGCGCTCGCGTGGGCGTCTCGCGACGGGCACGCCGCAGCCGCCGGCGCGACGGGCTACGACGAGACCGCAGGCTGGCTCGACGAGCGCCAGGAGCACTGGCGCGCGGGGTCACTCTGGGCGGCAGGAGTGATCGCCGTCTACACGGCCTCGCTCGCAATCCTCGAATTGTCCGTCCGCATCTCGTCGGCGAGCCTGCACACCGACTTCCAGCGCGGTCACACCGCGGTCAGCGCGCTCTGGGGGGCACTCGGACTTGGGCTCCTGTACGTCGGCTTGAGAAGGCGGCAGTCTCCTCTGCGCCTCGGAGGCTTCGCCCTCTTCGCCGTCAGCCTGGGCAAGCTGTTCCTGTACGACCTCTCCCAGCTCAGCTCGATCACGCGTGCCTTGTCGTTCCTCGCGGTCGGAGCCGTGCTGCTTCTCGCCGGCTTCTTCACCCAGCGACTGAGCGCGACGTCCCGCGGCGCCTGAGTCTCAGAGACGCCGTTCAAGGATCGCACGCCGCTCCTCGCCCTCCGTCAGAAGAGCGAGCAGCGGCGCGCCTCCTACGCGAACGCCTGGAAGATCGGCGGGAACGTGAACAGCACTCCGAGCGCGACGAGAATCACCGCGGCGAGGAGGATCGCCTTCAGCGCGAAGGTCCTGTTCCTCCACCAGAGACCGAGGATCAGGAAAGCGGCAAAGTACGCCACAACGGCAAGGATCGTCTTGCCCGAGAGCGGCCCGACGCGGTCGTTCCATTGCAGCCAGCCCTTGATGCCGGTCGACGCCTCCGCGAGGGTGACGAACAGGCCGAGCACGACCGCGCCGATACCGGCCGCGATGAGGCTTGCGGCGGGGGGACCGTCGATGCGAGCCGGGCCTCCCTCGGTCTCGGCCGACGTCTGCGTTGTGCTCATGTTGATCTCCTCATTTGACGGGGGCGACTTTGGTGATCAGGGCGCCGAGCACGCCGGCGACAGCGGCCGTTGAGAAGGCGAGCACGAAGAGCGAGATCGCCAGTCGGCGAACGCGCCCCTGCCGGGCGAGTTTGATGCCGTAATACGCGACGATGAAGGCGGCCGTCGTCGCGAACATGGGCGCAAGCCAGGCGACGTGCTCCTTCCACTCCATCCCGAAGGTGTGCCACGAGCTGGTGTCGCCTGAGACGTTGGACGTCAGGAAGTCCTTCGGTGAGCATTTGCCGGGAATCGGAATCTGGACCCCCGCACAGCCCGCCCCGTCAGCGCCCGCCAATGACTCCCGATACCAGGGATAGACGATCCAGGTGCCCGTTATCACGGTCAGCCAGGCGGCGACCGCCATCACCCAGAACCCGACCGTCAAACGACGAACACTGCCGCCAATCCCCTCGTCGGTCTCCCAGCGCGCCCGCAGCCCGTACAGCTCTGCCAAACCGCCGCCGAACGCCAGCAGAAAGAACGAGCCGAGAAGGAGCCCGTGGATCAACCCCCACGTCTCCCGGTTCGTCAAGCTCATCTGCCCACCCCTTCCGTAGGGAACGAGGCGACCGTACCCCTCGCATCTTCGAGGAAACCCTCGTCCCGCTTCACCCGCCGACGGCGCTTGACCGGCCGTACTACAAGTGAGACGTCAGGCCCGCGCCGGTGGCGTCGTCCGCCATCTCGATGCCCGCGTCGTCCTGGGCGTTCTCGTACCAGGACCGCCAGTAGACGCCGTCGTCGAGATCCTTGGCGAGCTTCGACAACTTCAGCGGATGGAAGGTGTCGCACATGACGGCGAGCTCGTGCGTCTCGTGCGTGCCGATCGAGCGCTCGGCGAGCCCCGGCTGCGGCCCGTGCGGGAGCCCGGACGGATGGAGCGTGATCGAGCCGACGTCGACGCCCTTGCGCGAGCCGAACTTGCCGGAGACGTAATAGATCATCTCCTCCGACTGCAGGTTCGAGTGGTGATACGGAATCGGCACCGCGAGCGGGTCGAAGTCGAGCTTGCGCGGACAGAAGGAACAGATCACGAAGTTCTGCCCCGCGAACGTCTGGTGCGAGGGCGGCGGCTGGTGGATGCGGCCGGTGATCGGCTCGAAGTCGTGGATCGAGAACGTCCACGGATAGAGATAGCCGTCCCAGCCGACGACGTCGAACGGGTGGTAGTCGAGCACGTACGTCTGGTAGCCGTCGCGGACGCGCACCTTCACCGGGAACTCGCCCTTCTCCTGCACCGTCTTCAGCTCGGCGGGCGGATGAATGTCGCGGTGGTAGTACGGCGCGCCCTCGACGAGCTGTCCGTACTGGTTGCGGTAGCGCCGCGGGATCTCGATCAGCCCCGGCGTCTCGAACACGAGGTGGCGCTGCTCGCCCTCCGGCGCGAAGCGGTACGTCGTGCCTCGCGGTACGACGATGTAATCGCCCTCCTTGTAGGGCACGTCGCCGAAG
This sequence comes from Gaiellaceae bacterium, assembly GCA_041499745.1. Classification (GTDB taxonomy): domain Bacteria; phylum Actinomycetota; class Thermoleophilia; order Gaiellales; family Gaiellaceae; genus Palsa-739. The sequence goes on from JBGQKY010000088.1 coordinate 2,678, forward strand.
ATCGTCTCCAGCGTGCCGGTTCCTTCGTGGACGAAGATCACCTCGTCGCCCTCGCCGTTGCGGAAGAAGTAGTCCATCGACATCGTCGGTCGGCAGAGCGAGATCTCGACGTCCGAGTTCCACATCAGCAGCCGGCGGCCCGACACCTCGTCCCCCTCGGGCTTCACATCGAAAGTCTTGAAGTGCCGGTGCGTGTGCTCCGCCGGCACCCACTCCTTGCGCTCGATCGGCTCGAAGCCGTCGAGCTTCATCACGCGACAGGGCGACTGGAGGTGGTACAGGATCGACTCGTTGCCGGTGAAGCCCTCGAGCCCCATCACCTCCTCGGTGAGGAGCGTGCCGTTGTCGCGGAACTGAACGTGCCGCTTGCGCGGGACGTCCCCCAGACGTTGATAGAACGGCACGCCGGAAGCCTAACCGAGCGCCAGATCGGCCAGTCGCCGCCCGACCGCCGGTGCGAACTTGAAGCCGTGCCCGGAGCACGCCGAGCCGACGACGACGCGTCCGCGTCGCTCGATGACGAACGACTCGTCGGCCGTCATCGAGTAGAGACACGTCTGCGCCGCGACGGGCTCCGGGTCGACGTCGGGAAGTCGCGACCGCACCCAGTCGGCGATGCGCTCGACGAGCAGTGGGTCCGCCTGCTCCCCGACGTCGGGATCGGTTTCGTGACCTGCGTTGTGGGCGCCGGCCTTCACACCGTGTTCCGGGTCGTGAAGCGAGTACATCGCATGGCCACGCGTCGCCTCGTCCAGCTCGACGAGCGAAGGCATCGCCTCCTCGCTGCTCTTGAAGTACGCGATCGTCTCGCGCGTCACGCGCACCGGCACGTCCGGAACGAGCTTGCGCACCCACGCGCCCGCGGTCACGACGACGACGTCCGCCTCGAGGTCGTCGAGCGCCTCGACGCGGCGCCGCTCCACGGGCGTGTCGCCGAGGAACGCGGGGATCGCGAGATCGGCCCGAACGATCCCGGCGTCGCCCTGGCGGAGCGCGGTCCAGCCCGGCGGCACCTCGACACCGAGCGCACGTGCGACGGTCGGCTCGAGCAGCTGGTGCTCGACGCCGAGGGCCGCCAGCGTGTCACGCGACGTGAGCTCCGGTGTCGAGGCGAGCTCCACGAGACCGTGCAGGCCCAGCAGCTCTTGCCCCGACTGCAGCTCGAGCTCCCGCCAGCCCGCAAGCGCCTCCTGGGCGAGCTGCACCCAGGAGGCGTCCGGATAGGCGAGCCGGAAGATCCGAGTGCGGCCGTGGCTCGACCCGCGCTCGGTGCCGGGCTCGAACTGCTCGTACACCGTCACATCGGCGCCGCGCGAGGACAGGGCCCACGCCGTCGCGGCGCCCATCACGCCTCCCCCGACGATTGCGACTACTGGAGGTGCCAGGCGATCTCGAATCGCATTACCTCGCCGGGAGGGTGCACTAAGGTCAGAGTCAAGCGCGCCGCCTACGACGACGCCGCAACGACGTAGTTCCGCAGCGCTCCGAGCTGCGGCCGCGTCAGCTCGACCACTGCCCCGGCCCCGACGGGCTCCTGCGGTGTTCCCGGTGCGGCGATGATGTCGCCCGGCAGGCAGCGCGTGTTCTGCTCCGCATGGCCGAGGAGTGCATCCCATTCGACGCCTGCGAGCTCGTACTCGTCGGGCGTGACGACCAGCGGGCCGAGCGAGATCGCGAAGTCGTGCCTCTTCGCTCCGTCCAGCGCAGGCGCGACCCAGTCGTTCATCAGCGTGTAGCCGCCGATCGTGCCGGCGCCGATCACCGCCGCCACGCGGAGAACCGGCTGGATCTCCTCGACGCCTCGCGGGAGCTGGATCGTGTCGTCGGGCCCGTGTATCGCGGCCGGGTTCGCGAAGCGGAAGTCATCGCCCTCGAAGACGCGGATCGAGGGCGGTTGCAGCACGGGCGCGCGGAACACCACGTCCTCGATCGCATACTCGGCGTGCTCCCGCGCCGAGCCGCCGCCGGTGAAGAACGCCGGCAGCGTCTGCGCGGCGAGCTGGATGACCTTGTCGCCGTCGATCCGCCCCGGCCAGCCCCGCGCGAGGTCGGACTCCTTCGGCGAGAACATGCAGAGCCTCACAGAACCGGCTCCGTGTGGACGATCACGTCGACGATCTCCGGGCGCTCGCGGCGGATTGCTTCCTCGATACGGCTCGCGAGCGCGTGTGCGTCGGCGAGCGCAGTACCGCTGCCGAGCCGGAGCGTCAGGTACGCGACGAGGCCTTCGTCCGTGTTCACGAAGCGCAGCTCTCTCGGATCTTCGTGCATCTCGGCGCGGACGATGCGCTCGACGACGGCGCGGTCTGTCTCGACAGCGGCTGCGGCGGGCCTCGTTCCGGCGGCCTCCTCGGCCAGCGGCTCGATGTGCGTCGACACCGCCGAGACCTCGGGCACCGCCTCGCGGATCGCTCGCTCGACGTCCTCGGCGATCTCGTGCGCCTCGTCGAGCGAGAGGTTGCCCGGCAGCTTCAGATGGAGCGAGAGCTCGGTGCGGGAGCCGACGGCCACGACGCTCACGTTGTGCACCTCGCGCACGCGGCGCACTCCGAGGGCGGCGGCATGGGCGCGCTCCCGCACTGCCGCGTCGCTCTCCATCGGCTCGACGTGCACGACGACGTCCGCCTCCGGCAGCGCCGACTCGAGGGCCCGCTCGACCGCGTCGGCCGCCGCATGGCCCTGCCCGATCGCCGCGTCGTAATTGACCCCGATGACGACATCGGCGAACACCCGCCCCGCGGCCTGGCGCATGCGCAGTCGCCTGAGCTCGACGCTGGGCGCGATGTCCGCGATCGCCGCGCGCGCGGCCCGCTCCGCGTCAGTGGGCACGCGGTCCATCAGCACGTCGGTGTTGCGGCGCATCAACCGCACCGCAGCGACGAGGACGCTGCACGCCACGAAGAGCGCGGCGATCGAGTCGGCCTTCTGGTAGCCGGACCGCACGAGCAGCAGGCCGACGAACACGCCGAACGAGCCGCCGAGGTCGCTCGCGAAGTGGAGTGCGTTTGAGGAGAGGGCAGCGCTGTGATACTGACGTGCGGCCCGCGACGACGCAATCGTTCGCCAGATGTCGATCGCGATCACGACCCCCATCACGAGCAACGCGTACCACGCCGCGTCGACCTGCTGATGCGCGTGGCCACCGAGCCGCTCGATCGCCCGCCAGACGATCCAGAGGCTCGCGAGCACAAGGATCGCGCCCTCGCCGAGTGCCGACAGATGCTCTGCCTTCCCGTGCCCGTACTGGTGGCCGACGTCGGCCGGCCGTGCTGCGACGCCGACGGCGAAGAAGGTCAGAAGCGCCGCCACGAGATCGGTTCCCGAGTGCGCCGCTTCCGAGATCAGGCCGAGGCTGTGGGTCGCGATGCCGGTGCTGAGTTTCAGCGCGATGAGGGCGATCGCTGCGAGCACCGAGAAGAGCGCATTCCGCCGCTGCGGGGTCACGACCGCGGAGCCTATTCAGCCCGCAGGCTCGAGCGGCCAGATCACGACGTCCTAGAGGTTGCCGCGAAGGGCCTGCTCGCGCTCGATCGCCTCGAAGAGCGCCTTGAAGTTGCCGTCGCCGAAGCCTCGGGCGCCGTGCCGCTCGATCACCTCGAAGAACACCGTCGGCCGATCCTGCGCCGTCTTCGTGAAGATCTGCAACAGGTACCCGTCGTCGTCACGGTCGGCGAGGATCCTGTGCTTGCGAAGGTCCTCGTACGACTCCGCGATCTCGCCGACGCGGTCCGGCACGTCCTCGTAGTACGAGTCGGGGGTCTCGAGGAACAGGATCCCGCGCTGCTTGAGCTGCTCGACGGTCTGGACGATGTTCGTCGACGCGAGCGCGATGTGCTGCGCGCCCGGGCCGCCGTAGAACTCGAGGTACTCCTCGATCTGGCTCTTCCGCTTGCCCTCGGCCGGCTCGTTGATCGGAAACTTGATCTTCCCCTCGCCGTCCGCCATCACCTTCGACATGAGCGCGGAGTACTCGGTCGAGATGTCCTCGTCGGAGAAGTGGATCATCTCCGTCATCCCGAACGCACGCTCGTAGTACTCCACCCATTCGTTCATGCGGCCGAGCTCGACGTTGCCGACGACGTGGTCGATGTTGGTGAGCCGGACCCCCGCGCCGGCGCCGTTTTGCGACAGCGACACGTAGCCGGGCTTGAACGAGCCGGCGTAGTCGCTGCGGTTCACGAACGTGTGGATCGTGTCGCCGTACGTGGCGATCGCCGAGGTCTCGAGCGAGCCGAACTCGTCCTCGACGCGCTTCGGCTCGACGACGCCGCGGGCGCCGCGCTGCACTGCCTGTCGGTAGGCCTCCGTCGCGTCGGGAACGGCGAGAGCGATCTCCTTCACGCCGTCGCCGTGGCGCGCGTGATGCTTCGAGATCTCGTGGTCCTCGCGGAGCGCCGAGGTGACGACGAAACGGATGTCGCCCTGCTCGAGCACATACGAGGCGCGGTCGCGCACGCCCGTCTCGGGGCCCGCGTACGCGGTGCGCGTGAAGCCCAGCCCGTGCTCGTAGAAGTAGGCCGCCTGCTTCGCGTTGCCGACCCAGAACTCGACGTAGTCCCAGCCGAGCAGGGGCATGAAATCTTCAGACATCGTCCAAAGTATTCCCTAACGCTTCGCGGATAGTCTCGCGACCAGATGCTCGTTCCTGTCCCCGTCCAGCATCAGATCGCGCAGAAGGCGCCACTCGTCGCCTACGTGCCGGCACGGCTCGCGCCCGGGTGGTCGTACCGCAGCTGGACGCACGCCGGCGTCTAGCGGATCTTCTTCGGAAACACGGCCGGCAAGGAGATCACCTTCGTCGCCGCCTCGTTCAAGGGGAACTGCCGGACCGCGATGGAGAAGAGCTTCCAGATGGCGGGCATCAAGGTCTACTGGAGCCACACCGCGAACGAGCAGCAGGCGTGGCGATGTGTGAACGGCATGAAGCTCGTCGCCGCGACCTCACTCGCGCCCGACCGCTTCGCGGATGTCGGCCTCGGTCGCGTCGCGGCGTCCGCCCACCGCATCCGCAGCTAGCGGCCGCCGCCAGAACCGCTCGAGCGCGATCCCGGCGAAGATCAGCGCGCCGCCGGCGATCTCGAGCGAGGTCAGCGACTCGGAGAGCAGGATCAGCGCGAACAACACCGCGAAGAACGGCTGGAGGTTCGCGAAGAGCGAGGCGCGCGACGCGCCGACGCGGTCGATCGCCGTGAACCAGAGGATGTTCGTGAGGAAGAGCGGCCCGACCACCGCGTAGCCGAAGCCGAGCCACACCTTCCAGCCGAACTCGAACTGCTGGTCGCCCACCTGGCGGAAGCTCACGAGCGCGAGCGGCACCCAGCCGATCGCGAGCACGAGCGCGCTGATCCGGAACGGCGAGTAGCGGCGCATCAGCGGCGCGATCGTGACCGAGTAGCAGGACCAGGTCAGGGCGGTGGCGATCCCGAGCAGCGTGCCGTGGAGGCTCGAGCCGACGCTGCCGTTCGCGGCCGCGATCAGCCCGACGCCGCCGAACGTGATCCCGGCGCCGATCCAGAACGGGATCGCGAGCCGCTCGAGACCGAACGCGAGCGAGATCAGGCCGATGAAGATCGGCGTCGTCCCGAAGAGCAGCGCGACGGTGGACGCATGCGCGAGCTTGATGCTGTACACAAAGCAGAGCTGGTTGACGAAGATGAAAAGCGCGGCCAGCCCGACGAGCCAGTAGTCGCTCCGCTCGATCCGGAACGAGCGCTCGCGGTAGTAGGTGAACGCCCCGAAGAGCGCGATCGCCGCGAAGTAGCGGATCGTCCCGTACGCGAGCGGCTTCCAGCCGTGCTCGAACAGGTACTTCGAAACGGTGATGTTGAGCGACCAGAGCAGCACCGTCGCCATCAACATCGCGTCCACGCGAGAGGCTCGGCGCACGTCTTCGACCCTACCCTTTAGGCTTTGGCCGATGCCCGAGCCCACGTTCGCCGACATCGACGCCCTCGTCGGGCCCGCGACGCCGCACTTCGCGTACCAGCTCCGCGCCCGGATCGAGGAGCTCGTCCGCGATCTTCCGGAGGACGACCCCGTCCGGCGCCACGGCGAGGAGAAGATGGAACTGCTGGACCGGCTCGGCCACGCATCCTCGAAGGCCGCCGACGGCGGGCGAGAGCCGCGCTCGCGGCCGGGCTGGCCGGGGCTGCCGAGCACCGCGCCGGCCGACAAACCCCTCCCGCACCGGCGATGAGCCTCGACGGCTCGTCGGTCGTGGTGACCGGCGGCACGCGGGGGATCGGCCTGGCAATCGCGCTCCGGCTCGTCCGCGACGGGGCCTCGCGCGCCGTGCTCGGGTACATGCGGAACGACAGCGCGGCCGAGGCGGCGGCCGAGCAGGTACGCGCCGCCGGCGCGGAGCCCGTGCTCGTCCGCGGCAACGTCTCGAAGGAACAGGTCGTCGAGGAGCTGGCCTCGCACGGCCCGTACCGCGTCGTCGTCCACAACGCGGCCACCGGCGTCATCCGGCCGGCGCTCGAGACCGACGACCGGCACTGGGACTGGACGATGCACGCAAACGCCCGCGCCCTGCTGTCGCTCGCGCGCGCGACGGCGCCGTCGATGCCGGAGGGCTCGGCGATCGTCGCCATCTCAAGCCTCGGCTCGCAGCGGGTGCTCGACAACTACGTGCTCGTCGGCACCTCGAAGGCGGCGCTCGAGTCGGTCGTGCGCTACCTCGGCGTCGAGCTCGCGCCGCGCATCCGCGTCAACGCCGTGTCGGGAGGCGTCGTCGAGACCGGCGCGCTCGAGCACTTCCCGAACAAGGAGGAGATGCTGCGCTCGGCCGAGCGCACGCCGGCCGGGCGGCTCGTCGAGCCGGACGACATCGCCGCCGCGGTCTCCTTCCTCTGCTCCGCCGACGCCGCCATGGTGTGCGGGCAGACCCTCGTCGTCGACGGCGGCTACTCGCTGCCCGCCTGATGGAGCCGACCGAGCCCAACCGCCGCGCCTTCGACGACGCCCATCGCTGGCGCCGGGGAGCACGGCACGGCCTGCCGGCGATTGTGATGGCGACGCTGGGCGACCTGACCGCGAAGCGCGTGCTGCACCTCCAGTGCGGTAGCGGCGAGGCGAGCGCGGAGCTCGCGGAACAGGGCGCGGTCGTGACCGCCGTCGACGAGTCCGAAGCGGGCCTCGACGCGGCGCGCGAGCGCTGGCCGAAGATCCTCTGGATCCGTGCCGGCGCGCAGGCGCTCCCCGGCGAGCTGCGGCGGGGCCGCTTCGACCTCGTCTACTCGCCGGAGGGCGTGCTCGTCCGGATGACCGATCTCGACGCGTGGGCGCGCGGGCTCGCCGACGCGCTGCACGACCGCGGCGAGCTGCTCGTGTACGACGACCATCCCGTCGCACTCTGCGTCGACGCGTTCCACCACTGGCACTACGACTACTTCGCGGAGGGCTTCTGGCGGCTCGGCCACGTCGTCACGGCGCTTGCCCGGGCCGGCTTCCACGTCGTAGCGCTCGAGGAGTACCCCGGCGAGCGGCGGATTCCGGGCACGTTCCTGCTCTACGCACGCCGCGAGGCGTAGCCCCCAAGCCCGGCCGCTTTGCGCAGCAGCGGCTCGCTGCTGACAACGTCTTTGACGCGGCTCGGGTTGGAATGCGCGTGGCCCGCTCGAGGTGGAGCGGGTCATGCACGAGGGCCGCCCGCTCGTGCGGCTTATTACCGATGTCAACGCCGTCTCATGGGGCGATCTCGGGTTCGCACAGGACTGGCCCTGCAGCTCGCGGGAGGTGATTCTGATGCCGGCTCGACGTCACCTCGAGATAACGGCGGAGTTGCCATGATCGGCATTCGCTCGGCTGCCGTGCTCGTCGCCGTTGCCGCTCTACTTGTGCCGGCGGGAGCAACGGGTCACACGCCCGGGCTCGTCTTCTCCGGAGTCGGGACGGCGACGGCGGACGGAATCATCCAGCCGGGCGAGTGGCAGGCTGCGGGGACACTCGGTTTTCAGGCGGCGCTACCGGGCGGCGGCAGCGTCCCCGGCGAGCTGCTCGTGATGAACGACGGCTCGAACCTCT
>JBGQKY010000089.1:0-10602 GCA_041499745.1 Gaiellaceae bacterium
CTCGCGTTCCACGGCGGATTCGACCTGATCGTCGAGGGCGCCGGCGATCTCGAGACCGGGCCGCATCACACGGCTGAGGACACCGCGATCGCGTTCGGCGAGGCGCTCGACCGTGCGCTCGGCGACCGGCGTGGAATCGCCCGGTACGGATCGGCTGTGGTGCCGATGGACGACGCGCTCGCGCGTGCGGCCGTCGACCTGGGCGGGCGCCGGGGCGCGGAGATCACGCTCGCCGAGGACCCCGGTCTCGCGCGCCACACCCTCGAGAGCCTTGCGCAGGCGGCGCGCATGACGTTGCACGTGGACGCGACCGGGCGCGATCCGCATCACGTCGCTGAAGCGGCGCACAAGGCCGTCGGCCGCGCCCTGCGCGTTGCCGTCCGGCGCGAGGGCGCCGAGCTGCCGACCACGAAGGGCCTGCTGTGAAGGTTGCGATCTGCGCCTACGGTGCCGGCAACGTCCGCTCGGTCGAGCTTGCGCTCGAGCGGCTCGGCGCCGAGTCGGTGCGTGCCGAGACGCCCGAGACGGTGCGCGACGCGGATCTCGCCGTGCTTCCGGGCGTCGGGTCGGCGGGATCGGCGATGGCCGGACTGCGGGTGCGCGGCCTCGATGTCGCCCTCCGCGAGCGTGCCGCAGCCGGACGGCCGACGCTCGGCATCTGCCTCGGCCTCCAACTCGCGCTCGATGAGAGCGAAGAGGACGGCGGCGTCGCCGGACTCGGTCTCGTCCCCGGCCGTGCGGTTCGCCTGCGGGGCGGTCGCGTTCCGCGCATCGGCTGGGCCACGGTCGAGCCGGGGAGCGAGGCGTACTGGTTCGCGCACTCGTACGCAGCCGAGACCTCCGCGGCGACAGCGATGAGTGAGGGTCTCGCCGCGGTTGTCGAGCACGAGGCGTTCGTCGGCGTGCAGTTCCATCCCGAGAAGAGCGGGGCTGCGGGGTCGCGCTTTCTGGAGCGATGCCTCTCCCGCGTCTGATTCCGTGCCTCGACGTCGCGCGAGGTCGCGTCGTCAAGGGCGTGCGCTTCCGGGGCCTCCGCGACGTCGGCGATCCCGTCGCGCTCGGCGCGGCATACTCAGACGCGGGCGCCGACGAGCTCGTCTTCCTCGACATCGAGGCGACGGTCGAGTCGCGGGCGGCGGCGGTCGGGGTAGCCGGGCGTGTCGCCGAGCAGGTCTCGATTCCCTTCACCTTCGGCGGCGGGATCCGCTCCGTCGAGGATGCCGCCGCCGTGCTCGAGGCGGGAGCCGACAAGGTGAGCGTCAACTCCGCCGCGCTCGCGCGCCCCCAGCTGATCGAGGAGCTCGCCGTGACGCTTGGGACACAGGCCGTCGTCGTCGCGATCGACACCGAGGGCGGACGCGTTCGCTCGCATTCGGCGACACGCGACGCCGCGCGCGACACCCTCGCGTGGGCGCGCGAGTGCGAGGCGCGCGGTGCCGGAGAGCTGCTCGTGACGTCGATCGACCGCGACGGAACGCGGAAGGGCTACGACCTCGAGCTGCTCGCCGAGCTGCGCGACGCCGTCTCGCTGCCGGTGATCGCGTCCGGCGGTGCCGGCAACGCCCGGCATGTCGCCGACGCGCTCGGCATCTCCCAGGCGGCGCTCCTCGCCTCGATCCTCCACGAGCAGCCCTCGCGCCTGGTCACGCTGCGCGCCGAGCTGCGCGACCTCGGCATCAACCTCCGCGATGCTGGGGGCCTGACTCACGATGAGAGCTGAGCCGCCCGGACGCGCACGCCGGCGCGATGCCGCGTCCTCAGTCGGCCCGATAGCACCACTATCGGGCCTCCCTGCGTCCTTGTCTCGCACTCGGCGTGCGCGCCCGGATCGACGAGCCTCATCATGAGCCAGGCCCCTGACCTTCGCGCCGCGATCGTGCAGGACGCCGGCGACGGGCGTGTTCTCATGCTCGCCTGGATGAACGACGAGGCGCTCCGGCTCACGCGGGAGACAGGCGAGGCCTGGTTCTGGAGCCGCTCGCGGCAACAGCTCTGGAAGAAGGGGGAGACATCCGGAAACGTGCTTGCGGTCGAGGAGCTGCGCGACGATTGCGACGACGACGCGCTGCTCCTGCGCGTGCGTCCCGCCGGCCCGGCGTGCCACACCGGCTCGACCTCCTGCTTTGCGCCCGCACTGTGGCGCACGGTCGTCGAGCGCGTGCGGGAGCGGCCCGAGGGCTCGTACGTCGCCTCGCTCGCCGAGGCGGGCGTCGAGCGGGCGGCGCAGAAGCTCGGCGAGGAGGCGGTCGAGGCTGCGATCGCCGCGACCGCGCAGGACGGGCGCCTCGTCTCGGAGGCGGCCGACGTGCTGTTTCACCTCTACGTGCTCCTCGCCGTGGCGGGCGTGGACATCGCCGAGGTCGAGGACGAGCTGAGCCGGCGGGCCGCGCTCAGCCCACGCTGACGAAGGCAACTCCGGTGAGCGCGCAGACGACGCCCGCCCGCTGGACAGGGGTGATCCGCTCGCCGAGCACGAAATGGGCTAGCAGCACGGTCGATACCGGATACATGCTGCCGAGCACGGAGACGATCGCGAGCAGCCCGCGGTCGGCCGCGAGTGCGAAGAGCGTGTTCGCGGTGAGATCCCCGGCACCCACGAGCCCCGCCTGCAGGAGCGTCACCGACGGCTGCCGTAGCGAGGTGCGAGCTACCCCGGCGGCCGCTGCGAGCAGGCCGAGCGAGACGATTCGCGCTCCGAACAGGGTCGAGAACGCGCTGCCGGCCTGCCCGCCCTTGCCGAGGAAATACGTGAACACGCCGATCATGACCGCGGCGGCGACCGCGATCAGGATCGCCTGCCCGCGATCCGGAGCCTGCGCGCGGCGTTCCTCGAACGACGCGACGACGATGCCGACGACGGCGAGCGCCGCGCCCGCGAGCGCGAGCGCCGACGGTCGCTCGCCGCCGGCGAGGGCGAGCGAGAACGGGACGATCGCGCTGCACGCTGCGATCGGCGCGACAATGCTCATCGTCCCGATCGCGAGCGCCCAGTAGAAGAGCGCGAGCCCGGAAGCGCCGCCGATCCCCGCGAGCAGACCGAAGCGGAACGAGCTCCACGAGACCTCGCGCAGGACAGCGAACGCGGCGAGCAGTCCGACGAAGCCGACTCCCTGAGAGACGAGCGTCACGGCGAGCACCGGCGCCCGCCGGCTGATCACACCGCCCCAGAAGTCCGAGCAGCCCCAGAGGAGCCCGGAGCCCAGCGCGAGTGCGATGCCGATCACGTCAAGACCGTAATTGAGCGCGCACCTGCTGCGCCGCACGGAGCCCGCTCCGCAGTGCGCCTTCCATCAGGGCGTGCCACTCGCCGGCGGTGTGCTCGCCCGCGAAGGCCAGCGGGCCGACCGGCTCGGCCAGTGCCCTGTCGTCGAGCGGCGACTCGACCGACCGCGCAGAGTACGCCCCGCGGACCCACGGGTCGTCGTGCCACGTCGAGAGTAGGGGCTCGTCGTCCGCGTAGCTGAGGTCCGGGCGCAGCTCGCGCACGGCCGACGGTGTCAGTCGATCGACACCGGCGCGCGTGCCGGCGAACGCAGCGAGCACCGGCAGTGGCGAGCCGTCCGGCGCACGCTGGGTATAGGCCCAGAAGCGGTTCGGCACCGAGAGCGTCGCGCTCGGCTCCGCCGGCTCGGTAAGCGGCAGGAAGAGCTTCGCGGCGTGGCCGTAGCGAACCGAGGCGATTGCATGCCGCTTCCAATCGGGGAGCGGCGGGTCGAATGCGATCTCGATCGAGGCCGGCACGGCGATCACACAGGCGTCGAAGTCACGCTCCTGTACGCGAACGCTTCGCTCGGACCATGCGACGCGATGCACAATTGCCCGGAGCTCGATCCGCAGGCTCCGTGCGAGCTCCTCCGCGATCCGCTGGTTCCCACCCTCGACGCCGTGGCTCGCGAAGTCGCCGAACGCAGCGCCGCTCACCGCGAGCACCGACGCCGGCTGGTCGTCTGCGCGGTACGCGGTCGAGATCTCGACGCGCGCGGCGAGCGATTCGCGAACGTCCGGCGCCAGGTCGAGCTCCGCCAGCGCGCTCGAAACGGTTCCGTCCCGCGCCTCGGCGAGCCGGGCGATGCCGTCGAGCAGCGCGTCGCGAGGCACGGGAGGCCGCGGCTCGCGGTCGCCGTACAGCGTCCCCTTCTCGTAGAGCGGCAGGTTCAGCCGTGCCGCCGTCTCCCTTAACACCTCGTGCGGCGGCAGGACGAACTCGGCGCCGAGCTCGACGATGGCGCCGTTCTCGAGCCGGCGCGAGTGGACGCGGCCGCCTACGCGATCGCGTGCCTCGAGCACCGTCACGTCGACGCCGGCGGCTCTCAGGGCGTCCGCGGCCGCAAGGCCGGCGAAGCCGGCGCCGACGACGGCGCAGGTCGCCACTACCGCCCAAGTGCCGAGCGCTCGGCGTCGCTCAGCGGCCTCGATGCGCCGGTGTTCAGGTCACGGGCGACGATCACCGCCTCCGCGCGTGCCGCGAGCTCGCCGCCCTCCGTGAGGATCTCCTCGGCCGTCCGGATGCTCGAGGTGCCGGCGCGCGCGAGCGTGCAACGGGCGACGACGACCCTGTCGTCGAGCGTGAGCTCCCGCTTGAAGTCGATCTCGACATGCGCGAGGACGAACTCGTGCACCGCGTCCGGGTTCCGGAGCGCGTCGCCGAGCCAGGCGGTGCGCACCTCCTCCAGATACGAGACGTACACGGCGTTGTTTACGTGCTGCGAGGAGTCGAGATCCGACCAGCGGATCTCGATGCGCTTCTCGAACGCGCTCAGCTGGAGCCCCACTCGTCCGCGAGCCTCTGCGCGTCCTCGCTCTGCGCGAGCATCCCGTACGCGAGCCGCTCGATGAGGATCCCCGCCTCTCGCGACGCCTCCGGCATCAGGTCGATCGCCTGCTTCGTGAGCGACACGGCGAGGGCCGGCAGCTCGGCGAGCCCGCGGGCGAGCTCGAGTGCACGTGCCCGGGAGTCGGCGGCGACCTCGTTGACGAGGCCCGCCGCGAGCGCGGCGTCTGCGTCGAGGCGGCCGCCGATGAGCATCAGCTGCTTCGCGCGCCCAGGCCCGACGAGGCGCACGAGCCGGTGGGTGCCGCCGGAGCTCGGGACGATGCCGAGTGACACCTCCGGAAAACCGAAGACGCCGGTCTCGTCGGTGACCCGGAAGTCGGTTGCGAGCGCGAGCTCGAGCCCTCCGCCGAGGCAGTAGCCGTGGATCGCGCTGATTGTCGGCTGCGGCAGCGCCGCGACGCGCTCGTAGACGTTCCCCGTCTCGCGGTAGTAGGCGATTACGCTCTCCGGGCTGCGGTTCCGGAACTCGGTGATGTCGGCGCCTGCGGAGAAGGCGCGGCCCGCACCGGTGAGCACGACGCACCTGCTCGATCGGACCGCATCGTCGTCGAGCGCCGCGCCGAGGTCGCGCTCGACCTCGCCCGAGAGCGCGTTCAGCTTCTCTTCCCGCTGAAGCGTGACGATGCACACATCGCCTTCGCGCGCGACCAGAACGAGGCTCATCGGAAGAGGCTCCGCGCCACGATGAGGCGCATGATGTCACTCGTCCCATCCCAGATCTCGTCGAGCTTCGCGTCGCGCAGCCACTTCTGCACCGGCGAGTCGCGGATGTACCCCGCGCCGCCGAGCGTCTGGATCGCGGCCCACGTCGCGAAAACCCCGGCCTCGGATGCGGCGAGCTTTGCCATCGCCGCCTCGGTCGCGAACGGCTTCTCGTCGTCGCAGAGACGCGCCGCGTGCTGGGTCAGGAGGCGCGCCTGGTCGAGCTTGAGCTTCGCGTCGGCAAGGCGGAAGGACACCGCCTGGTACTCGTGGATCGGCTTGCCGAAGGCTTCACGCTCCTTCGCATGCTCGACGGCGTGCTCGAGCGCTGCGCGCCCGATGCCGAGCGAGTTGGCAGCGACCTGGACCCGTGCGCGGTCGAAGACCCACATCAGCCCGGAGAAGCCCCGCCCCTCCTCGCCGAGCCTCCGGTCCTCCGGAACGAAGCAGTCCTCGAAGTGCAGCTCCCCGGCGGGAAAGCAGCGGCTGCCCATTTTCGGCAGGCGTTCGCCGCGGCGAAAGCCCTCGTCGCCGTGCTCCACGACGAAGGCGGTGATCCCCTTCGAGCGCGTTCCCGGGGCGACGGTGGCGAAGACGACGGCACGTTCGGCGAGGTTTGCCTCGCCGATGAACTTCTTGTGCCCGTTGACGACGTAGCCGCCGTCGACGCGCTTCGCCTCGGTCGTGATCGCGGCGGCGTCCGAGCCGGCGCCGGGCTCCGTGATCGCGACGGCGACCGGCGGCGGCTCCGGCCCGCACAGCGGCGGGAGCCAGCGCTGCTTCTGGTCATCGTTGCCGAGGGCGAGAATCGGCCACGCGAAGAAGCCGCCTTGCGTGATCACCATCGTGATCGGGCTGTCGCCCCACGTCAGCTCCTCGATCACGCGAACCGACTCCGCGAGGCTTGTCACGCCGCCACCGCCGTACTCGGCCGGCAGGTCGTAGCAGGTCAGGCCGAGCTCCGCAGCGCGCCGCAGCTCCGCCTGCGGGAACTCCTCGCTCTCGTCGTAGGCGAGCGCGACCGGCCGCAGCTCCTGCTCGGCGAACTCGTGCGCCGTCGCGACGAGCGCGTCGATCACGTCGGAGCTCCGGACGGCAGGCCGATCTGCCTCCCGGCGCGCTCGGGCCTTGGAAGCGAGCTGTGCGCGTCGACGAGCTCCTGCACGCGCGCGAGCACCTCCGCCGGAGCCGGCGCCGCGCGGCCCGCCGCCGTGTCGACGTGGAGCAGCATCTGCTCGGTCGTTGCGAGGAGCGTCTCGCCGCGCTCGATGCGGACGAAGATGTGGATGCGCTTCTCGTCCGCCCCGAGCACCTGCGTCGTGACGACGAGACGGTCGCCCGCCTTCGCCTCGTCGAGGTGGCAGATGTGTGTCTCCACGGTGTAGTAGCTGGCGCCGTTCCGGAGGTACTCCGCGTCGATGCCGATCGAGCCCAGCAGCTCGTCCGCCGCATGACTCGTCATGAGGAGATACGAGCTTTCGGTCGCGTGCCCGTTGTAGTCGACCCATTCGGGCAGCACGCTCGTCTCCCAGCGGAGGCTGCTCGGCTGTTCGGAAGAGGAGCCTCGCTCGAGCAGCGTCCGCTCGTAGTCGGCGAGCGTCTCGCCGGCGCCGACGCGGTTGCCGCGCAGTGCGTGAAGCACCGCGACGAGGGCGTCGTCGCGCTCGCGCTCGAGCTCGCGCAAGGTTCGGCCGCCGGCCTGGGCGTCCGACTGCCGCTCGAGCTTCGCGAGCAACTCCTCGCTCAGCTCCGGGACGTCGGTGAACTTCGTCCACGGCCACTGCAGCGCCGGGCCGAACTGCTCCATGAAGTGACGCATTCCCGCCTCGCCGCCTGCGATCCGGTAGAGCAGGAAGGTGCCCATGCTCGACCAGCGAAGGCCGGGGCCGTACCGGATCGCGTCGTCGACCTCCTCGACGGTCGCGACGCCGTCGTTCACGAGCCAGAGCGCCTCGCGCCACAGCGCCTCGAGCAGGCGGTCAGCGATGAAGCCGTCGATCTCCTGACGCACGACGAGCGGGTGCATGCCGACGCTCCTGTAGAACGCCGCCGCGCGCTCGACCGTGCTCGGCGATCCGCAGAGCTCGACGAGCGGAAGCAGGTACACGGGGTTGAATGGATGCCCGACCGTCAGACGCTCGGGGTGGGTCAATCCCTCGCGGAGGACGGAGGGGAGGAGCCCCGATGTCGAGGACGCGATCACGACGTCCGGCGGCGCCACGCGGCTCGCTGCGCCGAGCAGCTCGCGCTTGAGCTCGATGCGCTCGGGCGCGCTCTCCTGGATGAAGCCGACTCCCTCGGCGGCTTCGCCGGGCGTCGCGGCGAACGTGAGCGTCCCTTCCGGCGGCAGCGGTGCGTACGTGAGCCGCGAATACGCATGGCGCGCGTTCTCGAGCATCTCTTCGACCTTGCGAGGCGTCTCGGGATCGGGGTCGTAGAGGACGGCGTCGTGGCCGTTCAGCAGGAAGCGGGCAGCCCAGCCGCCGCCGATCACGCCGCCGCCGAGCAGCCCGACCTTCACGCGGCCCGCCGGAGGCGAAGCCTGTCGCGCACCTCGTCGGGGCCCAGCACGCGCGCGTTCATGCCCTCGAGGATGTGCACGGCTCGCTCGACGAGCTCGCCGTTGGACGCGAGCTTGCCGCGCGAGAGATACAGGTTGTCTTCGAGGCCGACCCGGACGTTTCCGCCCACGAGCGCCGCCATGGCGACGAAGGGGATCTGCATGCGGCCGATCGAGAAGGTCGAGAAGATCGCGCCGGGCGGCAGCCGGTTCACCATCGCGAGGAGGGTCAGCAGATCGTCGGGTGCGCCGTACGGAATGCCGGTGCAGAGCTGGATCAGGACGGGATCGTCGAAGAGGCCTTCGGAGACCATCTCGTTCACGAGCACGAGGTGGCCTGTGTCGAAGACCTCGAGCTCCGGGCGGACGCCGAGCTCGCGAACGCGGTGCGCCATCGCGCGCAGGACTCCCGGCGTGTTCACGAGGACGTACTCTCCGCCGGCGGCGAAGTTCATCGAGCCGCAGTCGAGCGTGCAGATCTCCGGCAGCAGCGCCTCGACGTGGGCGAGCCGCTCCGATGCGCCCGCCAGGTCGGTGCCTTCGTCGTCGAGTGGCAGCGGCGCCTCTTCGCCCCCGAGCACGAGGTCGCCGCCCATGCCGGCCGTCAGGTTGATCACCACGTCGGTGCTCGAGGCGCGGATGTGGTCGACCACCTCGGCGTATAGCTTCGGGTCGCGTGACCCCTTGCCCGTCTCGGGGTCCCTGACGTGAATGTGCGCCACAGCCGCCCCCGCCTCGGCCGCCTCGATCGCGGCCGCCGCAATCTGGTCGGGGGTGACGGGCACGCGATCGCTTCTGGCGACGGTCTCCCCGACGCCCGTGACCGCGCAGGTGATGAAGACGTCCCAGTTCAAGGTGTGCACAATAATCCCATGCAGTGGACGATGTGAACAACCCCCACATCGTTCTCGTGCTCGCAGACCAGGTCGCGGCGGCCGCTCTGCCGGCGTACGGCAACCGGGTCACGAGGGCGCCGAACCTGGACCGGCTCGCGGCCGAGGGCCTCGTCTACGAGCGGGCGTATTGCGCCTCACCGCTCTGCGTTCCGTCCCGGGCTTCGCTCATGACGGGCCTCCTGCCCTCGCAGACCGGCGCCTTCGACAACGCGGGCGAGCTGCCGGCGTCGATCCCGACCTTCGCCCACCACCTCCGTCTCGACGGCTACCGGACCGTACTCGTCGGGAAGATGCACTTCATCGGCGCCGACCAGCTGCACGGGTTCGAGGAGCGCCCGATGACCGACGTATACCCGGCCGGCTTCGACTGGGTTCCTGACTGGAATCTCGCCGACGACGAGCGCCTGCCGTGGTACCACGATCTCAGCAGCGTCCTCCGCGCGGGGCCGGTCACGGCGACGCTTCAGACCGACTACGACGCAGAGGTCGTTCGCCGCGCGTGCGAGGCGATCGAGCAGGCGGACAGACCGCTGCTGCTGGTCGTGTCGTTCACGCATCCACACGACCCGTACGAGGTCCCGCACGCGTACTGGGATCGCTACGACGGCGTCGCGATCGATGCGCCGGCCTCCGCGGCGCCCGGGAGCGATCCGTCGACGCTGCGCCTGCGCGCGATGCTCGACGCCGACCGCATTCCGGTCTCGCCGGAGCAGGTGCTCCGAGCGCGCCGCGGCTACTACGGCGCAATCTCGCTCGTCGACGACTACGTAGGATTGATCCTCGACGCGCTCGACGACGCCGCCGTCGTGGTCTTCAGCTCCGACCACGGGGACATGCTCGGCGAACGCGGGCTCTGGTACAAGATGGCGCCGTTCGAGCAGTCGATCCGCGTACCGCTGATCGTTCGGGCGGGGAAGGTCGGACGGGTCACCGCGCCTGTCTCGCTGCTCGATCTCGGCGCGTCGCTCGTCGGCCGCGGCGGCGACCTCCCGCAGCGCGACGTCCCGATCGAGTATCTCGCCGAGGGCGTTCGCTCGCCGCAGGTCGTGCTCATTCGCGGCGACCGCAAGCTCGTGCGGACGCTCGGTGAGCCGGACCTCGTCTACGACGAGAGCGACGAGCTCGTGGACGACGACACGCTCGGCGCAGCGGCCGGCGCGCGCTGGAATCTCGAGTCGCTCGACGCAGCAGTGCGCGAGAGCCAGCGCCGCCGCCGGATCGTGTCGCAGGCGCTCGCGACGGGACGCATCGCGAAGTGGGACCACCCGGAGGGCGACGCGCGCTACATCGACACGGGCGACGACTTCTGGTCGACGCTCGAGCGCAGCCGGCGTCCCTAGACCGCCAGGGCCTGCTCGAGGCTCGGCGTGTCGGCGAGCAGCCGCTTCGTGTACTCGGCCTCCGGGTGCTCGAGCACCCGGTCGACGGGGCCCTGCTCGACGATCCGGCCGTCGCTCATCACGGCGACGTCCTGCGCGATCGTCCGGATCAGCGCGAGGTTGTGCGTCACGAACAGCAGTCCCAGGTGCATCTCGCGCTGAAGCTCTGCGAACAGGTCGACGATCGCGGCCTGGACCGAGACGTCGAGCGCCGAGGTGATCTCGTCGCAG
>JBGQKY010000090.1:0-10582 GCA_041499745.1 Gaiellaceae bacterium
CGCGCAGAAACGTCCGCCTCGGCCTCGCCCTGTTCGGCGTCTTCTGGCTGCTCTTCGCCGGGACATTCGGGGTCGCGCTGCTCTATCTCGCGTTCGATTAGCTAAAGGAATGGGCTCCGGCAGCCGATCTGCGGATCGGGATGCCTCTCCTGCACCGTCTTTCGCTGCTCGCCCTCGCCAGCCTCGGCGCGGTCCTGTTCGCAGCGCCTTCCTTCGCCGCGCGGCCCGTTCCGGCCGACATTCCCTCGGCCCAGATCGACGCTCTCCCCTTCACGCTTCTGTCGCCGCACTTCGCCGTGCACTACCAGAGCGACTTGATCGGCGACCCGGCGCGCTGGGCGATCACGCAGACGACGGCCGGAGACATCGCAGCGCTCGCCGAGCGCGCGCTCGCGGCCGAGACCGCCGCGGGATACGCACCCCCGATGTCAGACGGAGTCCTCGGCGGCGACGCTCGCACCGACATCTATGTCGAAGACCTGTCGGCGTATATCAAAGACCAGTCGAAGCTCGGAGCTCTCGACGTGACGGTCCCCGACGACGCGGCGGCCCTACAAACCTCGTCGTACATCGTGCTCGCCGGCGACCAGCCCAAGCTGGCGCTTGGACAGCACACGATCGCCCGCGAGGTCTTCCACACGATCCTGCTCAGCATCTGGCAGCCGCGGCGCCCGTTGCTCTCCACGGACATCAACGACTACTGGCTGCTCGAAGGCAGCGCCGAGTGGATGGGCTTCCTGGTCGAACCGAACGACATCTCAATCGGCCTCAAGTTCGGCCCGCCCGACATGGCGCTGGACTGCCGCGACCCGATCGGCACGAACCAGTGCGACTTCAACGACTACGCGAACAACGGCTACTCACGCTGGGCGTTCTTCGAGTACCTCTCGGAGACCTATGGCCCGTCGTTCGTCAGGCGCGTGTTCGAGCTGGGCCCTAGCGCAGGGTCGGCGGTCAAGGCGGTCGACAACGCGCTCGTAGAAAAGGGCACAACGCTCGCCGCCACCTACAACGCCTGGACGCTGTTCGACCTGCTCGGCTCCTACACGCCGGCCGGGCTCCAGGGGATCCCGCCGCTCGTGTACCACCAGCTCGAGACCGGCATCAAGCCGCCCCCCAAGCCTCAGATCGTGAAGGTGCCCGTGAACCACCTCTCGACGCGGATCGTTCAATTCAACCGTGGGGACGGAGATCCGACGCAGGCGTGCTACGAAGCGACGCTGTCGCTGACGGTCGCGATGCCGGCCGGAACGTTGTCCAAGCCCGTCTTCTGGTGGAACGCGAATGGCAGCGCGCCGGTCGCGCTGACCATCGTCGGCAGCAACGCCTTCGCGCCGATCCCGTGGGACACGTGCACGTGGGGAGCCAACTCGGGCTATCTCTCGATCCCGAACGCCTCCGCGGACACCCCCTCGACCTCGAAGGTTGACGCGGCCGATTTCGGTGTTACCTGGAACATGTCGGTCGACACCTCGAAGCCGGTCAGCGTCATCGACCCGCCGGGACCGGTCACGGTCTCCGGACCGGTCGTCGCGGTCGACAACGGCGAGGTCGCGCCGACGGTTGTCGTCGAGGGCTCGGTCGTGCTACGCCTCGCCGCGAAGGATCGGGTGCTGCGGCTGCTCGTGGTGTCGAGCGGCGAGGGCAAGCTGCATGCGATGCTCGGTGGCGTCGACCTCGGCAGCCCGACACTCCGCGCGGGCAACAACGATGTCCGCTTCACGCTTCCCGTCTCGACGCTGACGGCGCTGAGGCGCTCGGCCTCGAACAACGTGCTGACCCTCACGGCATTCTCGCCGCAGGCGACGAAGGCCGGAGCCTCGGTCACGCGTCGCGTCGTCGTTCCGACGCCGGCCAAGAAGAAGCTCCACCGCAAGTAGAGTCGGCGCCGTGGCGGCGCTCGAGGGGATCTGGCTCGCTCGTCCCGACAAGCCGGCCGACGGCACGCCGGTCGCCGTGAAGGACCTGCTCGACACGGCAGGGCTCGTCACGACATACGGGTCGAGCCTGTTCGCCGAGCACGTGCCGACTCGCAGCGCGGAGGCCGTCGTGCTGCTCGAGGCCGCCGGTTACGCCGTGGCCGGAAAGACGAACCTGCACGAGTTCGCGTACGGCATCTCCTCGCAGAACCCGCACTTCGGCACGGTGCCGAACCCACGCTTCCCCGGGCGGCTCGCCGGCGGCTCGAGCGGCGGCTCCGCAGCTGCGATCGCTGCCGGCGACGTCGAGCTCGCGCTCGGCACCGACTCCGGCGGGTCGATCCGCATCCCGGCAGCCTGGTGCGGGATCGTCGGCTTCAAGCCGACGTACGGCCTCGTGCCGGAGGAGGGCTGTTTTCCGCTCGCGCCCAGCTACGACCACGTCGGCCCGCTCGCTTCGACCGTTGAGGGGTGCATCGAGCTGATGGGGGCGCTCGTGCCCGGTTTCGCCGCGTTGCCCCTCGAGTCGCTCGAGGAGCTTGCGGTCGGCGTCGCGTGGCTCGACGAGGCCGACGCACTCGTCCGCGCGCGCGTGGCTGCGGCGAGCGGGCGTTTCCCGCGGCGTCGCGAGCTCGACTTCCCCCTCGTCCCCCCGGCGGAGAACGCGCTCTTCATGCGCGAAGTCGCGAACGTGCACCGCGGCCTCTTTCCGGAGCATGCCGAGGAGTACGGCGAGATCATCCGCTGGAAGCTCGAGCGCTGCTTCGAGGTGACAAAGGACGAGGTCGAGACCGCGATGGGCCTGCGGGAGGAGTACCGCACCCGCTGCGAGGAGCTGTTCGACGGGCTCGACCTGCTCGTCACGCCCACGATCGCATTCGTCGCGCCCCCGGCCGACGCCGAGGAGAGGGCGCTGCGAGGTCGCGGAGTCCGCCTCACGTACCCCTTCGACGCCCTCGGCTGGCCTGCGCTGGCCCTGCCCTGCGGTCGCGCGGAGGACGGCCTGCCGGCCTCGATCCAGCTGATCGGACGCCCGGGCGACGATGCGCGCGTTCTCGCAGCGGGCGCACTGCTCGCATCCCTCGATTGAGGGACGGCTGGGGCATCCCGTATGCCGAGAACGAGGGATGACCGTGCGTTTTCTCCGCATCGCATCTCTGCTCGCCGTCGCCGCCTTCGCCGCGACCGCCCATGCCTCCTCGGCGGCCGTCGCCGGCCCCACCGGGCTGCACGGCTTCCTGCTGCGCGCGGACGAGGCGACGTCGACGACGTTCCAGCGCACGCCGTCGTTCGCCTGGAACCCGGTTCCTGGCGCGGTCAGATACCAGTTCCAGCTCGCGACGAGCAGCACCTTCCGCGACAACGGCGTCCTCTACGACAACGCGCAGCTGCTCACGCCCGTCGAGGCGCCGGCGCTCACGCTCCCCTGGATCACGGGCTCGCCGCACTCGCTCTACGCGCGCGCTCGGGCCATCCTCGCCTCGGGGACGTCGCCCTGGAGCGCACCGTACGGTTTCGACATGGCGCCGCCGCCGCCGCCGACCCCCATCTCGAGCTATCCCGGCGTGCTCCGCTGGACGCCCGTCGAGGGGGCCACCGGCTACCAGGTGTGGCTGATCGACGTCGGCAAGTTCGAGCTGGTGCGAACGAACGTGCTCGACGAGCGCGAGTTCTACACCTTCCACCCAACGTTGAAGTGGGCCGGCACCGTCCGTTGGCGAATCCGGGCAATCCGCGGCGACGTCTTCAACTACAGGGTCAACGGCATTCCCGTCGCCCCGACCGGCGCCTGGAGCCCGGTCTACAGCTCGACGAACCCGGCGATGTCGACCGGCCCGATCACGCTCACCGGCACGCTCTCGGACGTCTTCGCCGACGGCTCGGCGAAGGCGCCGGCGCAGCGGCAGATGCCCGCGTTCCTGTGGACCGGCAACCAGACCACGAGCGGAACGCCTGCGGAGCTCTTCCGGGTGTACGTCTTCACCGACAAGCAGTGCCTCAACCCCGTGTACACGAGCGCCGTGGTAGGCAGTCCGTCGTATGCGCCGCGCCCCTTCGGACCGCTCCAGACGCCGCAGAGCGCAGCGGCCATCCAGGGCGCGCGCGCGTCGTACCTCCCGGACGGAACCGAGTCAGGCAACGTGATGTACGACGGCACGACGGTCGTTCCGACCGAGCAGACCGCCGCGGCGTCCGCCACGACGACGATTCCGGGTGACGTCCCGAGCGCGCCGGGCACGACACCGCCGCCGAGCTCGACACCGTCCACCGGCGGCACCGTCGCGGGCGGAGGCGGCGGCGCCATCACGGTGGCCGGCAAGCTCGGCGCGCCCGTGAGCCTCTGGGACACGAACTGGCCGGAGAGCGGCTACTACTGGACGGTCATTCCGGTCTCGGCAACGGTCCTCGGAGCGGCGAGCACCAATGTCGTGGCGCCGGGCGCGACGAAGGGCTCGGCCGTGATCCCTGTCCTGGACTCCTCGAATTTCAGGGTTGGGATGACGATCATGATCGGCTCCGGGCCGAGCGCCGACACCGGGACGATCACCGTCATCGGCGGCGGGACGATCACCGTGGCGGCGAACCTCGCCAACAGCCATGTGTCGGGCGACCCCATGGTCTCGATCTCGAGCTTCGTGGTCTATCAGGATCTCGAGCTCCCGCAGGACGTCTGCGCCGACATCAAGCACCCCGAACGCGTGCAGCGCTTCGGCATCGAGAGCGAGCCGTCGCTCACGACTGCTCAGGCGCCGTTTGCCACCGGCCTGTCGTCGACGGGCCGCCTCGTGTCGGCGGTCAACACGTCGCAGTTCTACGGCCAGCCGCTCGTCGCGTGGACGCCGGCGCTCGGTGCGCAGATCTACCAGCTGCAGTGGAGCAAGAAGAAGTATCCGTTCGTGGCGCAGGACGATCCGGCCACGAAGGCGAAAGGCCTGCTCACGTTCTCGACCTCAGCCGTGTTGCCGCTCGGACCGGGCACGTGGTGGTACCGCGTCCGCGGCTTCGACTTCAACCTGCCGAGCGGAGCGCAGCAGATGGGCTGGTCGGATCCGGAGCAGCTCGTGATCTCGAGACCGAAGTTCAAGATCGCGTCCTCCGGCGCGAAGCCGAAGTTCAAGCTCGTCCCGTAGTTATCTAATCTCGGCGGGTGGACGCCGACCTCCGCTACGCCCTCGAGCTCGCCGACGCCGCCGACGCGCTGACGCTGGCGCGGTTCCGGGCGGTCGATCTCCACGTCGAGACGAAGCCCGACCTGACGCCGGTGACCGACGCCGACCGGGCGGCCGAGCGGATGCTGCGGGAGCGCATCGCAGTCGAGCGGCCGGGCGAGACGGTGCTCGGCGAGGAAGAGGGCGACGGCGGCGGCAAGACGCGCTGGATCGTCGATCCGATCGACGGGACGAGGAACTTCTCGCGCGGGATTCCCGTCTGGGCGACGCTGCTCGCACTCGAGCGCGACGGCGCGATCGTGTGCGGTGTCGCCTCCGCGCCGGCCCTCAGGCGGCGCTGGTGGGCAGCACGTGGCGAAGGCGCGTTCCGGGACGGCGAGCGCCTCGCCGTCTCTCGAATCGCATCGCTCGACGATGCCACCGTGTCGTTCTCGCGCAGCAGCCTGCTGGGCGCAACGGAGCGGACGCTGGACGTGGCGCGCCGCGCCTGGCACATGCAGCCGTTCAGCGACTTCTGGGCGCACCTGCTCGTCGCCGAGGGAGCGCTCGAGGTCGCATTCGAGCACGAGATGTCGCCGTGGGACAACGCGGCGCTCCAGGTGATCGTCGAGGAGGCGGGCGGCCGCTTCAGCGATCTCTCCGGCGCGCCGCGGTTCGACGGCGGCAGCGCCGTCTCGACGAACGGGCTGCTGCACGACGAGGTACTCGCGCTGCTCAATGCTTGAACGTGAAGTGCGCGACGACCTTGCCGTTCGCGTCGAAGAGCGTCGCCTCGCGCAGAAACCGAGGCATGCGTCCGCGCGTGAGGAAAAACGTCACGTCCAGCTTCTCGAATCGCCGCACGACGAGCGGCACGTGCTTGCCGGCGAGTGAGACAGCGGCCCCTGAGACGACGCGCCGGTCGAACGTGTAGCCGGCGAGCGGCGGCGTCAACACGACGGTCTTGCGGGCACTGCGCGGCGCGCAGCCGGCACGCGTCAAGAGGACGAGGTAGCAGATGCCGTCGTGCCCTTTCCACCGCGCGGCCTGGACGACGACGCGGCCGGTAGCCGGCTGCACGATCACGACGACGTTGCTCCGGTCTGCCTCGCGCGGCAGCCGTGGGCCGCCGTCCCGCGTCAGCAGGACGCCGAGAGCGGGGGCGACCGCCAGCGCAGCGACACAGAGCGCCACCGCGAAGACGAGGCGCCGGCGGGCCGGCAGGCGCGCGCGGCGCAGCACGTCGTCCCAGTCGCCGTCACCTCGGATCGGCGGCACGAGCTCTTCGAGCCACTCGTTCATGTCGGTACCTCCTCGATGGCCTGCCGCAGCGTCCGCCGGGCGGCGTTCAGGGTGGCGCCGACCGTCCCCCGGCTGATCGCGAGCGCGGCGGCGATCGCCGCGTAGTCGAGGTCGGCGTAGTAGTGGAGGAAGACGATCTCGCGCTGGCGCTCGGTCAGCAGGTCGAGCGGCAGCACCGGCGCGTGCCCGTTCGCCGCAGCGTCGTGCGGCTCGGCGAACACAAGCCGGCCCCGGCGCGCGTCCCGGGCCGCGTTGACCACGATTTGCCACACCCACGCCTCGAGCGTGCCGCGGCCGCGGAAGCTTCGGCGCTTGCGAACGGCCCGCGCGAACGCCTCCTGCACCGCGTCACAGCCGAGCTCGCGGTCGCCCGCGATCGCGGTGGCGACCCGCCGGAACTCCGGCAGCCGCGAGCGGTAGAGGGTCTCGAGCTCCTCGAGCATCCATGAGTACGACGCGTGGATGCCCGGGATTCTTTACGCCACAGCCGCCCGCACCGAGTCCTCGTAGACGCGATCGCGGCCGAAGCGGTCGAGCTCGTCGGAGAGCACGTCGCTCGGCGTGGGCGGATCGCCCGGGGGGAACGGCGCCGGCTCGCCGTCGAGGTCGATGCCTTCGAGCCGCTCCCGCTCCTCGATCTCGAGGACGATGTCGTCGCGCCCGAGCCGTGACCGGAGCCAGCCGAGCAGCAGCCAGGCCTGCGCGGTCGTGCCGTGCACGCGGAGCGTGTCGACGCTCTCGATGCCGGGCCAGAGCGACGCGAGCAGCTCGCGCCAGCGGGACGTGCGCGCCCACGCGATGTCGGAGGTCGCCGCCCGGTCGAACAGCTCGACGAGGTGGCGGTAGGGGTACGGCAGGTCGCCCCACTCGGTCGAGTCGACGACGAGCCGGTCGACGACGCCGACGAGCTGCTCGAGCTCCTGCGAGCGCCACGGCGGCTCGCCGCGCCACCGCAGGAACACCGGCAGGTCGGAGATCAGGAGCGGCTCGACGATCGACGCAGGCGCCTTTGCGCGCGGCCCGTGCAGGTGCAGCTCCACCACCTCGGAGCACACCTTGCGGTCGACTCCGGGAAGCGCGTAGCACTCCAGCGAGACCGTGGTGTCGATCTGATTCTTGCCGGTGTCCGGAAGCGGAATCAGCAGGATCGTCCGCGACGGGTGCCGCTCGGCCATGCCGCCGAGCGCCCCGCGCGCCGCCTCGAGCCACTCCTCCGGCACCCACGCGAGGTGCGTCATCACCGACGTCCGCAGGTTCGGCGGCCCGCCTTCCTCGGCCGCTGCGCCACGGAGCTGGGTAAGCGCGCTCTCCACGTCGGCGAGGCGGACGTCTTCGCCCGTCCAGTTCTCGACCTCGACCGGCGTGCTCAATGCCGTCGCCAGGAGCGGCCGTCTCGGTGGACCAGGTTGTCAGCGCTCGGCGGGCCCCAGGATCCCGCCGCGTAGTTCGGGAAGCCCGGCCGGTCGCGCTGCCACGACGCGACGAGCGAGTCGACCAGCAGCCACTGCTCGTCGACCTCGTCGGAGCGCGTGAAGAGCGTTCCGTCCCCGAGGAGCGTGTCGAGGATCAGCCGCTCGTACGCCTCCGGCATCCCGGTGCGGAAGGCACCCCCGTAGAGGAAGTCCATGTGGACCGTGCGGATCGACATTCCCTGCCCCGGAACCTTCGCGCCGATCGCGAGCGAGACGCCCTCGTCCGGCTGCACGTGCACGAGCAGCACGTTCGGGCGCAGCCCCTCAGAGGCTGTCTCCTCGAACGGCGGGTGCGGCGCCCGCTTGAACTGGATCGCGATCGTCGTCTCTCGGCGCGCCAGCCGCTTGCCCATGCGCACGTAGAACGGCGTGTCCGCCCAGCGCCAGTTGTCGACGAAGAGCTTGGCCGCGACGTACGTCTCCGTCATCGAGTCGTGCGCGACACCCTCCTCCTCGCGGTAGGCCGGAACCTCGACACCCTCGATGTAGCCCCGCCCGTACTGGCCGCGCAAAACCGACTTCGGGCCCGGCGTGTGCATCGCGCGCAGCACCTTCACCTTCTCGTTGCGCACCGACTCGGCGGTGAAGTCGATCGGCGGCTCCATCGCCGTCAGCGTCAGCAGCTGGAGCAGGTGGTTCTGGAAGATGTCGCGGATCGCACCCGCCCGCTCGTAGTAGTCGGCGCGGCCCTCGATCCCGATCGACTCGGCCACCGTGATCTGCACGTGATCGATGAATTGCCGATTCCAGATCGGCTCGAAGATGCCGTTCGCGAACCGCAGCGCGAGCATGTTCTGGACCGTCTCTTTGCCGAGGTAGTGGTCGATCCGGAAGATCTCGTGCTCGTCGAAGTGCTCCCACAGGAGCGCGTTCAGCTCGCGGGCGGACCCGAGGTCGTGCCCGAAGGGCTTCTCGACGATCAGCCGTGTCCAGCCCTTGGCGCTGCGGCGCTTGCCGAGCGCGTCGACGATCGTCGGGAACGCGGGGGGCGGGACGGCGAGGTAGTAGACGCGGTTGCCGCCGAGCCCGCGCTCCTCGTCCAGCCGGCCGAGCAGGTCTTGCAACGCGTTCTCGCCGCCTTCGTCGGCGAAGTCCGTCGTGACGAAATGCATCGTCTGCGCGAGCTCGTTCCAGACGTCCTCGCGGAACGCGTCGCGCGAGTGCTGCTGAACCGCCTCCTTCATGTCGTTGCGAAACACGTCGTCGTCGCCCTCGGTACGCGCGACGCCGACGATCGCGAAGCGCTCGGGCAGCAGCCGCCGCAGCATCAGCTCGTACAGCGCCGGCATCAGCTTCTTGTGCGCCAGATCGCCCGAGGCGCCGAAGATCACGAGTGCGCACGGATCGGGCTTGCGGCGCAGCAGCAGGCCCTCGAGCAGAGGATTCTCCCGCTGCTGGTCCTTCGTCGCCGCCATCAGTGCGACCTCGGATCCTCCGACTCCTCCGCCTTGGCGAGCGCCTTGATCGCGTGGCCGCCGAACTGGTTGCGCAACGCGGCTGCCACCTTCGCGGCGAAGTTGATCTCGTCCCGCGAGGCGAAGCGTGCGAAGAGCGCGGCGGAGATGACGGGGGCCGGCACGTTCTCCGCAATCGCCTCGTGGATCGTCCAGCGGCCTTCGCCGGAGTCCTCGACCCAGGGCGCGATGTCGTCGAGTGAGTTGCCGTGCTCCTCGAACGCCGAGTGCAGCAGCTCGAGCAGCCAGGAGCGGACGACGGAGCCGTAGCGCCAGATGCCGGAGAGCTCGTGCAGGTCGACGTCGAACTCGGAGTGCTCGATGATCTCGAACCCCTCGGCGTAGGCCTGCATCAGGCCGTACTCGATCCCGTTGTGCACCATCTTCGTGAAGTGACCCGCGCCGGACGCGCCGACGTGCGCGTAGCCCTCCTCCGGCGCGAGCGAGGTGAAGATCGGCTCGAGCCGCTTCACCGGTCCCTCGTCTCCGCCGACCATCAGGCAGAAGCCGACCTGGAGCCCCCACACACCGCCCGAGACGCCGGCGTCGACGAAGTGGATCCCCTTCGCCTGCGCATCGCGGTACCGGCGCTGCGAGTCGCGGAAGTTCGAATTGCCGCCGTCGACGATCGTGTCGCCTTCGCCCGCGAGGCCAAGCAGCTCCTGGAACACCCCTTCCGTGACCTCGCCAGCCGGCACCATCATCCAGAACGCGCGCTGCACCTCGAGCTGCGACTTCAGCGCAGCGAGCGAGTCGGCGGTGCGGGACTCGACCTTCGGGTCATAGGTGCGCACGTCGTGGCCGTGCTCGCGCAGGCGCTCGGTCATCCCGTTGCCCATCCGGCCGAGGCCGATCATTCCCAACTGTGCCACTACGCCTCCTCGATGTGGATTCTGGCAACGCGGCGGCCGCGCTCCTGCAGGGACGCATAGTCCCCGGCGGCCTGGGCGCGAAGCAAGCGGCGGAACCCGAACGGCCTGCCCGGAATCGCGAGCTCATCCCCCGGGTCGTCGACGACCTGGAGGAAGAGGCCGGTGTTCGGGCCGCCTTTGTGCAGCTGCCCGGTGGAGTGGAGATAGCGCGGGCCGTAGCCGTGGGTGACGACGAGCTCGCTCCGCCGGCGGAGCTTCCGCACGAGG
This sequence comes from Gaiellaceae bacterium, assembly GCA_041499745.1. GTDB lineage: Bacteria > Actinomycetota > Thermoleophilia > Gaiellales > Gaiellaceae > Palsa-739. The sequence goes on from JBGQKY010000090.1 coordinate 10,436, forward strand.
TCGGCGATGCGGCTGTCGTTTTCCCCGCTCGGCTCGACGAACGCCTGCACGCAGACGTAGTCGCGCTCGTGCGCCAGCGCCAGCAACTCGTCGATCGAGCCCTCGAGCTCGACCTGCGGCTCACCACCGGCCGCGAGGACCTCGTTC
>JBGQKY010000091.1:0-10368 GCA_041499745.1 Gaiellaceae bacterium
CATTTGCGCACCGGCCGGCTACCAGGGGCAGCGGGGTGATCTCGGTGCACCGCTGATCGCGCTCGGTGCAAGCGTCCGCTCGATCGGCAAGGGTGGCGAGCGCACCGAGCCCGTCGAGGACTTCATCGGGGCGAACCGAGCCGGACGGCTCGTGCTCGAGATCGAATATCACCGCCCGTCCGGGGCGTGCTCGGCGCAGACGCTGCGCCGGCGCCACGCGCATTCGTACGCGATCGCGAACGTCGCCGTGTGCTTGTCCGGCGACGGCCTACGGGTCGGCGTGTCCGGGATCGGGCCGACGGCCGTGCGCTGCCGCGCCGTCGAGCAGAGCCGCAACGCCGAGGACGTCCTGCGGGACGCCGACCCTGTCGACGACGCCGTCGCCTCGGCGGCGTATCGCCGCAAGATGCTGGTCGTTCTCGTCCGCCGCGCCCTCGAGGACGTGGAGAGCTCATGAGGCTGACCGTCAACGGGATCGAGGAGGAGATCTCGAGCCCGCCGCTCACGGCACTCCTCCACGTGCTGCGGGAGGAGCTCGAGATCACGAGCCCGAAGGCCGGCTGCCAGCAGGGCGGCTGCGGCACGTGCACCGTTCTGGTCGACGGCGAGCCGCGCCGCTCGTGCTTGACGGCGGTGGCGACGGTCGAGGGTGCGTCGATCACCACTCTCGAAGGTCTCGGCGAGGCGGAGAGCCTGTCCGCGGTGCAGGCCGCGTTCCACAACCGGTACGCCGCGCAGTGCGGCTTCTGCACGCCCGGGATGATCCTCGCCGCGACCGCTCTGATCGAGCGCAAGGGCGGTCCGGTCGAGCGCGACGAGGTGCTCGAGGCGCTCGGCGGGCACTACTGCCGCTGCACCGGCTACGTGAAGATCGTCGACGCAGTGATGGCCGCCTCGCGCGGCGAGGTCGCCGCATGAAAGCGGTTGGCGCACGACTCCCTCGGTACGACGGCGTCGGCCACGTCACCGGCCGCACGCAGTACGTCGACGACGTCCGCGTCGGCCGCACGCTCTGGGTGAAGGCGTTGCGCTCGCGGCACCACCACGCCGCGATCACGAAGCTCGACACGGCGAAGGCCGAGGCGCTGAAGGGCGTCCACGCGATCATCACCGCGGCCGACGTACCGCGGAACGTCTACGGGCATCTCGAGGGGCTCGGCGTACCCGGCGACGAGCCGCTCCTCGCCGACGGCGAGGTTCGCTACAAGGGCCAGCCGATCGCTGCCGTCGCCGCGGACTCGGAGGAGGCGGCGCAGGCTGCCGTCGAGGCGATCGAGATCTCTTTCGAGGAGAGGCCGGCGCACTATGACATCCGCCTCGCGCTCGACCCGGACGCGCCGACGATCCACCAGTGGGGCAACGTCTATCCGCACTACGGTCCCTACAACCACCGCCGGGTGCGCAAGGGCGACATCGACTGGGCGTTCGACAAGGCGGACGCGATCGTCGAGGGCGTCTATCGCCCGCAGGCGATCGAGCAGCTGCCGCTGGAGACGCAGGTCTGCCTTGCGGTGCCGGAGGCAAGCGGCCGGTTGACGATCTACTCGTGCACTCAGGCGATGTATTTCTCGATGGGCGTCGTGGCCGCGCACCTCGAAGTGCCCCTCAACAAGCTGAAGTTCGTCGGCGGCACCGTCGGCGGCGGTTTCGGCGGCAAGGTCGACAGCGCGTCCGACACGATCTGCGCGCTGCTCGCGCTCAAGTCGCGCCGCGCGGTCAAGTGGCGCTGGACGCGCGAGGAGGAGTTCCTCGCCTCGTCGACCCGGGCACCGTGGCACATCGAGATCGCAGATGCGGTGACGAAAGACGGCTGGATCCTCGGCCGCAGAACGCTCACGCTTCACGACTCGGGTGCGTACGCGCGCTTCTCGCCTTACGGCGTCACGAAGCATGCGTTTCACCACTGCGGCGCCTACTCGATCCCGAATCTGCGCTTCGACGGCTTCGTCTGCTTCACGAACCGCGTGCCGACGACCGCGATGCGGGGCTTCGGCGTGACGTCGGTGTCGTTCGCAGTCGAGACCCACATGACGCGCGTCGCGCAGGTGCTCGGGCTCGATCCGTGGCAGTTGCGGCTGAAGAACGCGAACCGGATCGGCGACACGAGCGGCAACGGCGTCGTGCTCAAGGATCCATCGACGGTTCCGGTGACGCTGGCCGCCGCCGAGCGGGTCGGGATCGAGTTGCCGGCCGAGTACAGGCAGATGACGTCCGAGCCGCGGTCCGGCGCGCTCCTGCCCGAGCATCTCGTGGCGCAACAGCGGTTGAACGGGGAGAGTTCCTGATGGCGAGGCATCGCGGTCGCGGCTTCGCGACGATCGAGTATCCGACCGGCATGAACCAGAACGGCGATCCGTCGCAGGCGTGGATCAAGCTGAAGCCGGACGGCCGCGTCGACGTCTTCTCCGGGACGGTCGACATCGGCCAGGGCTCGAAGACCGTGCACACGCAGATCGTCGCCGACGCGATCGGCGTGCCGTACGACTGGGTCACGATGGACAACTCGAACACCGACTCGTCGGCCGTCTGCACCGGCACCTTCGCCTCCCGCGGTACGTTCATCGGCGGCAACGCCGTGCGCCTCGCCGCGGAGCGCGTGCGCGAGCGGATCCTCGACATCGCGTCGAAGGAGCTCGAGATCGACGCGAGCGACCTCGAGATCGCGAACGGCGAAGTGACCGCGAAGGGCGCGCCGCAGAAGACGATCAACGTGGCCGACGTCGCGGGCGCCGCGACGTACAACTACGGCGAGCTGATCAGCGGCTCGTCGACGGCGTTGAAGCCGTTCGCCGAGGTCGACGACGCGACCGGTCAGGTGGAGCTCGACCCGCACTCTGCGATCTCCTACGCCGCGTGCGTCGCCGAGGTCGAGGTCGACGACGAGACGGGCGAGGTCGTCGTCCTGCAGCTGGTGCAGGTCTACGACGTCGGCCGTGCGATCAACCCCACACTCGTGGAGGGTCAGATCGAAGGCGGCGCGATCATGGGGCTCGGGCTCGGCCTCACGGAGGCGAGCTATCCGCACTACCCGTCGCCCGAGCATCGCGGCGGCGAGTTCGGCGCGTACCTCGCCCCGTCGATGCAGGATCTTCCCGAGCTCGACAACGTGATTCTCGAGAACCCATCCGCGGACGGGCCTTTCGGCGCAAAGGCGATCGGCGAAATGGCGAACAACGCGCAGCCGCCGGCGATCGCGAACGCGATCTTCGACGCGGTGGGCGTGTGGGTCACCGAGATGCCGGCGACGCCGGAACGTGTGCTGGAGGCGATCGAGATGAAGCGTGAACCGCGCCGCGACGGCAAGCGGGTCGTCTTCGACGAGCACATCTCGGTGAGGACGATCTCGGCGAACGGCGGCGCGGGCTTCCTCGACGTCGATGCCTGAGGTGAGCCCGTTCCGCACCTGGAACGGGCGCGACTCCTTCGAGTTCGTCGAGGGGGTGTGGCTGCACGCGATCGGCGGCGATCAGGTCCTGCTCTGCAAGGTGCAGTACGAGCCGGGCAAGCAGGTGCCCTGGCACGTGCACGAGGACACCGAGCAGGTGATGTTCATTCTCGAGGGGGAGATCGAGATGACGATCGAGGACGAGACGGCAACGCTCGGCGCGGGTGACGTCGTCGTCATCAACCGCGGTCAGCACCACAAGGTCTACTCGGAGAACGGCGTCACCTTCATGGAGGCGCTCGCGCCGGTTCCTCTCGACCACGTTCCCGACAAGCAGCTCGACCTCGTCCTCGGCCTGGACGGCGGCTCGCGGCACGTGGATAAGTAGCGTGCCCCTCGTGCGCGTCGAGCTGTTCGAGCGCCGGCTGACGCCGGAGCTCGAGGCGCAGCTGATCGAGCGGATGACTGAGACGCTGCTCGAGGTGCTGGAAGCGCCGGAGCTGAAAGAGCACACTTGGGTGATCGTCGAAGGACACGACGCCCATCGCTGGGGTCGAAACGCCAAGCCGTGGGACGAAGGAGGAGACTGATATGCCGCTCGTCGAGGTGAAGCTCTACGACGCAAGGGTGACCGAGGAGTCGGTCCCGAAGATCATCGAGGCGATGACGGATGCGCTCGCCGAGTCGTCGGGCGCGGCGAAGGAGCACATCTGGGTGATCGTCGAAGGCGTTTCCCCGAAGAACTGGGGCGCGGGGGGGAAGCCGGCGGCCTAGACCCCCAACGGCATCTCGACGAGCGCGAGCTCGACAGCCGGCGCACCCCGTTCGACCTCGGCCGTTTCACGCGCGTGCAGCAGCGTCGTGCGCACGATGAGCTTCGCGCGTGCGAAGTTGTCCAGCACGGTCGGCACCGGTGCGACGGCGCGCCCCAGCGCATAGCCGGCAGCGTTTCGCCCGATCTGGCGGTACGACTCCAGCGTCAGCGACGGAGCCATGCCGAAGAGCTCGAGGTTGTCGAGCGGCTCGAGGTCGGCCCGGTGGATGAGGGCGGTGCCCTTCGACTGAAGGCCGACCGCGATGCCGGAGCCGGAGAGCCTCGCGCCGTCGTGGCCGATGAAGGCGACGTCCGACGACCGCTTGATCCGGACGATCCGCGGGTGTGCGCCTTCCTCGCGAACGCCCGCGGCGAGCTCTGCGAGCACGTCCCGGTGCGGCAGGCCGTTGATCGTCTCGGACAGGGCTCCGGCGAACGCCGGTCCCACGGCGATCACGACCTCGTCCGGCCTGTCGCCTGGACCCGCAGCATGAAGCTCCTCGACCCGGCTCACGGCGCCGTCCGGCGCGCCGAGCAGGCGTGCGTCGATCGTGTGCGGCAGCTGCTGCAGGCGCTGCCAGCGCTCGCCCTCGAGCCTGTGGCCCGTGCCTGGGCCCGTGTAGAGGTTGGGGTCGTTCACCGCCGAGACGACCGTGCCGTCGCGCCCGATGATCGCCGAGGTCTGGAGGTAGTCGGCGGCGACGCGCTGCCGCTGCATTTCGAAGACCGCCTCGCCGACCTCCGGGAACCCCCGCTCGTCGAGCGCGCGTGCGATGTCGAGCGCGCTCAGCCCTTGGGTCAACACGCGGTCGGCGGCGCGCACGTCGGCGGCGCGGTCACGATCGGGCAGGTCGCGCGAGTCGAGGCACGTCGTCGCGAGCCTCACCTCCTCCTCGCTGACCGGCGGGAAGCCGAACGCGTCGAAGACCGCCTGCACAGCGCGCGCTCCGCGCTCGCGAACCGCGAGGGCGTCGGCTTCGCCGAGCGGCTCGATGCCCGCGTCGACCTGCCAGTCACGCTGGATCGTCAGCCACTCGTCGAGATCGTCGGAGTCGTAGTTGCCGCCGCCGAACATGTTGTCGTAGCGCGGCATCGACGAGTACCCCGACGTCACGAAGTCCGTCCCGGGCAGGAACTGCCCCATGAGCTTCGCCGTCTTGCGAATCGCGGAGTGGCTCGAGATCGCGTCGTTGCCCGAGGCCACCTCGAGGTCGAGCCAGGCGGCGAGGACGTTCTCCGCGAGCACCTCCCGCGTGCCGCCGGGGACGGCCAGCACGAGCGCGACCACCGAGATCGAGCCGTTCTGCACCCCTTGCGAGCCGGCGGCCCGGACGAGCGAGAGGCAGCGCGCCTCGAGGTAGAGCATCGACTTCCCCTCCGACCCGCCCATCAGCGCTTCCGAGCCGCCCCCGGAGGTGAACCGGACCTTGACGCCGCGCGAGGCGTACGCAGAGGCGAGGAACGCTTTCGACCAGGGCGTGTCGTCGCCGTCGACGAACACCGTCTCCGTCCCGTAGACCGAGAGCGTCTCGGCGTATGTGACGAGGCCCTGGATCGCGAGCCGCAGGTTCAGCCGCTCCTCGACGGCGCACTGGGTCATCACTCCGGGCCGGCCGGTCTGCGAGCCGACGAGGATCGCGATCGCGTTCAGCGGGGCGTAGCGCGACACGCCGACCGTCGTCTCGACTTCGGCGAAACCGCGCGCCGCGGCCTCGGCCGCGTCGGCGGCGAGCAGGGCCGGGTTCTCCTTCAGATTCGTCACGTGCGCCTGGTTCGCGGGCGCGCGCCGCGCGCGCAGCTTCTTCAGCGCGAACATCAGCTCGACGGGGTCGAGCATCGAGATGACGCTCGCGAGCCGTGCCGGCGTGAGACCGCGCGAGAGCCGCACGAGGTCCGTGCGGGGAACGTCGACGTCGACGAGCATGCGCGCGATCTCGGCGTCTTCGAGCGCCGCCGCTTCGCGGGCGACGTCGAGGTCGAGCCCGTAGCGAACGACGAAGTGGTCGAGTGCGTCCCAGTCCTCTCGGCGGCGGCCGTCGAGCTCGACGACACGGTCGGCCTCGATCCGAAGCGAGTGCGCCGGGTCGTTCGGTCCGCGCATCGCCACGAGCCCGAGCTCCACGAGCGGCTCGATCAGCACCTCGCGACGCAGTTCGCGTTGCTCGCGCTTGACGAAGCGCTCGGATCGCCCGTCAGCCGGCAAGGAGCCCTCGCTCCGCGTACACCTGCGCCGCTTCGCGGACGAAGACCGCCGTGGCCGGGGCCTCCCGGCTCTCGAGCTCCGTCGCCCAGGCTTCGAGCTCCGCCGCCGTCGAGCGCCGCGGGCGAAGCGCCGTGTAGATCGCGAGGATCGTCTCGTCGGGGAGGGGCGCCAGCTCCGCGGCGCGGAGCAGGTTGTCGGCGAGCTGTGTCCGGCCCGCAGCGCGGGCGATCTCAGCCTGCAGGCGCAGCGTCTCCGGCGTCGCCCGCAGCTCGGGGGCGCTCACGCGCTCGCCGTGCAGCTCGAGCTCGTCGAGCGGAATCCCGCCCGGCGTGCGGACGAGACCGGGCCGTCGCGTTCCGAGCGGATAGTCGCGGCTCGGATCGAGGCCCACGGACGAAACCGTATAGAAATAGCGCGTGACCAACCATTACGACTTCGAGGGCCGCGTCGCCCTCGTCACAGGTGGGGCGAGCGGAATCGGCGCCGCGGCCGTGGAGCGCCTGCGTGCCGGTGGTGCCGACGTCCACGTCTTCGACCTCTCGCAGGGAGACGACGTTCGCGACTCGACGCAGCTGAACGCTGCCGTCGAACGGCTGCAGCGGCTCGACGTGCTCGTCTGCTGCGCGGGCGTCACCGGCGATTCGCTGCACACCGAGGACGTTACCGACGAGCAGTGGGAGCGCGTGCACGCGATCAACCTGAACGGCGTCTTCTACGCGAATCGCGCCGCGATCCCGAAGATGAAGGCGGGCGGCTACGGCCGGATTGTCAACGTCGCGTCGATCGCCGGCAAGGAGGGCAACCCGATGGCCGGCGCGTACTCCTCGTCGAAGGGGGCAGTGATCGCGTTGACGAAGGCTGTCGGCAAGGACGTCGCCGGCACCGGCATCCTCGTCAACTGCATCGCGCCCGCGGTGATCAACACGCCGATCCTCGGTCAGATGTCGCAGGAACACATCGACTACATGACCGCGCGCATTCCGCTGGCCCGGGTCGGCGAGCCGCCTGAGGTTGCCGCGCTCATCTGCTGGCTGGCAAGCGCGGAGATGAGCTTCTCGACCGGCGCCTGCTTCGACATCTCGGGCGGACGGGCCACGTATTGAGACGCTTCGTGCGGGTCGACACCGACCGCGGGTCCCGCGTGGGGCGCTGGGACGGTGACACCGTTCAGATACTCGACCACGACGATCCCCTCGCGGCGTTGCGGGGCGTCGGAGACGTGGTGGCGACCGAGCCGCTCTCCTCGCTGCGGCTGCTCGCGCCGATCAATGCGCCGGAGGTTTGGTGCGCCGGTGTCACCTACGAGCGCAGCCGCGACGCGCGCCTCGAGGAGGCGAAGACCGACGCCCGCGACCTCTACGCGCTCGTCTACGAGGCCGATCGCCCCGAGCTCTTCATGAAGGACGCGCACATGCTGCGCACCGTAGGCCCGGGGGGCCTGATCCGCGTCCGCAGCGACTCGAGCTGGATGGTGCCCGAGCCGGAGCTCGCGGTGGTGCTCGGCGAGTGCGGCGCGCCGGTGGCGGTCACGATCGGCAACGACGTCTCGAGCCGCGACATCGAAGGCGCGAACCCGCTCTACATCCCGCAGGCGAAGATCTTTGCAGGCGCATGCGCGCTCGGTCCGGCGCTCGCCGTGCCCGACGACTGGGACGCGCCGTTTCCGATCCGGCTGCGGATCACCGATGCCGCCGGGACAGAGCTCTTCTCGGGCGAGACCTCGACGGACCGCATGAGGCGCTCGCCGCGCGAGCTGGCCGCGTGGGTCGTGCGGGACAACCCGATTCCGCCCGGTTCCGTGCTGCTGACCGGCACCGGGCTCGTTCCGCCCGACGAGTACACGCTCGCGCCCGGCCACATCGTCGAGATCGAGATCGAGGGCATCGGCGTGCTCGTCAACACGGTCGCGACGTCAGCGTGAGCGCTACGGTGCGCGCATGACCGAGATCGTCGACGCACCCACGCGGCCGGCAGGCCGAAACTACGTCGGAGGAGCCTGGGTCCCCGCCTCCTCCGGCGAGACGTACACCAAGGTCAACCCCATGCGCCCGTCAGAGACGGTCGGCGAGTTCTCCTCGTCCAGCGAGGCGGACGCCGAGGTCGCCGTAGCGGCGGCGGCGGCCGCCTTCGGCGATTGGGCCCTGCTGCCGATGGCGCGCCGTGCGGCGTATCTGAGCGCCGCCGCAGCCGTGCTCGAGGCACGCACGGAGCAGGTGGCGCGCGACATGGCGACCGAGATGGGCAAGCCGCTGCGCGAGGCGCGCGGCGAGGCGGGTCGTGCGGCACAGATCCTGCGCTATGCGGCGGGCGAGGCGTTCCGCTCTGTCGGCGAGCACTTCGAGCAGGCGGCAACGGGGGCGCAGGTATCGACGCGGCGCAGGCCCATCGGGGTCGTCGCGCTCATCACGCCGTGGAACTTCCCGATGGCGATCCCGATCTGGAAGCTCGCGCCGGCGCTCGTCTACGGGAACACCGTCGTGCTCAAGCTCGCATATGAGGCTCCGCGCACCGGCCTGCACATCGCCGAGGCGTTCGCCGAGGCCGAGCTTCCGGCGGGCGTTCTCAACGTGCTGACCGGCCGAGGCTCGACGGTCGGCGCCGCCCTCGTCACAGATGCGCGCGTGTCGGCGATCTCCTTCACCGGCTCGGTCGCGACCGGGCACGGCGTGCGCGACGAGGCGACCCGCCTCGGCAAGCGCATCCAGCTCGAGCTCGGCGGCCACAATCCGCTGATCGTCACGGCCGACGCCGATCTCGACCGCGCCGTCGAGGCCTCCTACGCGGGCGCGTTCTGGTCAGCGGGCCAGAAGTGCACCGCGACACGGCGGATCTACGTTCAGGACGATGTCTACGACTCGTTCAAGATGCGGCTGCTCGCGCGGATCGAGCGGGGGAAGGTGGGCGACCCGCTGGATCCCGAGGTCGAGGTCGGCCCGATCGTCAACGAGAAGCAGTTCGACGAGATCCTCGCTGCCATCGAGCGCGGCAGGGCAGAGGGCGGGGCAGTGCTGGTCGGTGGGGCGCGCGCCGACGACGAGGGCTACGTGATCGCCCCGACGGTGTTCGAGGGCGTTCGCGATGACGCGTTCCTCTCGTGCGAAGAAGTCTTCGGCCCGGTGACATCGCTCTATCGGTTCGCGACGCTCGACGAGGCGATGCGGCGTGCAAACGCGGGCGAGTTCGGCCTCTCGGCGGCAATCTTCACCTCGAGTCTCGCTGCGGCGACGCGTTTCCAGAACGAGGCGGAAGCAGGCCTTCTGCACGTGAACTCGCAGACCGCGGGCGCAGAGGTCCACGTGCCGTTCGGCGGGATCAAGTCGAGCGGCTTCGGGCCGCACGAGCAGGGCCGCGCCGCGATCGAGTTCTACACCGAGACGGTCACCGTCTACGTCGATCCGTGACCGGCGGAGAGCGCTTCTTCGTCACCGGCGCGCTCGGCTGCATCGGCGCGTGGACGTGCGCGCTGCTCGCCGAGGAGGGCGTCGAGGTCGTCGGCTTCGACTTCGGCACCGACGACCGCCGCCTGCGACTCGCGACGGATGCCGAGATCACCCTCGCGCAAGGCGACATCGTCGACGGCAAGGCGTTCGCGCGCCTGCTCGACGACCACGAGATCACGCACGTGATCCACCTCGCGGCGCTGCTGTTGCCGCAGATCAAGCCTGATCCGCCCTACGGCACGGCGGTGAACATCGGCGGCACGGTCAACGTCCTCGATGCGGCGAAGACGCGCGGCATCCAGGTCGCGTACGCAAGCTCGGCAGCCGTGTACTCGACCGCGGACGACATCGGGGGCGCGGTCTCGAACGATGCCGTCGGGCACCCCACAACGTTCTACGGCGTGCACAAGCAGGCATGCGAGGGCATGGCGCGGATCTACTGGCAGGAGGAGCGGGTGCCGTCGATCGGCATCCGGCCGTGGATCGTCTACGGGCCCGGGCGCGACAACGGCCTCACGGCATCGCC
>JBGQKY010000092.1:0-10193 GCA_041499745.1 Gaiellaceae bacterium
ATCGACTCGACCAGCGCGCCGCCGGAGGTGACGACGTCCTCGACGAGGCAGACGCACTCGCCGGTGTCGTACGGCCCCTCCAGGCGATTGCCGGTCCCGTACTCCTTCGCCTGCTTGCGCACGATCAGGAACGGCAGGCCGGAGTCGAGCGAAGCGGCCGCCGCGAGCGCGACGGCGCCGAGCTCGGGCGCCGCGAGCCGCACCGCTTCCGGCGCGTGCTCGTGTACTGCCGCCGCAATCCTCTCGCCGAGCGGCCGCAGCAGCTCGGGCCGCGTCTCGAAGCGGTACTTGTCGAGGTAGTAGCGCGAGCGCTTGCCCGAGCGAAGCACGAAGTCGCCCTCGAGGTACGCATGCTCGAGGAGCGCCGCAGCGAGCGGGTCGCTCACCGGCGTGCGGCGGCGAGCACGTCACGCGCGACGGGCAGCAGCGTGTCGGCTTCCTGCGAACCCTCGGCGAACGAGACCATCGAGCCGTCGTCGAAGTAGACGTCGACGTGGTCGCGGCGCCTCGCGAACGAGCGCCGGAAGAGCACGCTGCCGGCGAAGATGCCGGTGCCGAAGCCGAGCAGCGCGAGAACCCTACGCCTCATCGTCCGCCTTCTTGCGCCGTGTGCGCTTCGGCTCCTCCGGTACGGCGTCGGCGTTGCGCAGGCAGCTCTTCAGGTCGTAGAAGACGAGACCGACCGTCGGCTCCGGGCCCGTCGTCGCCGCGATGCGGCGGACGCCGTCGTGCACGACGAAGACGCTCCCGTCGCCCGTCGAAGCCTCGAGTTGCGTCACCGTCCCACCCTCCGTGCGAAAGCCTGCTGCACGCTCGAGCAGGTCTCGAGCCGCGCCCGCGAATGCCCTGGCCGTGGCGTCGTTGCCGAGCGTCGAGCCGTGGACGGATCCTTCCTCGTCGAAGAGCACCGCCGCCTCGATTTGCGACGAGATCTCGGTCAGATCGGCGAGTGCCTGGACGGCGTCCATCGCGACTGAGGCTAACACGGCAAACTCCCCCCAGATGCGCCTCCGAAAGCGGGCCCTCCTGGCCAAGTTCTTCGCCGACCGCGGCCCCCACCTCGCCGCGATGGTGGCCTACTTCGCGCTGCTGTCGTTCGTACCGCTCACCTTCCTCTCGCTGTCGCTCCTCGGTCTCGTGCACCGCGCGGACGCGTCGGACTTCCTCGTGAAGGAGCTGAACCACGCCTTCCCGAGCAGCTCGCTCAAGAGCATCCTCTCGCTCGTCCACCAGGTGCAGGACAACGCGGCGACGCTCGGGATCGTCGGCGGCGTCGCGCTCCTCTGGTCGTCGATCTCGCTCTTCAGCGCGCTCGAGTCGGCGTTCAACATCGTGTACGGGCGGCCGAACCGCTCGTTCCTGCACGGGAAGGGTGTCGCGGCCGTCATGATGGCGGCCACCATCACGACGCTGTTCGTCAGCCTCGTCGTCGGCGCGCTCGGCGTCGAGGTGCTGAAGCGCTACGCACCGGGCGTCGTCGGCAGCAGCGTCGTGGCCTACGGGCTCTCGATCGCGGTCTCGCTTCTCGGCGTCTTCGCGTTCGTGCTGACGACGTACCGGCTCCTGACGAACGCGCCCGTCACGTGGCGCGACGTGTTGCCGGGCGCAATCTTCGCGGGGATCGTGCTCGAGGCGTCGTTCCAGATCGTCCCGTTCTTCGTCCGGCTCGCCGATGTGAACCCGGTGCTGCGCGTCCTCGGCGGACCGGCGATCCTCCTGCTCTGGCTCTACCTGATGGCGAACGTGATCGTGTTCGGCGCCGAGATCAACTGGTGGCAGGGGGCGCGGCGGTCGCAGCGCGCGGGACTAGCCGGGCTCGAGAGCGCGGCTTAGAACCCGCGCCGAGCGCGCGCGATGCGAGTTGCGCGACTTCCAGTCGTCGCCGAGCTCCGCGACCGAGCGTTCCTCGCCGTCCGGGACGAAGACGGGGTCGTAGCCGAAGCCCTCGCTGCCGCGCGGCTCGGACGCGATCCGCCCTTCGAGGATCCCCGTGCCGCGGAACTCCGCGCCGCCGGGCGAGATCGCCACGAGCTCCGACACGTAGCGCGCGCGGCGATCGTCGACGCCGGCGAGCTCGCCGAGCAGCTTCGCGATCGCGGGGGCACCTTCGTGCGCGTAGCGGGAGGAATGCAGCCCCGGCCGGCCGCCGAGGGCCGCCACCTCGATGCCGGAGTCCTCGCCGATCGTCCACCCATCCACGAGCGTCTGCCCGAACTCGGCTTTCAGCCGTGCGTTCTCGACATACGTATCCCCGGTCTCGTCGGGCCAGTCCTTCGCCTCGAGCGGCCGGATCGTCCAGCCCGGCATCAGCACCTCGAGCTCGCGCGCCTTGTGCGAGTTGCGCGAGCACAGCGTTGCTACTCGTTCCAACGCACCTCGAGCACGCCGTCGATCTCGCCGACCGCCGCCACCACCATCGGGGCCTCGACGCCGCTCAACGCGATGTCGACGGCGATCGAGCGCCGTTCGCCGTCCTGGGTGATCTCGAGGGTTCGCACGTGTCCGCCGCTACGCTCGATCGCCTCGATGATCGGGCCCGGGCTACCGCCCGCGGGAATCTCGACGAGCAGACGGTCGAGGTCGGGGCGGTAGCGGTTGACGATCTTGTAGGAAAAGATCCGCAGCGGTCCCAGCGTGAGCAGGGCGCCGATCGTGGCGATGAACGCCGCGCTGTAGTAGCCGGCGCCCGACGCCATGCCGATCGCCGCGACGAGCCAGAGCGTGGCCGCCGTCGTCAGCCCTCGAACCGAGAGGCCCTGACGGATGATCGCGCCCGCACCGAGGAAGCCGATGCCGCTCACGATCTGCGCGGCGATCCGCGTCGGATCGGTTCGGACGAGCGAGCCGCCGCTCACGAGGAACTCGCGGAAGCCGTAAGCCGACACAAGCGTGAAGAGCGCCGAGCCGACACAGACGACGAGGTGCGTGCGCAGGCCGGCCTGGCGCTCCCGCAATTCTCGCTCCATGCCGATCGCGCCGCCGAGCAGCGCCGCAACCGAGAGCCGCAGCAAGACGTGAGGCCAGCCGAGCTCCGGGACTACGGCCAGGAAGCTAAGGGAGTGCAACGGACGCCGCCTCCTGCTGTACCTCGGTGATCTCGGCGATTCCGGCCTCCGCAAGTGCAAGCAGCTCGTCGAGTGTCGCCCGCGTGAACGGATCGCGCTCGGCGGTCGCCTGCACCTCGACCAGCCGGCCGTCGCCCGTGATGACCACGTTCATGTCCGTGTCGGCGTTCGAGTCCTCCGAGTAGTCGAGATCGAGCATCGGCATGCCGTCGACGACGCCGACCGAGACCGCGGCGACGGAGTCGACGAACGCCCGCGAGAGGCCGAAGCGGTCGAGCGCGCGCCGGCCCGCCACATAGGCGCCGCAGATCGCCGCACAGCGCGTGCCGCCGTCCGCCTGGAGCACGTCGCAGTCGAGCCAGAGCGTGCGCTCGCCGAGCGCCCGGAAGTCGATGACCGCGCGCACGGCGCGTCCGATCAGCCGCTGGATCTCGACCGTGCGCCCCTGCTGCTTGCCGCGCGAGGCCTCGCGCTCGACGCGGTCGCCGGTCGACGCGGGCAGAAGCGAGTACTCCGCAGTGAGCCAGCCGCGCCCCTGGCCCCGCAGCCACCTCGGCACCTCTTCTTGCACCATCGCCGTGCAGAGCACCATCGTCTTGCCCTGCGTGATCAGCGCGGAGCCGTGCGGATTCTCGAGATAGTCGGGCTCGATCGTGAGCGGGCGCAGCTCCTCCGGAGCGCGGCCGTCCGCGCGCGTCATGCTGCGGCTCCCTCGAGCCGCGCCACCGTGACGTGCTCGACCTCGCCGATCGGGAGCTGGAGGAAGCGCCGGCCCATCTCGCGGAAGGCTTCCGGATCTCCCGTCGTGAGGAAGCGGTAGGCACCCTCGCGCGTCGCGTCGTTCTCGATGCCCTTGCGGGCCAGCGTCTCCGCGACCTCCCGAGCCGTCTCCTCGGCCGAGAAGACGAGCGTCACGTCGCGGCCGAAGACGCGCTGAAGGATCGGTCTGATGAGTGGATAGTGCGTACAGCCCAGGACGACGGTGTCGACGCGGGCTTCCTTGAGCGGCGCCGCGTACTCGCGCACGGCCTGCTCCGTCTCCTCGCCGTACGGGTCGTCGCCCTCGATGAGCGGCACGAGCCGAGGGCACGCGACGGGAAAGAACGAGACGCCGGCGTCGAGCGCGTGCACGAGCTCGGCGTAGCGCGCGCCGTCGACCGTCGCCTGCGTGGCGAGCAGCCCGATGCGGCGGTTGCGCGTCGCCTGCACGGCTGCGTACGCCTCGGGCGTGATCACGCCGATCACCGGCGCGCGCAGCTCCTCCTGGAGCTGGGGCAGCGCGGCGGAGGTCGCAGCGTTGCACGCGACGAGGATCAGCTTGACGTCCTGCGCCTCGAGGAACGCTCCGATCTCGCGCGCGAAGCGCCGAATCTCGGCGAGCGGGCGCGGCCCGTACGGCAGCCGGGCGTGGTCGCCGAGGTAGGCGAAGTCCTCGTGCGGCATCGTCACGAGGCATTCGTGCAGCACGGTCAGTCCGCCGACGCCGGAGTCGAAGACGCCGATCGGGCGCCGATCCATGGCGCTGATCTTAGAACCGGCTACCCTGTCGCCCGTCGTGGGACGCAGGGTCGTGCTACTAGCTTCGCTTCTCGCCGCCCTCGCGCTCGGCGGGTCGGCGCTCGCGGCGACCGCGCCCCAGGAGCTCCCGTTCGCCGCCTCGGACGGCGCACTGCTCGCCTGCGGGCTGATCGAGCCCGACGGCACGCCGCCGGCCGGCGGCTGGCCGGCGATCATGATGTTCCACGGGCTCGGCGGCAAGCGGCAGGACATGTATCCGCTCGGCACCCAGTTCGCGACGGGGTTCGCCTCGCTCATGTGCGACGCGCGGGGCCACGGCCAGTCGGGCGGGCTGTTCGGCCTCGACGGGCCGCGCGACGTGCAGGACACGAAGGAGCTTTTCGCCTGGCTGACGGCGCGTCCGGAGATCTCCGACACGCAGATCGGCGCGCTCGGCATCTCACTCGGCGGCGGTGCGGTCTGGAACGCGACGACGGCCGGCGTCCCGTTCAAGGCGATCGTCCCGGTGATCACATGGACGAACCTCGCGACCGCGCTCGCACCGCAAGGGCTGTCGAAGTCCGGCCTCGTGCAGCTGCTCGCGTCGCTCGTGCCGGAGAGCCGCTGGGATCCGGAGCTGCTCGCTTCGAAGGCGGCGCTCGTCACGAGCACCAACATGGCAACCGTCACCACGCTCGCCGCGAGCCGCTCGCCGATCGCGAAGCTTGCGTCGGTGACGACGCCGGCGCTGCTGATCCAGGGCCGCCGCGACTTCCTCTTCGACATCGACCAGGCGCTCGCGGCCTACAAGGCGCTCAACGGACCGAAGCGGCTGTACCTCGGCGACCTCGGCCATCCGCCGGGAATCTCCCCTGCGACTGCGCCCGACCTAACCGAGTACTGGGGCGAGGCGTACAAGTGGTTCGACCACTTCCTCAACGGCAAGGCGAACGGGATCGACAAGAACGTCGTCGAGCTCGGTCACGACCCGTTCGACGGCAAGACGACGATCTACACGACCGCACCGCCCACGAAGACCGCCTCCGTACTGCTGCCAGGCTCGACGACGATGAGCGGCGCAAACGGCAAAGTCGTGCGCGGCGCGCGCATCACGGGCGGCCCGAACGAGACCTTCGGCGTCTCCTCGGTCGTCGTCCGCTACTCCGCCGCGAAGAACTGGGACCGCCTCGTCGCGGTGCTCGCAGCCGGCACGACGCCGATCACCGCGGGTGGCGTGAAGCTCGGCGCGGCGAAGGGGACGGTCACGATCAAGCTCATGAACCAGGCGTTGCGCGTCCCGGCCGGCAAGAGGCTGACGCTCTACCTCGGCTCGACCTCGCTCGCCCAGAGCTCGAGCAACCCGCTCTACCTGGCGTCCGTCGCGCCGGACGCGCAGATCACGATCGGCCGCGTCACGCTGAACGTCTCGAAGCTGAAGAAGGCGGTCTCCACCGGGAACGGCCTCCGGCAAGCGCAGGCGCACAAGGCGACGCCCGGCGTGACGAAGACGCAGATCGTGATCGGCGCCACCGGCCCGCTCACGGGCGCCGAGTCGCAATACGAGCCGACGCTGACCGGTGCGAAGGCGTATTTCGACTACGTCAATGCGCACGGCGGCGTCAACGGGCGCAAGATCGTCTACAAGATCGAGGACGATCAGTACGACCCGTCGAAGACCGTTCCGCTGACCCAGAAGCTCGTCGAGCAGGACAACGTCTTCGCGATCTTCAACTCCATCGGCACCGAGCACGCGCTCGCCGTCCGCGACTACCTGAACCAGCAGGAGGTGCCGCAGCTCTTCGTCGGCACCGGCGCAGCGGTGATCGGGCGCCAGCACGCGAAGTTCCCGTGGACGATCGGCCTGCTGCCGAGCAACGAGGGCGAAGGGCTGATCTACGGCCGTCTGATCGCGAAGGACCACCCGAACGCGAAGATAGGGGTGCTCTACGAGAACGACGAGTACGGCGCCGAGCTGCTCGCCGGCCTCAAGCGCGGGCTCGGCGGGAAGTCGGGCCAGATCGTCGACGCACAGTCGTACGCCCTGCTCGACGCGGCGGTGACACAGCAGGTGCAGACGCTCAGGGCGGCCGGCGCGGACACGTTCGTCATCTTCGCGTTGCCGAAGCAGGCGATCCAGGCGTTCGTCGCCGCTGACAAGCTCGGCTGGAAGCCCGTGGAGTACGTGACCTCCGTGTCGATCGATCCGGCCGTGATGCAGATCGTGAAGCTCAACTCGAGCCCGGGCGTCGGCGTCGGCGCCACGTCAACCGCGTTCCTGCACGACCCGACGAACCCGACGCAGAAGCGCTCGCCGGGCGTGAAGCTCTACCTCCAGATCATGAAGCGCTACCTCGGGAGCGAGGATCCGAAGGCGGTCGCGCATATGTACGGGATGATGGCCGCGTACACGATGGTCGAGGCGCTGAAGGGAGCGGGAAAGAACCCCACACGTGCGAGCCTCCTGCGCGCGGCGCAGCACCTCGACTTCGCGAATCCGTTCCTCCTGCCCGGCCTCCGGGTCACGACCTCGCCGTCCGATTACTTCCCGATCGCCAAGACGTACCTCGTGCGCTACCAGCACGGTTTCTGGAACGTCGTCGGACGACCCCTTACGACTTCCTAGAGTTGCCCGAGACCGAATGAACCCGAAAGGACAGACCGCATGAAAACACCAGTGCGCGCGGCGCTCGTCGCCGCAGCCGCGGTCGCGACGCTCGCCTTCGCGAACGACGCTCTCGCCGCCAACACGGGGTCGGTCGCCGTCTGGCACGACCCGATGGTGCTCGCCGGCTCGAAGTCGACCACCATTCACGTCAATGTTCCACAGTCGACGGACCCGATCGCCGCTGTCAACATCTACTCCGCCCCCGGCTACGGCATCAGCACGAGCCAGGCCGCCGGCACCACGATCGGCACCGTCGACGCGACGGCATTCTCGCGCGACAACAGCCTGACGCTGCCGCTGAGCGGCCCCGTCGTGACCGCCGATCCCGCAGCGCCCGCAATCACAGCAGGCTCGACCATGTGCACCGGCTCTCCGACGAGCCGGGCCGTGTGGATCATGAACCTGAGCGTCGCCGGCCAGACGCTGGCGATCCCCGTATATGTCAACGACACGGTTGGCCCGGAGCAGGCGCTCGGCGGCTTCAAGCTCAGCATCTGCCTGCCGCCGCCGGATGTGCCCGTGGGCGCGCCGGGCCGCGCTTTCCAGGGCGCGCAGCTCCTCGACGCGATCCTCACCGTCAACGGCGTCTTCACGACGCCGACCGGCGGCGGTCTCGTGAAGTGGGAGACCCTGTTCACGCCGTACAACCCCGGCATCGGCACCCCGAACAAGGTCGGAACGTTCGAGGCGCGTGCGTTCGTGCCGCTGCCGATCACCCTCGGCATCCACAGCTCGTACAAGAAGAAGACGGCCACGTGGCAGCTGAACGGCCGGCTGACGGAGGGCGGCCTCGCACTTCCGACCGGCACGTCCGTCGTCGTCTCCAAGGGAGCCTCGGCGACGGCCTTGAAGAGGGCCACCACGACGAAGGTGAAGGCTGACGGCAACTGGACGGTCGCCGGAAAGCTGAAGCCGAAGAAGACGACGTTCTTCCAGATCAGCGCCTTTGTGGGCGAGCGCGACTACACCGCGACGGGCTGCGCGAGCCCGCTGACGCCGTTCGCTCCCGCCGGCTGTGTGAAGGCGATGCTCTCGCGGTGGACCACGAAGAGCATTGTCGTGCGCGTGAAGCCGTAGCGAACGATCCTCGGGGTCGGGCCTTGCACTAACGTGCCGGGCCTGACCCCGATCCGCATCGGCACCTGCTCCTGGGCGGACGAAGCGCTCTCGAAGTACTTCTATCCGCCGAAGTTCCCCGCGAAGGAACGGCTCGCGTACTACGCGGAGCACTTCGACACGGTCGAGGTCGACTCGACGTACTACCGGCTGCCGGGTGAGGCGATGGTGCAGGGCTGGGCCGACCGGACGCCGGACGGATTCACGATGCACGTGAAGGCGTTCGGGCTGATGACGCGGCATCCGGTGAAGCTCGAGGTGCTGCCGGAGGACCTGCGCGACGCGATGCCGGTCGACGAGCGCGGCCGTGTCGACCGCCCGTCACGCGAGCTGCGCGGCGAGGTGTTCCGTCGGTTCCTCGCGGCGCTCGAGCCGTTGCGGGCGGCGGGCAAGCTCGGCGGCATCCTCTTCCAGTTCCCGTCGTACATCGTCTACAAGGAGCGCTCGCTCGAGTATCTGCGGTGGGCGCGCGAGCAGCTCGGCGGCGACGAGATGCTCGTCGAGTTCCGGCACCGGTCGTGGCTCGACGACGAGACCCGCGCCGAGACGCTCTCGTTCCTCGAGGACATCGGTGCGGCCTACGTGACCGTCGACGCGCCGAAGTCCGACAGCGCGAAGAACCTGATCCCGACCGTGCCGGCCGTGACGGCCGGCACCGCCTACGTCCGCTTCCACGGGCGCAACCTCGGGACGTGGAACAAGCGCGGCGGCTCGGCCGCGGACCGCTTCGACTACCTCTACTCCGACGAGGAGCTCGAGGAGTGGGCGCCGACGCTGAAGGAGCTCGCGGGCCGGTCCGAGAGGGCCTTCGCGTTCTTCAACAACAACGCGAGCTCGGAGGACCCGCAGAACCCGCTCGGCCGGGTTTCCCAGGCGGCCGCGAACGCGCGACAGCTGCGGCGGCTGCTCGACGTGAACACGATTCCGGCCGCCGGCGGCGAATAGAGTTCGCGCGTGAACATCCTCTCGGTCATCCACGGCGACGAGGCGCGAACGGAGCTCTTCGCGCCGGTCGTCGAGGACGCGGGGCACTCGCTCGACGAGTGGAGCTTCGTGTGGGGAACTCCGCCGTCGCGGCCGCTCGACTCGTACGACGCCGTGCTCGTCTTCGGAGGTGCGATGCACGCCGACCAGGATGTGCACCATCCATGGCTGGCCGAGGAGACGGCGTGGCTCCGGCAGCTGCTCGGGAGGCAGACGCCTGTGCTCGGCGTGTGCCTCGGCGTCCAGCTCCTCGCGCGAGCGGCAGGGTCGTGGGTGGCCCCGATGGAAAGCGGCCCGGAGATCGGCTGGTACGACGTCGAGCTGACGGATGCGGCCGCCGCGGACCCGGTCCTCGGCGCGCTGCCGCGCACGTTCGAGGCGCTCCAGTGGCACCACTACACCTATGGATTGCCTGCCGGCGCGATCGAGCTCGCGCACAGCGAGGCGTGCACGCAGGCGTTCCGCCTCGGCGAGGCCTGCTGGGGCGTGCAGTTCCACCCGGAGGTGACGCGAGTCCAGCTCGACGGCTGGCTCCTCGACACCGCTGACCCACCGCCGGACCCGGAGGCGCTGCGGGCCGAGACGTCCGCGAAGATCGACCGCTGGAACGAGCTCGGGCGAACCCTCTGCTGCGCGTTCCTCGAAGCAGCCGAGCGCGTGCTCGCGCGAGCGGCCTGAGAACGAGAGAGCGGCGCCCGGGCACGCCCTCCCTAGTGACAAGTTGTCACTAGTGATGTGGCCGGTAACGTTGCCCGGTTCCTGGGTCGCGAGCACCAAGCGATGGAAGGACGCAGGGAGCGCCGATAGTTCAACTATCGGCGCGACTGAGGACGCCCCAGCGCGCCGCGTGATCGCGGGCCAGGGGC
>JBGQKY010000093.1:0-10130 GCA_041499745.1 Gaiellaceae bacterium
CAGAAGAAGCGCGAGCTCGAGGAGCAGTGGCGGTCCTCGGAGGACGGCGAGGAGCAGCCCGAGGTCGGCGAGGAGGAGATCGCGGACATCGTCTCGATGTGGACGGGCATCCCGGTCTTCAAGCTCACCGAGGCCGAGTCGCAGCGGCTCGTCCGCATGGAGGAGGAGCTGCACAAGCGCGTCATCGGCCAGGAGGAGGCGATCGTCGCGGTTGCCAAGTCCATCCGCCGCGCCCGCGCCGGCATCAAGGATCCGAAGCGGCCGACCGGCTCGTTCATCTTCCTCGGCCCGTCGGGCGTCGGCAAGACCGAGCTCGCGCGCACCCTCGCCGAATTCCTGTTCGGCGACGAGGACGCGATGATCCAGGTCGACATGTCGGAGTACATGGAGAAGCACTCCGTGTCCCGGCTCGTCGGCTCGCCTCCGGGCTACATCGGCTACGACGAGGGCGGCCAGCTCACCGAGGCCGTTCGCCGGAAGCCGTACTCGGTGCTCCTGCTCGACGAGATCGAGAAGGCGCACCCGGACGTGTTCAACATCCTGCTCCAGATCCTGGAGGAGGGGAAGCTGACCGACGCCCAGGGGCGACGCGTCGACTTCCGGAACACGATCGTGATCATGACGTCGAACATCGGCGCCGGGTCGATCTCGAAGAACCAGGGCTTCGGCTTCTCGATCGGCGACGAGGGCGGTCTCAGCTACGACGAGATGAAGTCACGCGTGATGGGCGAGCTCAAGAAGGTGTTCCGCCCCGAGCTTCTGAACCGCATCGACGAGATCATCGTCTTCCACAAGCTCGCGAAGGAAGAGATCACGCAGATCATCGAGCTGCTGATGCGCCGCCTGCGCGAGCAGATGGCGAACTACGAGGTCACGATCGAGCTGACGGATGAGGCGAAGGAACTGCTCGTCGACAAGGGCTACGACCCGGCGATGGGCGCCCGGCCGCTGCGGCGGGCGATCCAGCGCTTGATCGAGGACCCGCTCGCCGACTACGTGCTCGGGCGCCAGCTCGAGCCGGGCTCCACGATCCTCGTCGGGCGAAAGCTGAACGACGAGGGCGAGCCGGGCGAAGAGGTCGACATCACCTTCATCCCGGGAGACGTGACGCCGGAGAAGGTCACCGTCCCGCCGGACGAGCCTCAGGCCTCCACGGCGGACGACGAGCCGAGCGAGTAGCGAGCAAGAGGGTCTGGCACCTCGTGTGCCAGACCCCGCTGCTTCGAAGAGCAGGAAAACGAGGGCGGCGCGGACGCCGCCCCCGCGCCGAAGGTAGACGAGCTGCGGCCCTCGTCTCCTCCAGCTTGCCCAGCGTGTGCAAAATCCCGCGGCGAGGCGTCCCCCGGAACGGTGAAGTGCGGCGCTGTACCACCTCAAGGGGGAGGAATCAACTGCCGGGCCTCGGCCATAGTCCTGATCAGACGGCACATCCCATTAGGCCCCGATGCGGCCGGGGCCCCAGTGCTCGGAGCTCCCCCTCAGATCAACGAAAAAGGCGACCCCAGCGGCGGGGTCGCCTTTTTTCGTTGGGCAAGGAGCCTTGACGAAGGCGTGACTTAGGCGTCCGCCTTCGTCCGTAGGGTGGATCACGTGGCGAAGGCGGCGGTTCAGTTTGCGTGCTCCGAGTGCGGCTACTCGGCCGGGCGCTGGTTCGGCAAGTGCCCGGGCTGCAACGCGTTCGGGACGCTCCACGAGGAGGTTGTCGGCAAGCTCGCCGGCGCGAGGACGCCGCCGAAGCCGCTGTTGCGGCTCGTGGACGTCGAGGTCGAGGACGCCAGGCGGATCGGCACCGGCGTGCCGGAGCTCGACCGGGTGCTCGGCGGCGGGTTGGTGCCCGCCTCGCTCGTGCTCGTCGGCGGCGAGCCGGGCGTCGGCAAGTCGACATTGCTGCTCAGCGCGCTGCGCGCGATGAGCAGCAATAAGAGGGTGCTGCTGATCACCGGCGAGGAGTCCGTCGCCCAGGTGAAGCTGCGGGCCGAGCGTCTCGGCGGAGCGGCGAACGTCGAGATCCTCGCCGAGACGGAGCTCGACGTGGTCTGCGAGACGCTCGAGAGCGAACGGCCGGATGTGGTCGTGATCGACTCCGTTCAGACGCTCTACTCGGCCGAGCTCGGCTCCGCGCCCGGCTCGGTCTCGCAGGTGCGCGAGGCCGCCGGGCGCCTCCTCCGCGTTGCGAAGGAGAACTGCGTCGCCACGATCCTCGTCGGCCACGTGACGAAAGACGGCTCGGTGGCCGGCCCGCGGGTGCTCGAGCATCTCGTCGACTGTGTCCTCCAGTTCGAGGGCGACCGCTATCGCGCCCACCGCGTGCTGCGCGCCGTGAAGAACCGTTTCGGCTCCACCAACGAGCTCGGCATCTTCGAGATGACGGGTGCGGGCCTCGTCGGCGTGCCCGATCCATCCGAGGTGTTCGGCCGGTCGGTTGACGTTGAGCCGGGCGCCGCCGTCGCCTGCGCTCTCGAGGGCGCCCGTCCGATCCTGCTCGAGGTGCAGGCGCTCGTCGCGAAGTCAGACCTCGCGATGCCCCGCCGGGTCGCCACCGGGGTCGATCCGAAGCGTCTCGCGATGATTCTCGCAGTGCTGGCCCGCCACGCCGGCATCCCACTCGGGCAGGCCGACGTCTTCGTGAACGTGGCCGGCGGTGTCCGCATCGACGAGCCGGGCGCCGACCTCGCCGTCGCGCTCGCGATCGCCTCTGCGGCCCGCCGCGTCCCCGTCAAGGCCGGCACCGCCGTCTTCGGGGAGATCGGCCTCACGGGACGGCTGCGCCCCGCCACCCAGGCCGACAGGCGGCTCGAGGAGTGCGCCAAGCTCGGCCTCGCCCAGGTCGTCGCTCCGGGAGACACACCAACGCATGGCACACTGCGGGTGACGCAGGTCGAGACGCTGCGCGAGGCGATCAAGGCGGGACTGGATGGCGAACGAGCCGAAGGATACAACGAGGCCTGAGCGCCCGAGCGGCGATCTCGGCTTCTCGCGCAGCCCGTCGGAAGACGATCCCCGCCGCGACCCGCACGTCCTCGGGGCGATCGAGACGATTGCTCCCGGAACCCTGCTGCGGCAGGCCGTCGACGATGTGATCCGCTCCCACCAGGGGGCGCTGATCGTGATCGGCGATCCTCAGGAGCTCTCGTTCCTCTACTCGGGCGGTATCCGTCTGGACGCCCCCTTCCGGCCGCAGCTCCTCTTCGAGCTCGCCAAGATGGACGGGGCGATCATCCTCGACACCGCGATGAAGCGGCTCGCCTGGGCGAACGTACAGTTGATGCCGGACCCGACGATCCCCTCGGAGGAGACCGGGACCCGGCACCGCACCGCCGAGCGCGTGGCCAAGCAGACGGGCGCCCTCGTGGTCTCCGTGTCGCAGCAGCGTGAGACCGTGACGATCTTCGTCGGGCCGGCGCGCTACCAGCTCGATCCGGTCGCCGACGTGCTTGCCAAGACGAACCAGGCTCTCGGCACGCTCGACACGTACCGTCAGCGGCTCGAGCAAGTGCTCACGCGGCTGACGGCGCTCGAGTTCCAGAACGCGGTCGTCCTGGACGACGTGCTCGTCACACTCCAGCGGGCCGAGATGACGTCTCGCATGTCCGAGCGGATCCAGCGCGACTGCATCGAGCTCGGCAGCGAAGGCCGGCTGATCCGCCTTCAGCTCGAGGAGCTCGTCGGCAGCGTGCCGGCCGAACGTGACGCGATCGTCCGCGACTACCACGCCGCCGGCCACGATGCGGAGGCGACCCTCGGGCTCGAGGGCCTCCGCGCGCTCCGCTACCACGACCTGCTCGAGTTCGACCGGCTCAGCGAGATCCTCGGCTACGGCCGCGTCAACCCGCTCGACCACTCGGTCCAGCCCCGCGGCTACCGGGTCCTCTCGCACATCCCGAGGATCCCGGAGCCGGTGATCCGGCGGGTGGTCGGCGACCTGGGCGGCCTCGATACGGTCGTCCGGGCCTCCCAGCGGGACCTCGAGGCGGTCGAAGGAGTGGGCGCCGTCCGGGCCCGGGAGATCCGTGAAGGCCTCAGGCGCCTCCAGGAGCACAACCTCGTCGAGCGGTACCTCCAGCTGTAACGCTTTCAAGGTTTAAACGTTCTGAAAAGTGGCGTTTCCAGCGGGTTTTTGCTAGAATTCATCTCCTCGGGCCGGCGTCCCTTATGCCGGCTCTTTTGGCGGAAAAGCGCGAGCGAGAGGGGAGGACCGGCTTGTACAAGGTCGGCGACAAGGTCGTGTATCCGCACCACGGTGCCGGGACGGTCGTGAAGAAGGAATCCCGCGAAGTCCTTGGTCAGAAGCGGGAGTACCTGACGATCAAGATCCTGCACAACGACATGACCGTGCAGGTCCCGTGCGAGAACGCCGACCAGGTCGGCCTCCGGAGGGTGATCGGGGAGAAGGAAGTCGCCGTCGTGCTGAAGGCGCTGACCGGCGGCTCGACCGAGATGCCGAAGAACTGGAACCGCCGCTTCAAGCACAACCGCGACAAGATGAAGACGGGCGACGTCCTCGAGCTCGCCGAGGTCGTGCGCAACCTCGCCCTCCGCGACCACGAGAAGGGTCTGTCGACGGGTGAGAAGCAGATGTTCGTGAAGGCGAAGAAGATTCTCGCCTCCGAGCTGATGTACGCCAAGAGCATGGACGAGGAAGAGTGCGCCGAGTGGCTCGAGGAAGTGCTCGAGACCGGTAACGGCCAGAAGAAGACGACGGCTTCGAAGAAGAAGGCCGTCGCCGCCACGGCGTAGTACGACGTGTCGGTCTGGGCGATCCTCGTCGCCGCCGGGCGCGGCGAGAGGCTCGGCCTCGATCAGCCCAAGGCGTTCGCGAAGCTCGGCGAGGACCCGCTCCTCGCCGAGCCGCTACGACGGCTCGACGAGTCAGGCTGGATCGACGCGATCGTGATCGTCGCGCCGCCGGGCTGGGAGGAGCCGGCGATCCTGCTCGCCGAGGAGCTCGCTTGCAGCAAGGTGCACGCCTGCGTCGCGGGCGGTGAGACGCGCACCGATTCCGTGCGCGCTGGCCTCGCGGAGGTGCGGGAGGACGCGCTCGTCGTGCTCGTCCACGACGCCGCGCGACCGCTGCTCCCGGAGGAGGTGATCC
This sequence comes from Gaiellaceae bacterium, assembly GCA_041499745.1. GTDB lineage: Bacteria > Actinomycetota > Thermoleophilia > Gaiellales > Gaiellaceae > Palsa-739. The sequence continues at coordinate 5,093 of JBGQKY010000093.1, forward strand.
AGCGGGTGCTTGCGCCGCTCTCCGAGGGCTGGGACGGCGTCGTGCCGGGCCTGCCGGTCTCAGACACGCTGAAGCGGGTCGGGCCTGACGGGGCGGCGCTGGAGACGGTCTCGCGGGACGCGCTCTACACGGTCCAGACCCCGCAGGCCTTCCCGGCCGACGTGCTGCGCCGCGCGGTGGCGGGCGGAGCGGAGGCGACCGACTGCGCGGGCCTCGTCGAGGCGGCCGGCGGCCGGGTGAAGGTGGTCGAGGGTGATCCCCGCCTGCTCAAGGTGACGACGGCCGACGATCTCGCGAAGATCGCCTCGTGGCTGTGACCGCGGTCGTGTTCGACGTCGGCGAGACGCTCGTGTCGTCTTCGGAGCGGTTCGGAGTCCAGAAGCCCGCGCCGGAGTTCTTCGCGCGCCTCGCCGAGGACGTCGGCCGGCGAGGCCCCTGGGGACACCTGCACGAGCCGCCGCGGCAAGCCATTCGGACTCGATCGCTGGACGAGCTGCCGGGGGCGTTGCCGTGACCGATTATCGCGTCGGCACCGGCTTCGACGCGCACGCATTCGAGGACGGCGTTCCGCTCGTGCTCGGGGGCGTGCGGATCGACCATCCGCGCGGAATGGCGGGGCACTCCGACGGTGACGTGCTTGCGCACGCCCTCACCGATGCCGTGCTCGGCGCCGCGGGCATGGAGGATATCGGCGCGCTCTTCCCGTCCGGAGATACGGCGCTTGCGGGCGCGGACTCGATCGGCCTCCTCCGCGAGGCCTGGCGCCGAGTGCGCGAGGAAGGCTGGGAGCTCGTGAACGCCGATGTCGTCCTGATCGGTGAGGAGCCACGACTCGCCCCCCACCGCGACGCGATGCGCGAACGGCTCGCCGAGGCCTTCGGGGTCGACGCGCAGCGCGTCGCGGTGCGCGCGACGACGACCGACGGCCTCGGGTTCACCGGCCGCCGTGAAGGACTTGCAGCGCAGGCCGTCGCATTGTTGCGGCGATGAAGTTGCGAATCACGACGCAGGCCGAGCAGGACCTTCGCGGGAGCATGCCCCGGGTCTGGCCCGAGTTCATGAACCAGGACCCGATCGTGAGCACGTTCTGGCCGCGCCTCTACGAGGTCTACCCGGACTTCCAGTTCTGGGTGCTCGACGGCAAGGAGACCGTCGCCTACGCGTGCACGGTTCCCGTGCGCTGGGACGGGATACCCGAGCCCCGCGGGATCGACTGGGCGGTCACGAACGGCGTCGCGGGCGACCCGAGCGACCTCTGTGCGATCGTCGTCGGGATCGTGCCCGAGTACCGCGGCCAGGGACTGAGCGCGGTGCTGCTCCGGCGGATGGCCGGGGTCGCGGCGGCGCACGGCCTGGACTGCATGATCGCCCCGGTCCGGCCGACGTGGAAGGAGCGCTATCCGCTGACGCCGATCGAGCGGTACATGCTCTGGCGCCGCGAGGACGGGCTGCCGTACGACCCGTGGCTGCGGACACACGAGCGCGTCGGCGCGGAGATCCTCGACCCGGCGCCGCGCTCGATGACGGTCACCGGCTCACGAGACGAGTGGGAGGAGTGGACGGGCCTCCAGTTCCCCGAGGATGGCGACTACGTCGTTCCCGGCGCGCTCGTGCCCGTGCACTTCGAGGGCGGCACGGGGACCTACGTGGAGCCGAACATCTGGGTGCGGCACCCCGTCTAGAGCGTTCTACAGCTTCTTCACCCGCCACGTCTTGCGGTCGATCGTCGCGTAGGCGCCCACCCTCAGCTTCTGGCCCTGGATCGAGATCCGCATGTTGTTGACGGCGACTTGATTCGGGTCGGTCGTGGGCCACGGGATACCGACGCAGTGCGCGACGCCCTTGACGGTGTCGAGCGCGTGCACGAACGGATAGCCCCCGGGATTCTGATAGAGCGTGTAGACCCAGCGTCCGTCGGCAGTCGTCGTCCTGGCCGTCGCACGGCCCTGCATCACCCAGCTCTTCTGCTTCCGGTCGGCGATGCGCCCGGGCAGGAGCGTGTGCGCCGTGAGGTCATACGCGCGCACGACGTAGTGGTCGAGGTCGTTGCTCGAACGGCGTTGGATCAGGTAGAGCTTCGTGCCGTCGGGCGAGAGCGCGTCGTAGCCGAAGAGCCCGCTGAGGCTGATCGTGTCGCGCACGGCGAGGTCGTCGGTGCCGACGATCGTGAACTGCGTCGTCGGCGGCACGCCGACGCTCTGCAGCACGAGTGTCTTGCCGTCGTGCGAGAGCCCGGCTGCGACCCCGTTGTAGGTGAGCATCGGGATGCCGAACGATCCCTGCAGGCTCGCAGACTTCAGGCGCGCTCCGCCGCTTGCCTTGACCGTTGCGAGGACGGTCGTCTGGCCGGGCGCGTCATATGCAACGAAGCGCAGCGTTCCGTCGCTCGTCAGCACGCCGGGACTGCCTTGCTGCGCGTACGGCGTCGGGTAGGCGGCGAGCGCGGACGAGGGGAGGACGAGTGCAGCTAGGACGACGAGGCGGCGGAGCATCGGTTCTCCTTCGGACGCAGGGGCGAGACTGTTACACCGCCGGGAGCCTTCGGGTTCCGTGCGAGACTCCCGGCATGGTCGCGCTCGACGCGTTCACGATCGTCTTCCTCGTCACCCGCGACGACGCACCGGCCTACGATGAGACGGTGCAGAACGCGCACCTCTCGTACCTCGCCGACCTGCACGAGGCCGGCCACCTGCTCGCCGCCGGCCCGCTTCGCGACCCAGAGCTCCGCGGGATCACGATCTTCGGCTGCGGCCCGGAGGAGGCGCAGGCCCTGCTCGAGGACGACCCCGCCGTGCGGGCCGGCTGGTTCTCGCTGCGCGCGATCCCGTGGTTCGCACCGGCCGGCGTGCTTCGCTACTCGCCGACCGAGTTCCCGCGCTCGGTCGCAGACGTCGAGTAGCGTCCGGTCCGACCCTTACCCTCGGTCCCATGGCCAAGCCACTGGAAGAGTGGACGCCGGACGAGCTGCGGTTCGAGGTCGCACGCCTGACGGAAGAGCTCGCGCGTCGTGCCGTGGCGCCTGCTCCCGCGGTGAGCGGCAAGGGTCGCGTCGACGTCATGCGTTCGTGCGAGAACTGGGTGCGCGGGCAGGCATGGGACGAGACGTTCACGCAGGAGATGGTCCAGGACGAGTTCGCCATCCACGAGCGAAAGGCGGGGCAGGAACTCCCGCCGCTGGAACGGGAGCGGCTGCTGAAGTTGTGGCTCGCGCTCGTCGCCGAGCGCTACCTCAACGCCGCTTAGCGTTCTTCTGCGCCTTCTCGATGCGCCGGCGCATCTGCCGGTTCGTCGCTTCGGGCGCGACGCCCATCCCCTGCTGCTCCTGGAGCTCGAGCAGGGCGCGGCGTTCCTCGCGCGTGAGCTGCGACATCGCAGCCTGCGCCTTCATCGGGTCGCGCATCGCGCCTGTGCGCTGCATCTTCTTCATCGCGCTCGCGAGCTCGGGGTTGGAGCGCTCGAGCGCCGCGTTCGAGGCTTTCTGCATCCACTTGCGGAACAGGGGCACCTTCGCGATCAGCGCGACGACCGGGCGGAGATAGCGGCCGCCCCGGATCCGGCCAAGGAGCGCGACGACTCCGAACAGGAAGAGCAGGCCCAGGAGGATCCAGACCGGGATCAGGAGCGTTGCGAGTCCGCCGAGCATCGCGGCCATCGTACTAGGAGGGTCTAGGGCAGCGACACGGTCCCCGCCTCGACCCGGACGAGGCCGTCGCGGGCGAGGGACGCGACGGCGTCGGCGTCGAGCGCCCCGAGCGGCCGCTCGCCGTTCGCGACGAGGCGCAGGGTCGCAGACCGCCGCTCGCGGAACGAGCCCTCGAACGGCCCCTGCTTGCGCAGAGGCTCGAAGCGCTGTCCGCGCGAAGGGCATGCCGCCGCGAGCGGGCAGGCTCCGCACCGCGGCACCCGCGCGAGGCAGACCGTGGCGCCGAGGTCCATCAGCGCCTGCGCCGACGCAGACGGGAACTCGTGCCGTGTGCGCCCGGTGACGCGCCGAACGTTCACGTCGGCCGGCAGCACGTCGCGGCCGAGCGCGAAGCACGCGACGGCGTCGGCGGTGTAGCGCCCGACGCCCGGTAGCTCCGTCAGGTCCTCAGGCCAGCCGTGCGCTGCGATCTGTCGCGCGGCGCGGTGGAGGCTCAATCCGCGTCGGTTGTACCCGAGCCCCTGCCACTCCCGGATCACCTCGGCCGGCGAGGCCGCCGCGAGCGCCGCGACCGTCGGCCAGCGCTCGAGCCAGCGCTCCCAGCGCGGAACGACACGCGAGACCTGCGTCTGCTGCGCCATCACCTCCGAGACCAGGATCGCGTACGGGTCTGTGCTCTTTCGCCACGGCAGATCCCGCTTGTTCTCCCGGTACCAGGCGAGGAGTAGCTCGCTCGCGCTGTCGGAAGGCGAGGGCATGTCTTCTGTCTACCACGTGGGGTCAGGGGTGATGGCTGAGGCGCCAGGCTGAACGAGGGCCGAGGCGGGGGCCGGTGTGGAGGAGGCCGTGAGCGTAGACGCGGCCGGCGAGGCGGACGAGCGCGTAGATCGAGCCGAGGATGAGTACGACCGCGAGCGCGTGTTCCCAGAGCGGGACGCCGACGAGGGCACTCCGTGCGGGTAGGACGAACGGCGCGCTGAGCGGAAAGACGGCGAGGGTGTGTGCGACGGCCCCGTCGGGGGCGGCGGTCAGTGCGATGTAGCCGGCGAAGTAGGCGGCGACGAGCGTGAGCGTCACGGGCTGGCCCGCCGTGCTCGCGTCCTGCTGTCTGGAGGCGAGCGCGCCTGCTGCGGCGAAGGCGACCGCGTAGAGCGCGAACCCGAGCGCAAACCACGGCACGACGAGCGCGAGGCTGCCGCCGAGCGCGGCCGGGGCGTCGAAGGCGCCGGCCGCGAGGAGGGTGGCGGCGAGCCCGGCGACGAGTGCGAGTTGCGCGAGTCCGAGCAGGCCGATTCCGATCACCTTGCCGGCGAGCAGGTGGCGCGGCTGCACTGTCGAGAGGATCAGCTCGACGACGCGGTTGCTCTTTTCCTCGACGACGCCGACGAGCACCCA
>JBGQKY010000094.1:0-9883 GCA_041499745.1 Gaiellaceae bacterium
AGGAGGACGCGCTACGGCGCACGCTCGAGATCGCGGAGCGCTGCAACGTGGAGATGGAGCTCGACCGGATCTTCCTGCCGAAGTTTCCGACGCCGGACGACCGTGACGCGTTCGAGTACCTCGTCGAGCTGTGCGAGAAGGGGCTCGACCGGCGCTACGACACGGTCACGACCGAGCTGCGCGAACGGCTCCAGTTCGAGCTGAAGACGATCCGCGAGATGGGCTTCGCGGATTACTTCCTGATCGTCGCCGACTTCATCGGCTTCGCGAAGCGCAACGGCGTGAGCGTCGGGCCGGGCCGCGGTTCAGCCGCGGGAAGCCTCGTGTCCTACTGCCTCGAGATCACCGACCTCGACCCGATCCGCTACGACCTGCTGTTCGAGCGCTTCCTGAATCCCGGCCGCAAGACGATGCCCGACATCGACATCGACTTCGCGGTCGACGGGCGCGAGCGCGTCATCAACTACGTCACCGAGAAGTACGGCCGCGATCGGGTCGCGCAGGTGATCACGTTCGGGACGATGGCCGCGCGCGCCGCCGTCCGCGACGCCGGCCGCGTGCTCGAGGTTCCCTACGGCACCGTCGACAAGATCGCGAAGCTCATCCCGGAAGGCCCGGGGCAGACGCTCGACGACTGCCTCAAGCCCGGCTCCGAGCTGAAGCAGTCATACGACTCCGACCCGATCACGCGCGAGATCGTCGACCTCGCGAAGCCGCTCGAAGGCCTGACGCGCCAGGACGGCATCCACGCGGCAGCCGTCGTCATCGGTGCAGAGCCGCTGATCGAGCTGCTGCCGCTCCAGCAGAAGGGAGCCGACCAGGAAGTCGTCACGCAGGTCTCGGGCACGAACATCGAGGCGCTCGGGCTGCTGAAGATGGACTTCCTCGGCCTGCGGAACCTCGACGTCATCGACAAGGCGTGCGCTCTCGTCGGCAACATCGACATCGGCGCGATCTCGCTGGAAGACAAGAAGACCTACGCGATGCTCGCGCGCGGCGAGTCGACCGGCGTGTTCCAGTTCGAGAGCTCGGGAATGCGCGAGGCTCTGCGGCAGGTCAAGCCGACCGTGTTCGAGGACCTGATCGCGCTCGTTGCGCTCTACCGCCCGGGCCCGATGCAGTACATCCCCGTGTACGGGAACCGGAAGGCCGGCCGCGAGGCTGTCGCGTACGCCGACCCGCGGCTCGAGGAGATCACGAAATCCACGTGGGGCATATGCATCTTCCAAGAGCAATATATGGAGATCGCGAAGAAGGTCGCCGGCTTCTCCCCCGCCGAAGCCGACGACCTCCGCAAAGCAATCGGGAAGAAGATCCATTCCCTGATGGCCTCGCTGAAGGGACAATTCCTCGACGGCTGCGCGTCAAACGGGCTTTCGGCGGCGACGGCCAACCAGCTCTGGTCGGACATGGAGCAGGCGCAGGACTATTCCTTCAACAAGTCCCATGCCGCCTGCTATGCGCTCATCGCGTACCGCACGGCCTGGCTCCGGGCGAACCACCCGAAGGAGTACATGGCGGCGCTCATCTCCTCCGTCATGAACACGAAGGACAAGGTGCCGTTCTACGTCAACGCGTGCCACGACCTCAACATCGACGTGCTGCCGCCCGACGTGAACACGTCGATGATCGACTTCGCCGTCGTCGAGGGGAAGATCCGCTTCGGGCTCAACGCCGTGAAGAACGTCGGCGAGTCGGCGTGCCGCGCGATCGTGCACGCGCGCGCGGAGGGCGGGCCGTTCACCTCGATCTGGGACTTCACCGAGCGCGTCGACCCTCAGACTGTGAACAAGCGTGCGCTCGAGTCGCTCGTGAAATGCGGAGCGCTCGACTCGACGTCGTCGCCGCGGAAGGGGATGCTCGAGTGCCTCGAGCAGGCGCTCGCGTGGGGGACGAAGCAGCAGTCCGACAAGCTTCTCGGGCAGGGCTCGATCTTCGACCTCGGCGAGCCGAGTGGAGACGCTGCTCCGCACCACCATCCGACGACTCCCGCGAGCGGCGAGTTCGACGAGAACGACCTCCTCAGGCTCGAGAAGGAAACCCTAGGGCTGTACGTGTCGGATCATCCGCTGACGCCGATCCGCGACCAGCTCCGCCGCAAGACGGACTGCGCGATCAACGAGATCGAGCGGCGCCGCGACGGCGAGATCGTCCTCGTCGGCGGCATCGTGTCGTCGCTGAAGCAGATGACGACGAAGAAGGGCGATCCGATGGTGTTCGCCGGGCTCGAGGACGTCACCGGCTCGTGTGAGGTCGTTGCCTTCAACTCGGTCTACCAGCAGGCACGTGACCTGCTCGTGCAAGACCAGGTGCTGATCGTCAAGGGCCGCGTCGACCACAAGCAGGCGGGAGAGACGAAGCTCGTCGCGCTCGAGGTGACGGCGTTCGAGGCGACGCCCGAGCGCAAGGAAGTGCGGCTGAAAGTCGATGCGCGCGTCGCGCCGGCGGGCATCGTGCGTGATCTCGCAGCGCTCGTGAAGGACTTCCCCGGCGAGGCTCCGGTGTACGTCGACCTCGTGACGTCGATGGGGTCGAAGCTCCTCGAGCTCGGCCCGAACTACCGCGTCGAGCCGGTCCCGGACTTCTTCGCCGAGGTGAAGCATCTGCTCGGCGAAGCTGCGGTTTCCTAACCGCGCGGTCCGCGGATTTGACGGGCGACATCGGGAATTTCCCACAGCAGCAAAGCGTGGGTCTCCCGATGTGAGTTTGCAGCCGGGCGGCGTATGCACCGAGTAGCCGCCGCCGACGGCGGCGGCTGCCTGAAGGAGGCACCAGCATGCATACGACACCCAAACGACGTACCGCACGCGCGCGAGCGGGCCTGCAGTTCGGACGGGCCGCCGGCCTGCTCGCCCTCGCCGCGGTTCTGCTCGCTCTGGCGTCCGCTGCAGGCACCGCGCGTGCGGCCGTGTCGCCCTTTGCCGCGGTCGATCTCGGCACGCTCGGCGGCACGAGCAGCTTCGCCCGCGACGTGAACGACACGGGACTGGTGGTCGGCCAGAGCAGCACGGCGTCCGGGCTCGATCACGCCTTCGTGTGGACGGAGACGGCGGCCATCGTCGACCTCGGCACCCTCGGCGGCCCGAGGAGCTTCGCCGAGCACGTGACCGACCGCGGCCAGGTTGTTGGAACGGCGTACGTGACGGACAGCTGGTGGCATGCATTCTCGTGGACGCCCGCCGGCGGCATGATCGATCTCCGCACGCTCGGCGGCGCCAACAGCAGCCCTACGGACGTGAACCAGGCCGGCGAGGTCGTAGGCTTCAGCAACACGGTCTCGCCTCCGCCACCCATCCACGCCTTCTCGTGGACGGAGCCGGGCGGCATTGTCGACCTCGGCACCCTCGGCGGATCCGCAAACACCACCGCCTGGGCCGTGAACGACGCCGGTGAGGTGGTCGGAACGAGCCCGACGGTTTCGGGTGCGCTGCACGCCTTCTTATTGACGGAGGCGGGCGGCATGGTCGACCTCGGCACACTCGGCGGCACCTCGAGCTTTGCCGCTGACGTGAACGGCACGAGACAGGTGGTCGGCTCGAGCGCGACCGCCTCAGGCGGTCAGCACGCGTTCTCGTGGACGGAGACGGGCGGCATGGTCGATCTCGGCACCCTCGGCGGCGCCGCGAGCTCGGCAGCCGCAGTCAACGATGCCGGGCAGGTGGTTGGTACCAGCACGACGGCGTCCGGCACTCAGCACGTGTTCTCGTGGACTCAGGCGCGCGGCATGATCGACCTCGGAACCCTCGGTGGTGCCACCGCCGCCCTCGGCACGAACACGCTCAAGTCGCTCAACGAGGCCGGCCAGGTCGTCGGCTACAGCGCTGCGAGCTCTGGCGCCCCGCGCGCATTCGTCTGGACGCAAGAAGGAGGCATGGTCGACCTCGGCACCCTGGGCGGGCCTGCGAGCAGCGCCAATGCGATCAGCGACGGCGGCTTGATCGTCGGTTACAGCAACACGGCCTCCGGCCAGATCCACGCGACGCTGTGGAAGCCTGCAGATACGACACCGCCGACACTGGATGTCCCCGCGGACTTTGCGGTCGACGCGACCTCGCCGAGTGGCGCCTTCGTCAGCTACGAGACGTCGGCAACCGACGCCGTCGATCCGGCACCGGTAGTGACGTGCTCGCCCGCATCCGGGACGACGTTCCCGATCGGCGACACCCTCGTGGCCTGCACCGCCACGGACTCCTCGGGCAACACGGCGACAGCGACCTTCGTCGTGCATGTCCGCGGCGCAGCGGAGCAGCTCGCAACGCTGCGTAACCGTGTCGCCTCGCTCGGCCTGCGGCCGCTCGTGGCGACCAGCCTCGACGTCGAGCTGCGAGCGGCACAGGCGGCGCTCGTGCAGAAGCGGCCCAAGCTGGCGGCCGCGGCGCTGGCGGTCTTCCGAGCCGAGGTGAGCTTCCTGCCCGCCCGCGTAATCACACCCTCCGAGGCAGCGGATCTCGTGGCGGACGCAGGTCGCATCCGCGCCGTCCTCGGCTCGTAGTCACGAATGACCCTCTGGGAGGGAGCGGCACTCGCTCCCTCCCAACCACTCTTCCGCCGAGGCGAAGCACCTTCTCGGCGAACCGCAGTCGCGTAGCATCGACGCATGAAGGCCGCGCTCGTCACCGGCGCGAACACGGGGATCGGCCTCGCGATCGCGCAGCGGCTCCTGGCCGACGGCTACGCCCTCGGCTACGCGACCGCCGGCAGCGACCAGAAGGGGTCCTACGACGAGCTCCGCGAGCAATTCGGTGACGACCACGTCGTCTGGACCTACGGCGACCTCAGCGACGCCGCCGTTCCGGCACGGCTCGTCGCCGAGACCATCGAGGTGACAGGCCGCATCGACGTGCTCGTGAACAACGCGGGTGTGGTGACCGCAGGGCCGGTCCTCGACCTCACGATCGCCGACTTCGACTTGACGTTCGCCGTCGACGTCCGCGCCGCGTTCCTCCTCGCCCAGGCCGCAGCGAAGCAGATGGGCGACGGCGGCTCGATCGTCAACATCACGTCCGTGCACGAGCACATCCCGCGCCCCGGCCTCGCGGTCTACGCCGCCGCCAAGGCGGCGCTCGGCATGCTGAGCCGGGCGCTCGCGCTCGAGCTCGGCGACCGCAACATCCGCGTCAATTCGGTCGCGCCGGGCGTGATCGCGACGTTGCGCAACGAGAAGGACGCGGAGCGGCTCAGTCCCGAGGTTCCGCTCGGCCGCCCCGGCAAGCCGGAGGAGGTCGCGGCGCTCGTCGCCTGGCTCTGCTCCGACGAGGCCGCCTACGTCACCGGCCAGAGCTACATCGTCGACGGCGGCATGACGCAGCAGGTCGTCAAGATCCCGGCGAATTAGCTACGCGCTAGGCTCGTCCCATGGCGCACGCAGGTGACGTGCTCGAGAATCCGACCACGGGCGACCGCCTCGTCTTTCTCCGCACCGCGGCCGAAACGGGCGGCGAGGTGCTCGAGTACGAGCTCGAGTTCGTGCCGCGCGGGTTCGCTGTCCGCGATCACCTGCACCCGCTCCAGCAAGAGCGCCACGAGGTGCTCGACGGAACGCTGGGCATCGTTGTGGCCGGCTGGGAGCGGCGGCTCGGGCCGGGCGACGCCGAGGACGTCCCCGTCGCGACGCGGCACCGAATCTTCGCAACCCAGGAGGCGCCGATCCGCGCGCGGTTCGCACTGCGCCCGGCGCTCGAGTCGGAGGTGCTGCTCGAGACGCTCTTCGGGCTCGCCCGCGACGGCAAGGTCGACGCCAAGGGCAATCCGTCGCCGTTGCAGCTCGCCGTGATCTTCTCCGAGTTCGCCGAGCTCGGCCGCCCGCCGAAGCCGCCCGCGGGCGTGCAGAGCGCGATCTTCGCGCCGTTCGCCGCGCTCGGCCGTGCCCGCGGCTACCGCGCCCGCTACCCGGAGTACAGCGAGGGCGTCAGCGCGGCCGACACCGGCGAGTACCTCTTCGTCGACGAGTGGGACGTCGACGCTCCTCCCGAGGCCGTCTTCGACGCGATTGCAGACGCGACCACCTATCCGGAGTGGTGGCGGCCGGTCTACATCGACACGACGTCCGACGGTCCGCCCGAGCTCGGCCGCGTCTCGCACCAGCACTTCAAGGGCAGGCTTCCGTACCACCTGCGCACGCGCTCGACGATCACGCTCTACGAGCGACCGACAGCGATCGGCGCCGACGTCGAGGGCGACCTCCGCGGCCGCGGCCTCTGGACGATCACGCCGCGCGGCGACGGAACGCACGTCCGCTTCGACTGGCGGGTCTACGCGGAGAAGCCGATCGTCCGTGCGTTGACGCCCGTGCTTCGCCCGCTCTTCCGCTGGAACCACGCCTGGGCGATCGCACGCGCTCAGGAAGGGCTCGAGCCCTTCGCTCGGCGCCACTCGGCGTAGCGCTCCGGCAAGCTACCGTGGCCGTCAGTGTCGAAGGACAATCTCACCGCACGCCGCGACGACCTGCGCAACGTCGCGATCGTTGCCCACGTCGACCACGGCAAGACGACCCTCGTCGACGCGCTGCTCTGGCAGGCAGGCTCCTTCCGCGCGAACCAGGACGTCAACGAGCGCGTCATGGACTCGATGGACCTCGAGCGCGAGAAGGGGATCACGATCCTCGCGAAGAACACCGCTGTCCACGTCGGCGACGTGAAGCTGAACATCGTCGACACGCCGGGGCACGCCGACTTCGGCGGCGAGGTCGAACGAGGCCTCACGATGGTCGACGGTGTGCTCCTGCTCGTCGACGCGAGCGAAGGGCCGCTGCCGCAGACGCGCTTCGTGCTGCGCAAGGCGCTCGAGGCGCAGCTGCCGGTCGTGCTCGTCGTCAACAAGGTCGACCGGCCCGACGCCCGCGCGAGCGAGGTCGTCGACGAGGTCTACGAGCTCTTCCTCGACCTCGACGCCGACGAGGCGCAGATCGAGTTCCCGATCGTCTACGCGAACGCCCGGGAGGGGCGCGCCGGGTACACGCCCGACGAGCTCGCCCCCGACCTCAAGCCGCTCGTCGACACACTGCTTGCGACCGTCCCCGCGCCGACGTACGACCCCGACCACCCGCTCCAGGCGCTCGTCACGAACCTCGACGCGTCTCCGTACCTCGGCCGCCTCGCCCTCTGCCGCATGCGGCACGGCACGCTGAAGAAGGGCCAGCAGATCGCCTGGTGCCGCGCCGACGGCACGATCGAGAACGCGAAGGTCACCGAGCTCTTCGTCTCCGAGGCGCTCGATCGCGTGCCCGCCGAAGAGGTCGGACCGGGGGAGATCGTCGCGATCGCCGGCCTGCCCGACGTGACGATCGGCGAGACGATCGCAGACCCCGACGATCCGCGGCCGCTTCCGGTCAGCACGGTCGACGAGCCGTCCCTCTCGATCACGATCGGCATCAACACGTCGCCGCTGGCCGGCACCGAGGGCGACCGGCTGACCGCATCGATGGTCAAGGAGCGGCTCGACCAGGAGCTCGTCGGCAACGTCGCTCTGCGCGTCAACCCGACCGCCCGCCCCGACGCATGGGAGGTGCAGGGGCGCGGCGAGCTGCAGCTCGCCGTCCTCGTCGAGCTGATGCGAAGAGAAGGCTTCGAGCTCACCGTCGGCAAGCCGGAGGTACTTACACGCGATATCGACGGGAAGCGCCACGAGCCGGTCGAGCGGGTCGCGATCGACGCTCCCGAGGATTACATCGGCGTCGTCACGCAGCTGCTCGCACTGCGCAAGGGCCGCCTGCAGCAGATGGTGAACCACGGCACCGGCTGGGCGCGCATGGAATACCTCGTCCCCGCTCGCGGCCTGATCGGCTTCCGCACCGAGTTCCTCACCGAGACGCGCGGCACGGGCATCCTCCACCACGTCTTCGAGGGCTGGGAGCCGTGGCACGGCGAGCTGCGCACCCGGCCGACGGGCGCGCTCGTCGCCGACCGCCGCGGTCCGGCGACCGGGTTCGCGATCCTCAACCTCCAGGAGCGCGGCTCGCTCTTCATCTCACCGGGCGTCGAGCTCTACGAGGGGATGATCGTCGGCGAGAACTCGCGCGCCGACGACCTCGACGTCAACGCCACGAAGGAGAAGAAGCTGACGAACATGCGGGCGGCGAGCTCGGACGAGACGATCAGGCTCATTCCGCCGCGGCCGCTGTCGCTCGAGCAGGCGCTCGAGCTGATCCGCGTCGACGAGTGCGTCGAGGTGACACCGAAGAGCATCCGGCTGCGCAAGGTCGAGCTCTCGGGGCAGAAGCGCCAGAGCGCCGGGTCGCGCGCGAAGCGCGAGGCCTTGTCCGGCACCCCCACCTAGGCGTACTCTCGGCAGGTGCGCCGGCTTGCGGTTCTCGTCGTGCTCGGGCTGCTGATGCTGCCGGGAGCGGCCCGCCCGGCCACCCACCACCTGATCAAGCAGGACATCCTCGAAGCCGTCGCCGACGAAAAGGCCGCGCTCGCCCTCCTCGACGGGAGTCCGCTCGACTGGGACAAGGCGCACGAAAAGATCGTTCACTCCCACACCCTGCTCGTCGACGCGCTCGCGGCGGTCCAACATGGCGCCACGCACGGCGACATCCACCCGAACGATGCGTCACTCATAGAGGGCGCTCTCAGGAGCGCCGCCGGCGACGACCAGGCGGCGAGCGAGTTGCTCAAGCACGGGAAGGAGAAGTTCACTGCGTCGGAGCTCCGCCGCGCGCTCGCCGCGAAGCACAAGGCGCTGTTGCAGGTGAGCCAGATCGACGAGGGGACCGCGAAGCGCTGTGTCGTCACGAAGCCATTCCAGATCTTCGCGATCCCGGAGGGGTTCTCGGGCTCGTTCAGCGACGTCTTCCCGCACGGCATCCCCAAGTGCGCCAAGGAGATCAAGGTCGGCTTCATCGACATGGCGACCGGCCATGCGCCCGCACCTGCGGCCTTCCCGGGGCAGACGTGGTCCTCGCAGGTCAAGGGCTTCAGGGCCGACGGGAAGTTCGACGTGCACGTGACGCTGAGCGGCACGGGGTTCGGCCAGCCTGACGCGAACGCGAAGAACTGGACCGTAGTCGTGTCGTACGACTGTTAGAGGCCGCATGGGCCGAGCGAGAGCCGCGGCCGGCAGCCTCGTGTTCCTCTTCGTCGCACCCGGCGTGGTCGCGGGCCTCGTCCCCTGGCTTCTCACCGGGTGGGAAGTGCGCGATCCGTTGCGCCACTGGGCGCCGCTGCGCGTCCTCGGCATGATCCTGCTCGCCGCCGGCGCGGTCGTCCTCCTCAACGCGTTCGCCCGCTTCGTCGTCGAAGGGATCGGCACGCCTGCTCCCGTCGCGCCGACCGAGCGCCTCGTCGTCGGAGGCCTCTACCGCTTCGTCCGGAACCCCATGTACCTCGCGGTTGCGTCAACGATCGTCGGCCAGGCGCTGGCGCTCGGACAGCTCGTCCTGCTGCCGTACGCCGCCGCGTTTCTCGCGGTCGTCGCCGCGTTTGTCCACTGGTACGAGGAGCCCACCCTCCTGCGGGTGTTCGGTGAGCGCTACGAGGAATACCGCCGCGCCGTTCCCGGCTGGTGGCCCCGCGGCCGGGAACGCTAGGCCTTCTCGCTGAGCTCCGCGGAACTAACTGTCGAGCAGTCGATCGACAGCTGCTGCCAGCTGCGGAACGTCCGAGTCGATGGTGTCCCAAATGACCTTCATGTCGACGCGGAAATAGCTGTGTGAGATCACGTCGCGTAGGCCCGCCCACGCCGACCAGTCGATCTCGGGCGCTTGGCCGGTCGTTTCGGCGGAGAGGACGATGGCATGGCCCTCGCCGAGGTACTTGAGTGCGTTGTCCACCAGGTTTGCGAGCGCGCGCCGCAGGCGCACGCGGTCGCCGGGGAATTCCAGGTCCGCGTTCACCCGGACTTCGAGGGTCGCCCCCTGCGCCTCGGCGGCGAATTCGTAAAGCTC